>CAYIZA010000010.1:0-20941 GCA_964367965.1 uncultured Christensenella sp. | reverse complement strand
ACAAATTTCTGGCGATGCCTATATTCCTTATCATTATGTGTACCATTTTCTTTCTGACCTTTTCCTCTGTCGGGCGCTGGCTGAGCGACGGCTTTTATTATGTGATTGTAAATATCTGCGGCGGAGGGCTGGTGCAGTTGCTTATGCTGTGCAATGCTCCCGGCTGGATTATCGCCTTTGTGGGGGATAGTCTGGTGGTCGGGCTGGGCACCGTTTTCTCCTTTTTGCCACAGATTATACTGCTGTTTGTCAGCCTTTCCTTTCTGGAGGAGGTCGGGTATCTCGCCCGGCTCGCTTTTGTCCTTGAGGGAATATTTGCTAAAGTGGGGCTGTCCGGCCGGAGTGTCTTCACCCTACTTATGGGGTTTGGCTGCTCCACTACCGCTATAATGACCTCGAAAAATCTGGAGAGCCGGAATATCCGCATAAAGACCGCACTGCTAACTCCATATATGTCCTGCAGTGCTAAACTTCCGATATATTCAGTAATCGGCGGAGCCTTTTTCGGAGTGAGTAATTTTTTTGTAATCTGTGGGCTCTATCTGCTGGGCATAGTGGTGGCAATTGTCCTTGCCTTTTTTCTGGAAAAGACCTTTTACCGAAGCCCGCCGTCTGCCTTTATTCTTGAGATGCCTCCCTATCGCAAGCCCTCAGCCAGACACCTGTGGAAGACCGCCGTAACAAATACTGAGTTATTTGCGGTGCGGGTTGGTACTGTGTTGCTGCTCTTTATAGTAATCCTCTGGTTCCTGCAGAACTTTACCTTTGGATTGAGTTATATCACTGAGCCAAATGCGCAGATTAGTATACTGGAAGCGCTGGGCGGGGTGCTGGCGCCGCTGTTCAGTCCGCTGGGTTTTGGAATTTGGGGTGCGGTCAGTGCCCTGCTCTGTGGTCTTGCTGGAAAGGAGATTGTGGTAGCCACCATAGCAGTTTTGAACGGTGTGAGCCTGGGAGGGCTGGGCGCTAGTTTATTGTTGCCTGAGAGTGCGGTGTGGTTTACCTCTGCCGGAGCGTTGAGTTTTCTGACCTTTTGCCTGCTGTATACTCCATGTGTCGCTAGTATTTCCACCCTCCGCCGTGAGGTTGGTGCCAGGGTTGCCTGGATTTTTGTCGCCTGCCAGACTGGTATTGCCTGGGTGGTTTCACTGCTGGTCTATCATACGGCGCTGGTGTTTTCGGCAGTGGGCGCCGTGGCGTTTGTCTTTTCGGTGCTGACAGCAATCTTTGTACTCTGGGTGCTGATTGCCGGCATCTCCCGGCTGGTCAACAGGCGCACTCGCTGCATGGGCTGTCTAAATTGCAATCATTGTGATCAAAATTGCAAAAATTCTTGATAAAAAAAATGTAATATGCTATTATAGACAAAAGAGGAGTTATTATGGACAAACCAGTGTTGGCAATCATAGGCAAACCAAATGTTGGAAAATCAACATTTTTTAACCGTCTGGCTGGAAAGAGGATTAGTATTGTAAAGGATGTGCCCGGAGTAACCCGTGACAGGATCTGTGCTGATGTGGAGTGGGCAGGGCATGCTTTTCAGGTTATCGATACTGGTGGAATCGACCCCAAGATTGAGGACGAATGGCAGAAATATATACTGACACAGGCGCAGATTGCAATAGACTTTGCCGATGTGGTGCTTATGATAGTGGACGGAAAAGAGGGCGTGAGCCCTAGTGACTACAATGTGGCGCAACTGCTCCGCAAGAGCAAAAAGCCTATTGTGTTAGCGGTTAATAAATTGGAAAACCCAGATAAACACACGGTGTTTGAGTTCTATAAACTGGGGCTGGGCGAGCCTCTTGCAATGTCCAGCGAGCACGGAATGGGTGTGGGGGATGTTTTGGACAGCGTGGTTGCTAAGTTTTCAAAAAAAGTGGAGCCCCAAGAGCATGATTCCAAAATCAAAATTGCCGTAATCGGCCGTCCGAATGCCGGTAAAAGCAGCATAACCAACAGAATATTAAATGAGCCCCGTGTGGTGGTGAGCGATATCGCCGGCACTACCAGGGATGCTATCGATATACCCTTTCGCCACAACGGCAAGGAGTACCTTATCATAGACACTGCAGGCATACGACGAAAGAGCCGTATAGACTATGAGAGCATTGAGGGCTACAGTGTTATGCGGAGCCTGCAGGCGATTCGCCGTGCCGATGTGGTGCTGTATGTGCTGGATGCCAGTGATGAAATAACTGAACAGGATGTCCGTGTGCTGGGCTATATCCACGAGCAGGGCAAGCCTAGCGTGGTGGTGTATAACAAGTGGGATTTGGTGGAAAAAGATGATAAAACCGCTGCCCGTTATACCAAAAAACTGCATGAAGAACTGAAGTTTATGGATTACTTCGTGGTGGTTTATGTTTCCGCTCTGACCGGTATCCGCTTTGGCAAGATTATGGAGAATGTGGACAGGGTGCTGCAGAATGCCGGCACTCGGCTGACCACCGGAGTGCTCAATGAGGTTATGCAGGATGCTATGAGCACCACGCCGCCGCCTACCAAGAGCGGCAGACGGCTCAAGGTCAACTATATCACTCAGGTGTCGGTATTTCCGCCGACCTTTGCGCTGTTTGTAAACACTCCAGAGTTGCTGCACTTCTCATATAAGCGCTATCTGGAAAACTGCCTGCGTCGGGCAAAGGACTTCAGCGGCACCCCTATCAGAATACTGGTCAGACAGAAGAATAGTGGGAGGGAAAATAAATGATTTACTGGCTTCTAGTCATTATGATTGTGGTATCCTATTTTTTTGGGAATATCAACTTTGGGCGGATTATCTCCCAGGCAAAAAATGTCGACCTCTCTAAAAAGGGTTCGGGCAATCTGGGCGCTACTAATATGTTCCGGAACCTGGGCGCTAAGTTGGGTTATCTGACTATGGTGTTGGATATAAGTAAAGGGGTTATTCCTGCGCTCGCCGGTTTTCTGGTCTTCGGTGCTGGTACCATTGAGGGATTCATAGGTCTGTACGCCTGCGGATTGGGTGCTATTGTAGGGCACATCTTCCCGGTTATCTATAACTTTAAGGGCGGCAAAGGCATTGCGTGTATGGTGGGTGTGTTTTTGGTAGCACAGCCTATACCGATGCTTATAATATTCGTGATCGCCTTTATTTTTGTCTGGTTTTTCAAATATGTTTCAGTGGCATCGCTGTTGATTGCAACCATTATGGTGGTGTATCAGAATCTGGTGCTGACCGAGCCTAATTTGCCGATTTCAATGATGACCTTCGCCATATTTTTGCTGACCTGGTTTGCTCACCGAAGCAATATCGAAAGACTGCTTCGGGGCAAAGAGACCAAGACCAATATCCAGCGTAAGATTTTCCGGGATAAGAAGAGGCTGCAGAAACTGGAAGAGAAAGCGGTAGAAAAAGCGGAGAAACTGGAAGAGAAAGCGGTAGAAAAGGCTGAAAAACAGGAGTTAAAGCAGGAAAAGCAGGAGTTAAAGAGAGAGAAGAAAGAGGTCAAAGCGGAAATTAAAGAGGAGAAAGCGGAACTCAAAAAGGAACTTAAACTGGTAAAAGAGGGGCAGAAAGGCAAGAAAAAGAAGGAGCAAAAAAAGAAGAGCACCAAATCCGCCGAGCGAAAGGTGCCTCGCTTTGTCAAAAAGTTCAAATTGTTTAAAAACGATAAAAAAGAGAGTTAGCACCCTCTTTTTTTATTTCATCTCCATGCCAGCATCTTTTTTGCTGTTGCTCTTCAGTGCTGCTTTAATTTTGCTTTTTATGTTGTCTGATTTTTCTTCCGCTGCTTTTATCAGCGCCGCCGACTTTTCTTCCAGTTCTTTGGAACTTTTGCCGGTTAAGCAGATATCAATGGCATCGATAAAACTCTCAATGGCATATTTGCCGGACTGAAGCACCTTCAGTTTTTTACCTATCGCAAAGGACAGGTCTGCGTTGGTCAGACAAGGAATATCGTTTGTGCCGTCGCCGAAGTAGATTACCTTTTTAGCATTTTCGCCGTACAGTGACTTCAGAGCCTGCATTTTGTTGGAATGTCCAACCTCCAGCAGGGTGCCTGCGGTCACTTTCAAACCTCTGTCTTTAAAGCGCTTGCCCAACTCTAGGGCGATGGCTTTATTTTTCTCTCTGCTCAGGTTTACAAGACCCAAGGTGAATATGTCCTGCGCCATCCGCTTCTTTAATTCCTCAGGGGAGACAGCACTGATGCCGGAATATTCCTTCTTCTCGGCATTTGGAAGTACTCCTGACTTCATATTCTTTGCGGTCTTCAGTATACCGGTAATCAGCCGCTTTTTACCAATTTTAGATTTGGTGTACACCATATCCTCTTCACCATAGTACAGAATGTCAGTGCCTTTAAATTCTTCAGCCTGCAGAACATTGGTAACCTCGGCAATTTCCTCTGCGGTAAGAGGGTTGCGTGTGGTCGGATGCTCACTAAACTCCATAGGAGAATCAGCGGAAGATTGTGTTCCTTTTGTAACATAACTACCGCCTAACGCTACTATGTCCAGACTGAATGCAGGCACCTGTTTATCTGCCCAACAGAACCCCTCATTGGTAGTCTTGTGGTAGGCTTCGCCAAGTTTTTTTGCAGCATATTTAGCGGCGCTTACTGTTCCGCTTGTAATGAGAGAAAACTGAGCATTGGGATACGCCCTCATCATCCTCAGAACAAAGGGAACAATGTCGTTAACCAACTTGCCCTTGCTGCTCATAATTGTGCCGTCCACATCGAATGCAAAAATCTTTTTGTCGTTTTCTTTACTCATATTTTTTCTCCTCTGTTTCGTATAGATATATTATACCATGAAGGGGGCGGGAGTCAATACCCTTCAGAAAAATTTTTATTTTTGCAACCCCTGGGAGGTTTAGGCTTA
Organism: uncultured Christensenella sp.; assembly: GCA_964367965.1. Taxonomy (GTDB): domain Bacteria; phylum Bacillota; class Clostridia; order Christensenellales; family UBA1242; genus UBA7584. The sequence continues at coordinate 16,087 of CAYIZA010000010.1, read as the reverse complement.
AAACTTTCTGTAGTGGTGGAAAGCAGTGGTGAAAAACAGGGGTGAAAAACAGGGGGTGATTTTTTTAATTGTCGGATGCGCAAAGAGCGGAAATCCACGCCGGCTCTGTCTGTAACCCAACCAAGTAAAAGGCAAAAATTTCACCCGACAAAAGCGCCCCTGCAAAAAGCACACCCCAAAAACTATTTAAGTAAACAGGCAACCTCTCAAAAGTAGTCTTTCCTTTTATAAACCAAACAAGGCAGGAGCAAAAATTTCTTCAGAGCAAGGTTCCTTTCCGAAAGAGAGCCTTTCACCCCCGCAATTCACATAAGACGGCAATTTTCCATATTATGTTTTGACGGCTAACTAAACATTTTGGGGTGGAGAATGGAAAAGTTTATCATTGTTGGGGGCGAAAAACTGGAGGGAGATGTTGAGGTAGACAGTGCCAAGAATTCCTATCTGCCTATTCTGGCTGCCACTATACTCTGCAAGGATAATATAATACTGAGGAAATGCCCGGAGTTTTCCGATATTGCTAATATGATTTTGATTCTGGAAAAACTGGGGCTCAAGGCGAAACGGACTCAGGGCGACCTCTACATAGACGGCAGCGGTGCTAACAGCGGACATATTCCCACCGACCTTGCCAAGGTGATGCGTGCCAGCATTGTGGCGCTGGGGGCACTGCTCGGGCGGGTTGGCTATGCCAGAGTGGCATATCCCGGCGGCTGTGCCATAGGACTTCGTCCTATAGACTTGCACCTCAAGGGGCTTAAGGATTTGGGGGTGGAAATATCTGAACGCCACGGCTATATCAATTGTGACGGTTCCCGGATGAAGGGTGGTATGGTGCACTTGGATTTTCCCAGTGTGGGCGCTACTCAAAACCTGATGCTGGCTGCCGTGCTAATAAAGGGTAAGACCACCATTATAAACGCAGCCAAAGAACCGGAGATAATAGATTTACAAAACTTTGTCAATGCTATGGGTGGAAAAATCAGCGGAGCCGGTACCAGCGTGATCACTATTGAGGGGGTAAGCGAGTTGCACGGCTGCGACTATACCCCTATCCCGGACAGGATAATTGCCGGCACCTATCTGATTGCCGCTGCTATGACCGGGGGAAAAGTGTGCGTTAAGGGGTGTATCCCGCAACATTTTTCATCTTTATCGAATAAACTTCAGAAATCTGGTTGCAAAATCAAGGTGTTTCGTGATAAAATCAGTTTGGAGAGTGGTGGGCGACTCAGTTCCGCCGAGTTTGTACAGACTATGCCCTATCCGGGCTTTCCAACTGACCTTCAGGCGCAGATTCTAGCGCTTCAGACCATATGTGACGGCAGTTGTGTGGTGCAGGAGAATCTGTTTGAGACTCGTTTTAAGTTCGTTCCTGAACTCATCAAAATGGGTGCGAACATAAAGGTTAAGGGGCAGACAGCCTATGTGACTGGAGTTCCCCGCCTGCTGGGTGCCGAGGTATACTCCACCGATCTCAGGGGCGGAGTAGCGCTGGTGCTCGCCGGACTATGTGCTGAGGGCTATACCACAGTTAGTAATCTGGAGTATATAGACCGGGGCTATGTGGCGCTGGAGCAGAGTTTGACCAGGCTGGGTGCAAATATAAGAAGAGTAACGGTTTAGGAGAAATTCTTTGAGTAAAAACAAAACCCTAACAATTATTTTGTCTATTTTGGCAATAGTGGTTTTGCTGGTAGTTCTGTCCAGCACAGTTTTTGCCGTTTCCAGAATTGAGGTGGTATGGCAGAGTAAAACCAACCATATGCAGAGCAGAACGGAAAATGAAATTATAACTAACAGCGGTCTGACGACCGGCACCAATGTGTTTTTGGTAAATAAGGAAGAGGCGGCGGACAAGCTGGAAAAGCACTATCCATATATCAAAGTGCTCGGCATTGAGACTGCCTTTCCCAACTTGCTAAAGATTCACGCTATCGAGAGAGAGGCACTTTTCGCACTGTATAGCGGCAGTTCTATACTTCTGGTAGACAGCGAGTTCAAGGTGATTGAAAAGAGTAGTTCCTTTGTGTCTACCCGAACAAATGCCATTGAAGTCACCGGCGAAATGAACTTTGCCGCTGCCACAGTGGGAGATTTTTTGACCCCAACGGGTCTACTTGCAAGTTTTAAGACACTGCAGGACAGTTTTTATGTAAACAGTACCGAGGATATCACCTATGATGTACCGGCGATGCAGGCTTTTATACGCAGCATAGCCTTTACTGAAACCAAGATGGTGTTTGAGACCTATTTGGGAGTAATGGTGGAAATCGGACTGCCACAACTGGATCAACAGCGTAAGATTGCTATGCTCTATGAGGTGCTGGCAACCCTTTCCACCAGTGAGCGTGCCGGGGGGACTATACATGTCTGGACCGACACTGTTTCCGGAAAAATCAAGGGTAGTTATCGGCCAGATGAATAATTATGCAAAAAATATGCTATTTGTGAATAAAATTTAAGCATTTTTAAAAAACACCGGGTTTTTTCTTGACTTTGGTGCTTTTTTTATATTATTATTAAATATACAAGGGAAAAAGGCAACTGATTCCGGCGAACCAGTTGTTAAAAGGAGTTTCCTGGATGGCTCGTAAAAACATAGCAGTTTTAGATTTTGGCTCCAGTCGGGTGTCTGTTATGATTGGCGAACGGGGAGTTAATAACACCTTTGATATCAGGGGCTTTGGGGAAAAGCAGTATGCCGGATTTATGGATGGCGAATTTTTGGAGCCGGAAAATCTAATGTGCGATGTTCAGCAGGCGCTTGCATGTGCCGAGAACAATGCTCGTTGCAAGATAACCCACCTCTATGTGGGAGTGCCTGCCGAGTTCTGTGTGGTAGCGATTAAAAAAGCCCGGACAGAATTTAAAAAGAAGCGCAGGGTCACAGAATCCGATATTGAAAACCTCTTTGATGAGGCGGATGACTTCAGCAGCAGTCCAAACCATACCGTTATAAACCGTGCGCCAGTGTTCTACTCACTGGATGACGGGCGAAAGATTATTGAGCCAAAGGGCAAAGTTTCGCTCTCACTGGCAGGCACTCTGAGTTTTATACTCTGTGAAAAATCCTTTATTGCCAAGGTTCAGCAGATTTTAGCACCGTTGCATATTGCACACATAGATTTCTTCAGCGAGCAACTCTGTGAATGTCTGTTTCTAATCGAGCCGGAAGACCGTGACCGATGCGCTATTCTGGTGGATTCCGGATACCTCACCAGCAGTGTTTCGCTAGTTATGGGCGACGGGCTGATAAACCTCAACAGTTTCTCGCTGGGAGGCGGACATATTGTAGCCGACCTTTGCGATGCATTCGGGCTGAATGTGGAACAGGCGGAGGAACTTAAACGCCAGGTGTCGCTGAACACCCAACCACAGCCGGAGGATTTCATCCAAATTAAAAACGGGTCAGGGGTGTTGGATATAAAGGTCAAAGAGGCGCAGCAGGTGGTGCTGGCTCGGGTGAACCAACTCGCCAGGATGATAAAGAAGAGTTTGGATGGATGCTCCTTTGAATACCCGGACTATATCCCTATATTGCTGACCGGGGGCGGAGTGAGTTACATACCGGGCGCCCGGGATATCATAACTCAGGTGACCGAACGGGATACTCAGATAGCGAAGCCGCAGGTTCCACAACTTCAGGAGCCGGAGCGGAGTTCCATACTGGGCTTGCTGGATTTAGCACTAAAACAAAATAAAACAACAGTTAATCTGTTTTTTATGAAAATATTTAAAAAGAATTAGGATTTGGAGGAAAATATGAGTAACTACAACGACTATCAAACACAAAACCAGGTTACACCGGTGGTTAAAATCAAGGTTGTTGGTGTAGGCGGCGGCGGTAACAACGCTATCAATCGAATGGTCAATGCCGGGGTCAGCGGAGTGGAGTTTATTGCGGTGAATACCGATAAACAGGCTCTGCAAATCAGCAAGGCGGACTACAGAATTCAGATTGGAATCAAACTCACACGAGGTTGGGGAGCGGGTGCCGACCCTGAAATCGGGCTCAAGGCAGCCGAGGAGAATTTTGAGGAACTCAACCAGTCGCTGAACGACGCCGATTTGGTGTTTGTAACTGCCGGTATGGGCGGCGGCACAGGAACAGGTGCGGTTCCGCTTATTGCGTCTATTGCACGGGAGAAGGATATTCTGACCATAGCAGTAGTTACCAAGCCCTTCAACTTTGAGGGTCGTAAGCGTATGGAAAATGCCGAAAAGGGAATTGAGGCACTTTCCAAAGTGGTGGACTCGCTGGTTATAATTCCTAATGAAAAGTTGTTTAAGTTGGTGCCGAAAGGTACCTCCATTGTGGACACTTTTCGCTATGCCGATGATGTGCTCAGACAGGGTGTGCAGGGTATATCCAACATAATTGTGGAGAACTCGCTCATCAACCTGGACTTTGCAGATATCAACGCCGTTATGAAGAACCGTGGGCTGGCTCATATGGGAATCGGACGGGCAAAGGGCGAGCGCAAGATTTTTGATGCACTCAGCCAGGCGGTATCCAGTCCGCTGCTGGAGACCACTATCGAGGGTGCAACCGGCATTATATTCAATGTCAAGGGTGGGGTTAACCTGCCAATTCACCAGGTACACGAGGCAGCCGACCTTATGCGTGAAATTGTCGACCCTGGCTGTAACATTATATTCGGTGCCAGCGTAGATGAGAGCCTTGATGATGCAGTGGAAATCACTGTGATTGCAACTGGCTTCCAGCGTCCAGACCCAAGTCTGCAAGATGAAGAGGAGGATGAACCGGCAGTTAAAGATGAGGGAGGCTCCGAGGGCTTTTCTCAGCAGAAGTACTCCGAGTTTCTAAAGAACCGCTTTCCGGGAGCACCTAACCGCGCCGCTCAGGAGGAACAGGTTATAAAATCGCCGGGCAAGAATGTATCCACCCCTGCGGCTGAAAATAAAGGAATATCCTCCAGGATGACAGTAGACGATGTGGAAATTCCGCCGTTTTTGCGCAAACTGCGCAAGAAATAATGAACTTTTTAGCGTTGCTTGAATATACAAAAAACATATAAAGGAGGACATTATGGAGAAGATGTCGATACAAAAAATTCTACAACTCGTTTTGGGTGGTTCCGCAGTGCTGTTGGGCATTTTTGCAGTTCTGTTCGCAGGACAGGTAATTGCCAATGCGGTTACAGACTGGCTGTGGATTATTCTGCTGGTTGGACTGGTAGGAATTATCGCTGAAGTCATTGTGTATTTCGCTGTACCGCAGGCTAGAGAATACTACAAATGGATTCTTATCTTTTTTGGAGTAATCGCACTTGTCGCACTGGTATCAATGCTTATTGTAAGCGGCGAAGCAATTTTTGCAGACTTCGCACTTGGCTGGTTTCCACTTGTAGAGATAGTGCTTAACTTCGCTCTGCTCGGGCTGATCATCGCTTGCCTGGTTCTGGAAAAGAAAAAACTGCCAGAGTCTAAGTAAGTATCCAGCGTCCATACCTGTAAAACCTTAAAAAACGGAAGTAATCTTCCGTTTTTTTACTGGCAGCGGCTGAGGACACTGTGAGTTGAAAAAGTTCTTTGCGTGTGTGTCTGAGGTTGAAAAGTCCCCCTACTAACCAAACTGCAAAAATCCTACCCCTTTTGCACAAGCCCCTTGCCCCGCCTACAAAAAAAGAGAGTATGCTCTCTTTTTTTAGGTTCTATCTTGCTGAGCCGCCGCCACCGCCCCCGAATCCGCCACCGCCAAAACCGCCTCCAAAACCTCCGCCTAAGCCACCCCCAAAGCCGCCGTCGGTGCCGCCCCGTGGACCCATAGTGGTAGACGGGGTATAGCGCAGGGTGTTAGAGAATCCTGCCAGGCTGGCGTTCATAGCATATAGGAAGAGGATTGGGGTAAAGGACACATTCGAGGTGCTGGAATACCAGTCTGGAGTAGAAATTGCAATCCCCTGGAATTTTTTGACATAGTTATCTGCTACCCCCAGTGCATAAGCGTAGGGCAGTACATCAAAAAAGTAGTTCGGGTTCTCTTTGACCAGCATTTTTATACGGTCTTTCTCAGTCACATCCAAAAAGTTCCTGAAGCCGATTATGCGCCCGACCAGAATATTATTCTTCAGGGTGCGCTTATTCATACCGGTTGCCAGAATACTCACCAACACAAACACCGCTAGTGCAATATACTTCAGCCCGAACGGGTCGACATATGTTTCTGGCAGATAAATAGCCAGCAGCGCAATCATCAGCCCAAATGGAATAAGTGCCAGCAGTTTGGTGGCTATCCCACCCCTACTGAGGCGTTCTCCCAGGTCGTTGCCCCACACCAGCAGGCTGGTGGTGAGCAGCATACACAGACCTGCTATAACAACCAACACCAGCGCATACGGCACAAAGGCACGCAGGGCACACATAAAGAAGGCGCACAGCAGCGGCAACAGTGCCAGGAAGGTCAGTCCGACCTCATAGACCTGGCTTTTGGAATCCCAGACCTCCTGTCCTAAATCCACTGGAATCTGCTCTTTTGCAAGTTTTGCCTGCTCTCCTATGCTAGTACCCAAATCGTTGAGTTTGACCCTGTTCCCTTTATTGAATATAGCATCGAACAGCACTTTTTCAAAATTTTTGGATTTCGCCGGCAACGGTGCCAGTTTTTCCAGTGTGGTGATATTTTTATCTTCCTCTATCTTAAGATAGCCTTTGCTCGCCCAGTAGATTATCATAGGAGCCAGGTCTTTATCGGTGCTAAACCCGCTCAGAGCATAAGGCAGTTCACTCGGGGTAAGTCCATCCGGCGAGTAGAATTCCACTACCGGCACCGGTCGGTCTTTGCGCCCGTATTTAACACGGATAAATATTGCCAGTGCGGCTATTCCCAGTGTTGCTAACAACAGCGCTATATCCCAGCCAAAGTTTCGAGTGCTGGTGAGGAAATACCCGTTCTCCAGTCCGAACACTCGGACAGTAACACCCTCAAACGCCTCTAGATTGCTAGCGGTACCGCTTATAGTTTGGGTGCTACTATTAAATGAGAAACTCCCCGGGGTAGTGGAGCCATATTCCCCCAAATAGACCGCTATATTGTCGCCGTCAAAGGGTTTTGGCAGTGTGACAGAATAACTGGCACTTTCTATCGGGCATCCCCAGTTCACCCCGATAATGTTATAATAGAACTCATCACTGGTAGCAATTCTATCATCCGGCAGGTGCATCGAGTATTCAATTCTGTACTCCCGGACAGCGTTGGCAGCGACCGGATCGCCACGCATAAAGACACTGATGCCACCATCATAACTCTCGGCATCCAGTATATTTCCATCCAGTATTCCGGAGTTAGTTTTATCGTACAGCACACTGATATCACTTATTGAATAGGAATAGTTTTTGGTTTGCTCCACCCCGTCCACAATCCGGGTTACACGGCTGCTAGTCGGCAGGTCACGGACAATACCCCGAACCAGAGTAGACGCTCCCACGGCAGAAAATCTTACCTTTATATTCTCAAAGACCTGAGCGACATTTTGGTCGTTTACATTGACGGTAACATCATAACTCTGAATGGTGAAATCCAGGTTGAGTTCCTGCGAACTTGCCCGTGCGCCCAGTGGTGCCAGCATAAATAAAAAACCCAAGAACAGCACTGCAACCAGCGCTATGCCTGAGTATAAATAATTTTTGGATTTAGTCAATTAGAACTGCACCTTTACATTTTTTCGCTCTTCTGCGTTTTCCAACTCATAGAGTGGTTTTTTATCGAACTTAAACCAACGGGCAATCAGGTTGGTAGGGAAAATTTCTCGCTTAGTGTTGTTTTCCTTGACATTGCCGTTATAGAAACGACGGGAGGCGGCAATCTCGTCCTCCATACGCTGCAACTTGCCCTGGAGGTCCATAAAGTTAGCGTTTGCCTGCAGTTGAGGATAGTTTTCGGTTACCGCAAACAGACTTTTAAGTGCGCCGGATATCATACCCTCCGCCTGGAGTTGCTTAGTCACATCACCGCTCGCCATTGCCATATTTCGGGCAGCAATAGTCTTTTGCAGGGTCTCACTCTCATGTTTGGCAAAGCCCTTTACCGTCTCCACCAAGTTGGGAATCAAATCGAATCGCTTCTTCATTGTTATGTCCATAGTGGAAAAAGCCTCCTCAATGTTGTTGCGGATACGAATGAAAGCGTTATAGCCTGCGATAATCCAAATCACAAAGACAATCGCCAGCAGTAAAACCAGTCCGCCGATAGAAAGCCCCACAATTGCACCAATACTCATATTTTCTCTCCTTTTTTTTATTGTTAATAGTATACAACAATAATTAGAAAAATAGCAACAATATAAGCGGTTTCACTTGAATTTTTTTGTCCCTTGCGTTATAATATATAAAATCCCCATAGGAGAAAAAATGGAAAACATATATCGCACCCAGAAATGCGGTGCAGTCACCAAGGTGCTTTTGCAGAAAAAAATCCGGCTTGCAGGCTGGGTTGACAGCATCCGTGACCACGGTGGCATTACCTTTTTAGACCTCCGTGACCAGGGTGGAGTGGTTCAGGTGGTGGTCGGCAGCGACCTTTCTCTGGACAGGGTTACCCGGGAGGCGGTCATCAGCGTGGAGGGCATCGTTCAACTGCGAGGTTCAGAGAATGTCAATCCTAAAATGGCAACCGGCGAGGTGGAGTTGGTGGCAGAGAGCCTGCAGGTGCTGGGCGCGGTTTCCGCTCCTCTGCCCTTTGAAATTGAAGAGAGTAAGCGCATCCGGGAGGATGTCCGGCTGAAATATCGCTTTCTGGATCTCCGCAACCCGGCGGTCTTTGAGAATATAATCTTCCGCAGCAAGGTCAACACCTTTTTGCGTACTGAGATGCAAAAACTCGGATTTGTAGAGATTGCAACTCCTATTATTACCAGCAGTTCGCCTGAGGGAGCACGGGATTTTATAGTGCCCTCCCGTCATCACCCGGGCAAGTTCTATGCTCTGCCACAGGCACCGCAGACTTTTAAACAACTGCTTATGGTGGGCGGCTTTGAACGCTACTTCCAGGTAGCGCCGTGTTTTCGTGATGAAGATGCCCGTGCCGACCGCACCGCCGGCGAGTTTTATCAACTCGACCTGGAAATGGCTTTTGCCACTCAGCACGATGTTATGGAAGTGGGTGAAAAGGTTTTTTACAACCTATTCAAAGAGTTTGGCAAGAAGTCGGTCAGCCCGGCTCCTTTCAGACGGCTGACCTTTGCTGAGAGTATGGAAAAATACGGCACCGACAAGCCCGACCTGCGCAACCCTTTACTGGTTTCCGATATCACAGCAGTCTTTGCCAATACCCAGTTCAACGCTTTCAAGGGGAGCACAGTAAAGGCAATCTGTGTGGAGAATATGGCAGGGCAACCCCGTTCTTTTTATGACAGCCTGACCCAGTTTATGGTGGAGAATGGCAGCAAGGGGCTTGCCTGGATTAAGATAGAAGAGGGGCTGGAGTTCAACAGCCCGATTGCTAAGTTTTTGAGCGAAGAGGAAAAAGCAGCACTGGTAAAAACACTCGGAGCCAAGCCGAAGAGCAGTATATTTATGCTGGCTGGAAAGAAGGATATTACTACCAAATTGGCAGGAATTTTACGCAATGAGTTGGGTGCCCGACTCAACCTCTGCGACCCGAATAAGTTTGAAATCTGCTGGATTGTAGATTTTGCTATGTTTGAGTTGAATGCTGAAAACAAGTTAGATTTTGCGCACAACCCGTTTAGTAAGCCACAGGGCGGACTGCAGGCGCTGCAGCAAAAGAGCCCGCTGGATATCCGTGCGTTTCAGTTCGATATGGTCTGCAACGGCGTGGAGTTGGTAAGCGGCGGCGAACGCAACACCGATACCCAAGCAATGGTCAAGGCATTTGAATTAGTGGGCTATTCTGAAGAGGAACTCAAATCCCGTTTCCCTGCATTGTATGGCGCCTTTAAGTATGGAGCACCGCCGCATGCCGGCATGGCACTGGGTATTGACCGTACTATAATGCTGCTGCTAGATGAGCCTAATGTCCGTGAAGTGATAGCCTTTCCACTGAACAAGTCGGGCTTTGACCCGCTTATGAGTGCACCAAATACTGTGTCTCAGAAACAGTTGGAAGAAGTTCACATAAAGATAGATATTAAAGAATAAGGTTGGGTGGCTGTGTTTCGGCACAACCATCTTTGTTTGAATATTCAGGAGAGAGATTATGATTACAGTATCCGAACTTGAACTGTCCTTTGGAGGACAGGCGCTTTTTAAGGAGGTAAACCTGAAGTTTACCCCTGGAAACTGCTATGGTGTTATAGGCGCAAACGGCGCCGGTAAATCCACCTTTTTACGCCTGCTGTCCGGCGATTTGGAGGCGAGCAAAGGCAGTATAGATTTTGACCCCAGACTGAGAATGTCTGTTTTAAAACAGGACCATTTCCAGTTTGACCAATTCACCGTTATGAACACTGTGATTATGGGCAACCGTAAACTCTACAATATTATGGAGGAAAAAGAGGCGCTCTACGCCAAGCCGGACTTCAGTGAAGAAGACGGGTTGCGAGCGGCTAGTCTGGAGGCGGAGTTCGCTGAGATGAATGGCTGGGATGCTGAGACAGATGCCGCTAAACTGCTGAACGCCCTTGGGCTTTCGGAAAAACTTCATACCGAGAAAATGTCCGGGCTCACCGGCTCTCAAAAGGTAAAGGTAATGCTGGCACAGGCACTGTTTGGCAATCCGGACATATTGCTGCTGGATGAGCCTACCAACCATATGGACGAGAAGAGCATTAAGTGGTTGGAGGACTTTCTACTAGACTATCCCGGAACGGTCATTGTGGTATCGCACGACCGCCACTTTCTCAATGTAGTCTGCACTCACACCGTGGATATCGACTTCGGCAAGATTACTATGTGGATGGGAAACTATGATTTTTGGTATGAGAGCAGCCAACTTATGCAGCAACTGACCAAACAGCAGAATATGGCGAAAGAAAAGAAAATGGAAGAACTCAAAGCCTTTATCCGCCGTTTCGGAGCCAAAAAGAGTATGGCAAAACAAGCGACCAGCCGAAAGAAGGTGCTGGAAAAGATTGAGTTGGAGGATATGCCGACATCCAACCGTAAGTATCCCTATATCAACTTCAAGTTTGAAAAGGAACTGGGCAAAGATGTTCTGGTAGCGGATAAATTATGCTATACTTTTGAGGGAAAGAAAATTTTAGACAATATCAGTTTTAGGGTTGCCCGTGAGGACAAAATTGCCATACTCGGCGAGAATGAGAATGCGGTGACCGCCCTCTTCAAAATCCTGGCTGGAGAAATTCAACCTGACAGCGGTTCAATCCGTTGGGGGCAAAGCACTGCATTAAGTTATCTGCCCAAGGATAAGGCAGGCTATTTCAACTCTGATATGAGGATTGTAGACTGGCTGGCTCAGTTTAGTAAGGAGAAGGATATAACCTTCCTCCGGGGCTTTTTGGGGCGTATGCTCTTCAGCGGCGACGATGCCAACAAGGCGCTCAAAGTGCTGAGCGGAGGAGAAAAAGTCCGATGTATGCTGTCTAAGATGATGGTGGAGAATGGCAATGTCCTGATGTTGGACCAGCCGACCAACCACCTGGATTTGGAGAGCATAACCGCTCTGAACAACGGATTGACCGACTTCAAGGGAGTGGTGCTGTTTGCCTCGCACGACCATGCTTTTCTGCAGACCATTGCCAGCCGAATCTTTGAAATCAAGGACGGCAAGTTGGTGGATCGTGTGATGACCTATGAAGAATATTTGGAAAAAAGAGATTAGAGGGCTGTTTTTATTTGCATTTTGTCGAAATTATGGTAGACTGGAAAAAGTTATCTATCATATAAATTATAAAAACGAGGGGTCATAAATGAAAATCTACAATACACTGACCAAAGAAAAAGAAGAATTTATTCCACAGAAAAAGGGCGAGGTGGGCATCTATGCCTGCGGGGTGACGGTCTATATGCCGCTGCACCTGGGGCATATCCGTACCTATATTGCCTACGATGTAATGGTGGAATATCTCCGCAACTTCAGTAAACTTAAAGTCTTTTATGTCCGCAATATAACCGATGTGGGCTCCATTGTGGGCGATGCCGATGAGGGAGAAGACAAGATTGAACTCAAGGCGGCTGAAAAGAAAATGCACCCTTTGGAACTGGTGGATATCAATATCAGAGGTATGTGGGAGGAGCTGGATGCCGTTCGCTGCAGCCGTCCTAACATAACGCCCCGGGCAACCGGTCATATACTGGACATTATACAGGCGGTTGAGCAGATGATTGATGATGGCTTTGCCTATGAACTGGACGGCAATGTCTATTGTGATGTCTCCAAGATTCCCAACTATGGCATTTTGAGCGGCAACACTCTGGATGCACTCAATGCCGGAGCACGCATTGCAGTAAACAGCAAAAAGCACACCCCGCACGACTTTGCTATCTGGAAAAAAGCGGGGCCTAGAAGTGTGCTGAAGTGGAGGAGTCCATGGGGTATGGGATATCCCGGCTGGCATATTGAGTGTACTGTTATGAGCCAGAAGTATTTGGGCAATACTTTTGATATACACGGCGGCGGACGGGAACTTGCCTTTCCTCACCACGAGAACGAGATTGCACAGAGTTTTGCGCTCTGTGGATGCGCTCCTGCCAAGTACTGGATGCACACTGGTATGCTGAATGCCGCTGACGGTACCAAGATGAGCAAGTCCAAGGGCAACTATATAACGGTGGAGGAGGCTCTTGCTAAGTGGGGCGCCCGGGCGCTGAGGTGGTTTGTAATCAACGCACACTACCGCTCGCCGCTGAATTACAGCGATGATGCCGTAAAGGCGACAAACGCAGGACTGGAACGCATTGAGAACTTCTTTTTTGGATTAAACAACAATGTGGGAGAGGGTTATAACCGTGCGTTGAATGATTCTCTTATAAAGTTTGGCAAGGTCTTTGAACAGCATATGGAGGATGACCTCAACACCGCCAATGCCATTGCCGCAATATTTGATTTTATAAAAGAAGCGAATCAGACTGTGATGACCAGGTGTTACAATGTAGACAATATCAAGGAGATAAAAGCATTTTTTACCAGCATTGATACTGTCTTCAAATGTTTCGATTTCCTGTACGATACCAATTCCGAATTTGACAGCCGTCGCAATAAAATTGAAGAATTGATGACAAAGCGGAACGAATTTCGCAAAGAAAAGAATTTTATCAAAGCAGATGAACTGAAGGCAAAGATTATTGAACTGGGTGCCGAGGTGCTGGACAACAAGGACGGAACCTCCAGCGTCAAAATTAAGGATTAGAAGGAAATTTTCAATGGAGAGAAGAACTATTGTTTCTGTTATAGGGGACGCAGCAAGTTTTTACGGAGATGCTTCACCGGAAAACAAAAAGAAGTGGGATCTGGCGTATGATCTGGGTACCAAATTGGTGGATAATGGCTTTCGGGTGCTTACCGGTGGCGGACGGGGCGTAATGCGTGCCGCTATGGCTGGTGCTCACGCCAGTTCCAAATACCGTGATGGTGATACCATCGCTATTTTGCCGAGTTATGACAACAACTCCGGCAACGACTTCGCAGACATAGCCATTGCAACTGGTCTGGATTTTTATCGGGACATAATAGTTGCAAACAGCGAGGTTGTGGTTGCTATCGGAGGAGGCTCAGGTACTCTCAATGAACTCAGTGCGGCATGGAAACTAGGCAGCCTTATCATTGCATATGAGAATGTAACCGGATGGAGCGGAAAACTTGCGAACACCAAAATTGACGATAAAATCGTCTATGAGTGTTTTGAGCAAAAGGTAATGGGCGTGAAAAATGCCGAAGAGGTGATTTCAATCATTAAAGAATGGCTGCCGAAATACAACAAGTGTTTTGATAGGATTCCATTTGGAGTTCCGGTGCTCGCCCAAAAGCAAAAGAGTATTTGGGTCGGGCCGGTAATCACCAATAAAGTTAAAAAAATCTAACTTTAAAAACTATAAAATTCAGTACCCACAACTGACAATGTCATATCCAAGGTAGTGCAATTATCCATGCGCTATAGTTTAACGAGCATAGTAAAATAAATTGATTTTATAGTGCTGTGCAGATTAAAAAATACAAAAAAGAGATTAAAAACGGTCTAACAAGGCTGTTTTTTTGTTTGTTTTATAACATTTTGGCAATAATGGGTGTATGAAAAAATTGATTGCGCTATTTCTTGCTATGTCCTCCCTGCTCTTTATCCGGGCGGATTTTTCTCTTTCCAGTGTGAGCACTGGGCTGGACGGAGTTCACATTTTTTACACTATGCAGAGCCTGAACGACCCCCGGGTAGAGTGTCTGCGGAGCGGCAACGGGTTTATACTGCAGTGCCGTAGCAGAGATGCCGCTGAGGTCTACGCCCTACTGAGTCCAGCGTTGCTGAGTGGCGAGAGTTTTAGTTTTTCCGGCGGACTGGCGGAAGCACGGGCGATATTGTCCCGGCTGGATGCTGAGGTGGTCAGTTCAGAGCAGATAGACCAGTTGCAAATCTGGTATGGATATACCCGGATGCTCGGCGGTGAACTGAGTGTACAGGGGCAGGCAATCAATCTTCAAATAGCCATCCGAGACGGCACGGTAACAGTGGGCACCCCGCTGATTTTGGGGAGTTATTAAAAAACGCTAAAAATTGATGCTTTTTCTGGGTTTTTACTGAATTTTTGTTTAAATTTTTGAAATCGGTGAATTATTGTAGATAAAGGAGGGAGAAAAATGGCTGAAAAAAACATTTCAAAATTCGGTCGGGCGATGAGAAAATATGGGTACTGGGGGGTGCTGGCAACCTCGGTGGTGGTGCTTGCTTTAGTTATAACCCTGAGCGCTACTTTTGGCACCAGAACTCCGGAGGACGATTCATCCTTTGTGAACACTACGCCAATTGAGTTTCTGACACCGCTGGCGGCTTCAACTGTAGTGAAAGACTACTCCAACTCGGCATTGCAGTATAGTAAAACGCTGAAGCAGTGGGAGGCGCACAAGGCAATAGACTTCGCCGCTGAAGAGGGCTCCGATGTATTTGCTGTGGCGAATGGTACGGTCAAAGAAGTCAGTTACAGTTATCTCATGGGCAATACTGTGAAGTTAGACCTGGGCAATGAACTGATTGTTGTCTATTCCTCGCTGGCGAATAATGTTCCGGTGAAAGTCGGGGATACTGTGGTCAAGGGCAGCGTTATCGGAAAAGTTGGCAACACCGCTAAGAGTGAAGTTAGTGACGGTCCTCATCTGCATCTTGAAACCTGGCTTAAAGGTGTTAATGTAGACCCGAATCTGTACCTCGAGTTGGGCGACAAATAGTAGGACAGTAGTTGTAAGACAAAGGCGTTGGATTATGCCTTTGTTTTTTAATAAATAGCCGGGGAGTGCTGCCCCACCTTTGAATTATTTGAGTCCGGTTCTTATATGCACCAAAGACGGTGTGATTATAAAAAAGCCCGTCATCAGCCTCAAAGGAGCGGCTCAACCCTCGCTTTTTCAATGGAGCCAGGAGTGCTACCGCCCAATTCCTCAAGGTTATCGGCAGGAGTTGTAGGGCACCAGTTCTATCATCGGTCTTGGTTTAATTCAGTTCATATTTTTAGTAAAAAGTTGAGTTTTGCACTTTACATTTATACTTTTATCTGTTATAATGGAGCATATCACGAGAAGGAGAAAGGCAAATGGTTTTCGAAAAAATTCAGGAGTTATTGGCTCAACAGATGAATATATCAAAAGAAAAAATCACCCGTGACACAAACCTTGTGGACGACCTTAAGGCGGACTCTTTGGATGTTGTGGAGATGTTAATAGGTCTAGAGGATGAATTTGGTATTAGCGTGCCGGACGAGGATGCAAAAGAATTAAAAAACATTGGAAAACTTGCAGACTATATTGAGTCAAAACTGCAGAAATAGGTCATAAAAAAAGAGAGGAAGGTTGATGAAAATCAGCCTTTCCCAGCATAATGGGGCAGAGATGTTTTTTGGCTTACACTTATCAGCCAACGACCTTCACATGACCCCGGTTTAATGCAAAAACAATCCGGGAACCCGCTCGCTGAGCGAAATTAGTTTTGAGTTTGAGGTGTGC
>CAYIZA010000009.1:21899-29004 GCA_964367965.1 uncultured Christensenella sp. | reverse complement strand
CGAAATTATACCTTTTTTCGTGAAAATTTGGGAGTTTTTTTGATTTTTGAGAAGACCATCGCAAAATCGCACAGCCTGAAACAGATACAGAGCAGCACAAATCCGCCCACTGCCACCACTGAGCCTATGGACAGCGACAGGAACATAGGGAACACCAGAGCGCATAATCCGTATACCCATTTTGCCAGCAGCGCACACACTACAGCGAACGCTGCCATAAGCAGCATAGGTTTCAGTAACCCCAGTTTTAGTCCTATATGCTTTTTTATCATAGTTATATTCAGCACGGTGGTTATGGTCATACAGGCACCGAAGCCCCAGATGAGGGCATAGACCTCCATAAGCCCGGTCAGCGCTACAACAAAGAGCAGCAGAACTATGCCACCCAGCAGGTTGTTTATAAAGGAACGCACCTCCAGGTTAAAGGAGTTGAGTATGCTGGAAGTTATGTTGGAGAGCCCCAGCGGAACCATAATCCACGCTGCCCGCGCTAGGAACTCGCCGCTGAGTTGGTTGGCGAACAGAAATTCGGTTATCTGCGATCCCAGCCCCATATAGAATGGAATCACCATAGCGCTTATAACCACCGAAAAAATCAGGCTAGTTTTGACCCTCTCCTGCACCAACTGATGCTGCTTTTGCACCAAGGCAGTAGAGAGTTCGGGAATAAGAGTAAAGGAGAGCGCTCCCACCACGGTAGAGGGCAAAAATAGCAGTGGAAAGGTCATTCCCATAGCGACTCCAAAGAGGGAGAGTGCCGTTTCGCTGGTGGCGCCGCTGGCAACCAACATAAGCGGGAAGAGTACTGCAATGACCGGCTGAATAAGGCTGCTGACAGTGCGCACTCCCGTTACAGGCACGCTGCTTTTAAGCACCGGCTTAAAATAGCCCCTCGGGCTGGCAAGCCTGCCACCTTTTTTCCAATAAACCCAAGTCGCCAATATGGCAGAGCACACACAGGCAAGCGACATAGACCAACCAGCAATAGTAGCGCCGTCAGTGGATACAAAGAAAAAGTTCAGCATAATCACAAAGAAGACAATCCTCAAAATCTGTTCAGCAAGTTCGGTCCAGCCCACTGAAAAGTAGTCCCGCTGACCCCAGAGCGAGCCCCGAAAAGCAGAATAGACCGCACTGGCAATCACGGCAGGTAACAGTGTTAAAAGAATTTCCATACAGCGGTAGTCGGTGAATATGTGCCCGATAGCGCCTCGCAACAAAAATATTAAAAGGCACAACACCACACTGAGTATAAGCCCGATAAGCAGTGCTCCAGTCGCCACTGCGTTCGCCGCCCTGGCGTCTCCGCTCACCTTGAATCTGGCTGTCATTTTGGATACTGCGAGCGGCAGTCCGCTGGACACCAGCACCACCAACACCATAAACACAGACAGGGCTACCTGATAGATTCCCAGCATCTCGGCGCCCAGTTCACGAGACAGATATATACGAAAAAGAAAGCCCAAAAAACGGGTTATGACCGAAAAGACTGCAACTAAAACCACTGCCTTGAAAAGGGATTTAACTGCCATTCTGCCACCACCTTAATTAAAAATATAGTGATGGACATGCTGATTTATAACAAATTTAGCAAAAAATACTTGAATTTTATTGAAATTCAGCGTTTTGTTTCATATATTACTTAGAGGTTAGCAATGTTTAAATTTTTAGGTAAAAACAAAGCCTTCAATTCCACTGTACTCCACGAAGTGAAGGAGGGTGAAACCCTGGAGCAGATTGCACGGAAATATGGAATTACGGTGCAGGCGCTCAAACAAAACCCCACCAGTGAAATCTATGCCGGGCAGCGGATTGCTATCTCGGGTATGGATCACACCTATCATGTGGTTAAGCCGACCGAAACACTGGCATCCATTGCCAGGCTGTATAACACCACAGTGGCGATATTGAAGGAAAAAAACAAAACCCAACAAGTATTTGTTGGGCAACTTTTGATTATAAATTAAAACTTTTATATTGTGAAAGCCAAAAACTTGTCCGGCTTACAAAACTGGACTTTCTTGCATTTTTCGCTCATAACAGAGTTTGAACACTGCCTGTGTTTTTATGCTTTTTTGCTGTCAGTCTTTTTTGCTGGTGCAGGTTTGGCTTTTTTCTCACCGGCAATCACTGTTTCGTTCAACTTTGCCAGCAACAGGTCTGCATCCACACCGTGTACCATAGCGGCCTCTTCAATGGTTTCTATCTGCGACATAGGGCAGCCGAAACAGCGGAGTCCGAACCCCATAAGCACCGTTTGAGTGTGCGGGTTGGCATTTAGCACCTCGCCCAATGTTGTTTCCTTACTGAATTTTTTAGACATTTTGATTCTCCTTTTCATCTTTTAAAATTTTTTCAACTGCTTGTCCGCACTCCGGGCAGAACTTACAGTTGGCAGGTAAAATGGTATCGCATTTTCGGCACAGTCTCAACTTTTGCATCTCCTCAGTGGAGAGTTGGGTGCCGCTAAACGCCGGTTTAGCCGTCTCCTCTTCTATATTGCGGAAGGGCAACGCAGTATGTTCCTCTTTGGTCAGAATCTTCCCGGACTCTTTTTTATCCAACTTGATGAATTCTAAGTTCTCCAACTCGGGCAGCGGATTTGGCTCGCCCAGCCGGGTCTGCTCCGGCACTGGTGGAAGATCGAACTCCGGCACTGCCTCGGTAAAGCGCTCCTGCTTGAAGTTCTCCGGGTAAACCACTCTGGACACTTTCATATCGTATATACACAGCCCGTATTTTTCAAAATTCTTGTAGACCGGCGGCTTAAGACTCATATTGGCGAAATCGTACTCGGTCAGTTTAGTCTTGCCACAGAGTTTTGCCCGCCATAAGAGGTCAGTGCACAACTCGCCTACCAAACGATCCAACTTAGCAACCGCTTTGCCGGTCTTGATTTTTCCCCAATCGATGAGGAATAATTCCAGCACCTTTTGCGGGTCGCTCGCCTGAACGCAGTAAGTTCCAAAAACTTTATATTTGAATTTTGCCTTGTCTTTTTCTCTCACCCTGATAAAATCGGTCTCCCAGCAGCGGTCGGCAATTGCTGCCATATTGATAAAATACAAATCGCAGTTAAACCTCTTAGGTAATATCACCTCAGCAACCGTACCGTGCTTTTTGACCTTGCCCCGATCCAGGTGAAGCGCCTTGGCGGTCTTGGGCAAATATGCAAGGGACAGCGTGTGTTTTCCCTCCGGAAAGAGATCCAGCACTGAATCCTTTGCGACAATTGCCGCATACCAGCCCGGCTCCACCACCAACTTTTGACCCATGTTTATAGTAGTATAGCCGAAGGAAAAGGGAACAACCAGTGCGTCTTTTCGCCGCACCGGCATAGTTATAGTACTGGAAAACATCTTTCTAAAGAAACTTATAAGCCCCATTTGACTCCCTCTGGAAGATATTATAGCACAGTGCTGATAAATAAAGCAAGGATTCGCCAAAATTTTCAAACCTAATTGCAGATTTTTTCACATATAGTATTTTGTAACACAATTATGGAGGTCAAAATGAATTTTACAGACATTATCGGCATTCCGGTCTTTTCCGCCTATCGCTGCCGGGAAGAGGGCTACATCCTCGGTGCTTTTTTTAGCAATAACCGAATTCTGAGTCAACTGTTGGTGGCAGATTTTGAAACAGAAGCGCACAAAATACTGCAGACCAAAGACATATTCAGCCACGGCGATGCCGGGATTGTAATCCGCAACAGCGGAAAGATCGTTCTCGCTGAAAGTGACAGCGAACCGCAAAGTTTTATCGGCAAGCAGGTTATAAGTGTCGGCGGAAACAGTTTGGGCAAGATTGTGGAAATAGAAATCTCTCCCAAGTGGGAGGTGACAAAGTTCGTGACCGATAAGACCAGTTTTACTCCGGAGCAGATTGTGGGGCATAACACTCTGGTGCTAATTAACGACCGGGCTACTAAGTTTAAAAGTCACCACTTCGCACCCCGAAAGAGCAATCTGGTCGATGCCCAGGCAGTGCAGCCGGTCATAGCGCTGAACTCACCTATTCCGGCACGAATTCCTACCACCCACGCCGGACTTATCGGCAAAAAACTGCTTCGGGACTTTTTGGGTCAGAACAATGAAATTCTGGCGCATAAGAACTCAGTAGTCTCGCCTATGGTGGTCAGCCGTGCCCGACAATTTAACCTGCTGGACGAACTGGCAAGGTGTGTCTAGCGAACTCAAAACAAAGGTGAAAAATGGCTTTTGAGTGCTGTGGTGTAGGTTAGAAATAAGGGCTTTAGCAAAAAACTTGCCACCCCTTTCTCAAAACATATCGGAGGAATTTTACCAGGCTGACAATATAAAAAAGCAACACTCTCACATACAAAAAAATAGAAAGGCTAGCCTTTCTATTCTAAAATCTGCCAGTTGTTGGTCTGGGGCGCCTGTTTTATGACAACCGACCCGTCGGTATCAATAAATATTACTGTGCCTCCCCGCTGTATAGTTCGATTCTTAATAAACGGATAGGTGTAATCTATAGACATTCCATAGGTCAGCGTGATACCAGTGTCATTTAAAGTGATAGACCAGGTATTCATATGGTGATGCCCACAAAAAACCCATTTGGTGCTACCCAGTGCCGCCAAGGTATCATAGAAACCAGGGGACTCAGGGGCGCCGCCGAACAACTCATCATTGCGCCCGAAGTGGAATGTTACCGCATCACTGCCCTGATTATATAAATCCAACGCTTCGTCATATTCAGCAAAGGGTATGTGGATAAACAGCATTGTCGGACAGATTGCCTCAGGGGCTGCAGTTAGCCGATATTGGTCGTTGAGTTTTCCTATTTCTGTTTCATACCAGTCAATCTGGTCTGAGTGAACATGGTCACGACCACCCGTTGAGGTGCGGTTGTTGGTGTCCATCAACACCAATCCGGAGTTGAGTGAGCGGTCGCTGTTGAGTACTTTGATAACATAGTTTCCCTCGCCGGTTATATCTTCCGGCCCTGCCTGAAAGAGACAGTTGCCACCGTTTTCTACCGAGAGTGAACTATAATAATCACTCATATAGGCTTTACTGGCACGCCCCTCAGGGTCGTGATTACCATAGATTACCGCCCAGGGTACTGCCAGGCGTTCCATAAGTGTTCCCAATACCTGCACCTGCAAAAAGGAGTTGGTACACCAGCCCCAAAGCCAGAAAGGGAATATGTTGTCGCCGGTCAGCACAATCAAATCGGGCTTGGTGGATTCCACCAGGTTGACCACCGCCGCTATTGCACTGCTGTCATGAGTCTTGCGTGCCACACTACAAGTAATGTGCAAATCGGTAAGTTGAAGTACTTTGACTGGCTCGCCGCTGTCATCATTGACAATATTATAGTATCCATCCCCGTCCAGCGATATTTCCAACTCCCTCTCCCGCTCCACTGCGCTTATTTTTTGAACCTCGAACAGCATTGACCGGTCGCCGAAAATTACCAGTATGCTGATGCAGCCGGAAACCAGTGTAAAAAAAAGAACCAGCACTAGCCCGACTTCTAACTTTCTAATAAATTTCTTCGACATAGTGCTGCTCCTGTGAAATCTCTTTTATAGCAGTATAGCAAAAAAATGAGGAAAGCGGCAATCAATTTCAAGGAAAATTTGATTTTTGTAGCCCTGTTATGCTTGATTATCCTGAATCTTTGTGTTATATTTAGAAAAATGATTTTTAGGAGAAAAAATGACTCGGGTTAAAAATAAAGAAATCACCTCCCGGGAGGAGAATTTTGCCGACTGGTACACCAATATTGTTCAAAAGGCAGGGCTGGTGGATTATTCTAGTATAAAGGGATTTACAATACTAGCACCCAACGGCTACCAGATTTGGGATAATATCCGCAATATTCTGGACAAGCGTTTTAAGGAGACGGGGCACCAAAATGTGTTTATGCCTATGCTGATTCCTGAATCACTGCTAATGCGGGAAAAGGAACACATTGAGGGATTTGCTCCCGAGGTTGCCTGGGTTACCCATGGCGGAAATACCGAGTTGGAGGAAAAACTATGTATTCGCCCTACCAGCGAGACCCTCTTCTGTGACTACTATTCTAAGATTATAAAATCCTATCGTGATTTACCTAAATTATATAACCAGTGGTGCAGCGTGGTCAGATGGGAAAAGGAAACACGACCTTTCCTCCGCACTCGAGAGTTCTGGTGGCAGGAGGGTCACACCGCCCACTCCAATCCGGAAGAGGCTGAGGCTGAAACTATGCAGATGCTGAAGATTTACCAGGATTTGTTCGAGAACTACCTTGCCATCCCTGTGATAATTGGTAAAAAGACCGAAAAAGAGAAGTTCGCCGGTGCTGAGTACAGTTATACCGTAGAGGCACTTATGTACAACGGTGTAGCGTTGCAGTCTGCCACCTCACACTACTTTGGACAGAAGTTTGCCAAACCTTTTGAAGTGAAATTCCTGGACAAAGACAACTCTCTGAAGTATGTCTATCAGACATCCTGGGGCATCACTACTCGCACCTTGGGCGCCATAGTAATGGTGCACGCCGACGACAACGGGCTAGTGCTTCCTCCTAAGATTGCACCACTGCAAACTGTAGTAATCCCTATCCGGGGAGAAACTTCAGTGCTGGCAAAATGCACCGAGGTGTGCGATAAATTAAAGGCGGCGAACATCTCCTGCCATATAGACAACAGCGACCGCAGCCCTGGCTTTAAGTTTGCTCAATATGAAATGGAGGGTGTGCCGGTACGGCTGGAGTTGGGTCCTCGTGAGTTGGAACAAAATCAGATTGTTGCAGTAAGACGGGACACCGGTGAAAAGATTATGCTTGCTTTGGATGGCAATCTGGCAACGAATATATCCAAATTGATGGACAACATCCAGCAGAGTATGCTGGAAAAAGCAAGGGCACGGATGAACCAACGCACCTTTACCGCACATTCTATGGCGGAGATTGAGAAGATTATCAGCACCACCCCGGGCTTTATCAAAGCCATGTGGTGCGGTGACCCAAAGTGCGAGCAAGAAATAAAAAAGATTAACGGCACTAAGTCTCGCTGTATGCCTTTTGACCAGACTCCGGTGGGCGACAAATGCGTGGTGTGTGGACGACCCGCAAAGTTTTTGGTAAT
>CAYIZA010000009.1:19402-21799 GCA_964367965.1 uncultured Christensenella sp. | reverse complement strand
TAAGCGTGTTTTTTAGGTTTAACGGTTAATCAAGCGCCAGATTTTGCCGTACATAATCATCATAACAAGGTCGACGAGCCATATCAGCCAACCAAGAAAAATACGCACAATTCCAGCAACTATCTTGCCCTCCTGCAGTCTAATTACTATACCACAAATCCATGCAGTAAATGGAATTATTGCAAGTATAAGACTCACAACTCTGCCTAATCCGAAATAGTCATTCTTTGCCCCAGCCATTTTTTACCCTCCTTAAATTATTACTATAATACTACATTACCAAACAAAATATGTCAATCAAATCGCGGTTATTTTATAATACTCCCACGAAATATGGCTATTTGTGTGTTTTTAATGCCTTTTTTATCAATTCTTTATACTTTGTCACCCCGGGCTGATCAAACGGATTTATGCCGCAGAGAAAACCCTGAGCCGCTGTGGCGAGAAAACAAAAGTACATAAACTCACCCAGCCCCTCGGCATCAAACTTTTGGATATTGAGAACTATACTCGGAGTGCTACCCAGACTGTGCGCCTCGGCTATAGGTGCGTATATGGTATTGTTGATTGTCCCCTGCCCTACATTGAGCACTGTCTTAAAACAGACTTGCGAACCGTCTTGAAAAAACTGCCCGATAGAGTGAAGGTTGCAGGTTTCCTGATTGGGAATCGGCAGGATACCGCACTTATTCTTGCCGAGCGACTCAGCAAAGAGTTGCTGGTACCAACTCGCCAGACTGTCCAGTTTTTTTTCATAGTAGGTCAGCATCTCCATCGGTCGGCGTTTCTCAAACATAAGTTGTCGGGCACATGCAAAATCAAAGGCAGTATCAAACAAATTTTTCGCTGCCTGAGCGCCGTGCAATATTTTCTCGATATCCACTCCGGACACCGCAACCGGCAGCATCCCCACCGGAGTCAGCACCGAATATCGTCCGCCAATCTGCTCCGGAACACCAAAGGAGCGAAAACCCTCCAGCCGGCACTTCTCTCTCAGAGATCCAGAATTGAGGTCAGTGGTCGCAATAATCCGGCGAACATAGTCCTGCGGATACTTAGACTTCATAAGGGTGTACACCCTATCAAAGGCACGCATCACCTCTAGCGTAGTGCCGGATTTAGAAATCACATTGACATAGACTTCTTTGTCTTTTATGTAGTCCAGCAACTGATCCAGATACTCCTCGGACAGGTCAAAGCCTGCGAACATAATCTCTGGTTTTTGCTTTTTAAAATAGGGCTGAGTTCCCTCAATCAGCGCCTTTGCGCCCCAGAAAGAGCCACCAATACCCAGCACCAAAAAGACCTCACAGTTCTGTCTGATTTCCGATGCTAACTCTAGAATTTGAGCCTTCTCTTGTTTCGATATAGTGGTTTCAATATCCACCCAGTCCTGCATATCTGCTCTGCTAAATACTTTTGCCCGTATCTCTTCTTTTTTCTTTTTTAACTCCGCCAGGCGGTTGTGATCAACTTCGCCCCCGGTGAATGACATAAAGTCAATTTCTATCATAAAGCCCTCCTCTTTCATTTTAATGTTTTTTCAACAACAAGTCAATTGAATTAAGCAGAGTGTTTAAATTCACCTTTACTTTGGCAATATCTTTTGCTAAAATGTGTAAGATGCGGAGGAAAAAATGGAGTTAAAAAAAGACAACTGGAGCAAGCAGGACATAGCCGAATTCCAGCGCTATCTGGAGAGTTTTAGAGTGGAGGAAAAGGTGGCGTGGACGACTAATATTCTGAAGACCGGAATGCCTGTTCTGGCAATCTCCAGTCCACAACTTAAGGCGTTTGCCCGGGAAATTGCTAAGGGAAATTCAAAATCCTTTCTAGATCATATGCCCTGGGACTACCACGAGAACACCGCTATAAACGGCGCCCTAATATGTAAACTGACCGACTGGGCAGCGCTGGTTCACTATCTGGATATCTACAGTGGAAAAGTGGATAACTGGGCGAGTTGCGACCTGCTGTCTTTTGATATCCGGGGCAAGGAGGACAAATTTCTCAAACTGTCTCAGAAATATATCCAAAGCCCAAAGCCCTTTGTTCGGCGAATCGGTATAGTTATTCTGTTTCACTTTGTCGGCGACAAGTCCTATTTGCCTCATATTTTCAACACCCTGGACCGCTTCACCGAGGAGACTGAATACTATGTAAATATGATAAACGCCTGGCTGGTCTGCGAGTGCTTTACTAAATTCAGATCAAAGACTTTAGATTATCTGTGCCGGCACAAACTCAATAGTTTCACCATAAATAAAGCAATCCAGAAGTGCCGAGACAGTTTTCGGGTGTCACCGGAAGATAAAGAAATGCTGCTGCGTTTTAAGGTCTAGCCCGGGGTTTGCGGTTCACAAAGTTTCTCTCATAGGAAAGGGTTTCTGACCAGCC
>CAYIZA010000009.1:17103-19302 GCA_964367965.1 uncultured Christensenella sp. | reverse complement strand
CCCGGGGTTTGCGGTTCACAAAGTTTCTCTCATAGGAAAGGGTTTCTGACCAGCCGGGGTTTGGGGTGAGAAAGAGGTAACAAACTAAGCAGTGGCGGAATTTTCTAAGCAGCCATAATTTGCGGGCTATAAAGTTTCTCTCATAGGAAAGGGTTTCCCACCAGCCTTGTTTTATGGTGAGAGTGGCGGAATTTTCTGACCAGCCAGTACGGTGAAAAAGAGACCCCTGAGAAAACCTCGGCTCATTAATATTGTAGCCCGTTATATCAAAAACTTATAATAAAAAGAGAGTTGTTAACTCTCTTTTTCACTCTTTTCAGAGTTCTGTTTTTTCAGTTCGGACAGTATTTCTGTCAGCAGTTCTTCGGTGGTTGGAGCCGGCGCCGGCACCACCTCTTCTTTAACGCGGGATTTCCGAAGAGCAGCCGTTGCCTCTATTAATTCCTTACCTTTGCGTGTGTTGATTCCCTGTTTGCGCAGTGTCTTTCTCTCCTCACGATTTGGAAATTCGGTGATTTTCTTTTTGGCAAAACCCTTTGCGCTCATTAGCAGCCTGAGCATCAGGAAGATGAAGAACGCTATGATGAGGAAATCTATAATCGCCTGCAAAAAAGCGCCGTAGACTATGGCAGTGCCGTTTATGTAAAAAGCCAGTTCAGCGACGGTCGCCTTGCCAAATATAGAACAGATAAGCGGCATCAGCACATCGTTCACCAGGCTGGTCACAATCTTTCCAAACGCCGCACCTATAATCACCGCAACGGCAAGGTCAATCACATTCCCTCGAGTAATAAACTTTTTAAAATCCGCAAAAAATGTCCTCATTTTGTCCTCCACAATTTTAATAAATATAACATAATCCCGGGGTTTTTCCAAACGATTTAGTATGAATTCCCACACAAATCGGCGTTCTGTGCTATTATGCAGTAGAGCTCTCCGTCCGATGCGCTTTTGCCAGTTTACTTGGATGAACTGTGCCAATTGAGTCGGGGTTTTGTATATTAAACCCCGGGCTGCGATTTTTCTAAAAGGCTATATTAAAGAAAAAGCCAAACCGTTTTTCTCTGAACATTGCCTTTAATTTCACCGATTTCAGTTGACTTACCCCCCAACTTTAAATAAACTTAAAATATGGAAAACAAAACTTATACTCTGATTACCGGAGCGTGCGGAGGGCTGGGTCAGGCTTTTGTCCGGGAGTGTGCCATGCAGGGGCGCAACCTGCTGCTAACCGGCACCAATGCTGAAAAGACACAATGCTTAGCGCAAAAACTGCTGCAAGAATTTGATATTGATGTCAAATTCTCTGTCTGTGACCTGTCCAGTGCGCAGAGCCGTGCCCAACTTCTGAAGTTTATAAAATCGGAAAAACTCGCTATCTCCACCCTTATCAACAACGCCGGATTTATCGCTGAAGGCGCCTTTTTGAGCCACTCCGACACTGAGATTTTGAAAATTATCCGCACCAACTGTGAGGGCACTATTGACCTGACACAAAAGATAATCAAACTCGCCAAAAACCGCCGCCCACTGGAGATATTGACGGTTTCCAGCCTGGGCGCCTGCTATCCTATGCCACAGATGGCGATATACGCCGCTACCAAACGGATGCTGCTGAGTTTTATGATAGCGTTACGGGAGGAGGTCAAGCCGCTGGGAATAAAGGTCAGCACCCTCTGTCCCGGCGGAATCCCCACCACCGATGCTATGAAGAAGGCAATTACCTCCCAGGGTTTTAGCGGCAAACTGAGCAGCAAGAGCCCCGAAGTTGTCGCTCGGGCAGCCCTCAAAGGGCTGAGTAAAAACAAGGCAGTGATTATTCCCGGCTTTTTCAACCGTTTCCTCAAGGTCGCCGGCAAGCCGGTCAGCGAGGTCTTAATCGCCAAGGCAATAAACTCCCGCTGGCGAAAATCACAGAAAAAACGAAGCCAAAACTGAGCAGGGTTGTCGGACTCCAAAACTATATTTGACTTTTTGACCTTGCCCTAACTTTTCTTAATCAAAACAATTTAGCAAGGGGAATTTTTCCTTGTTTTTTGTTTTAATACAACCTTATTTATCTCCCAGCACACCAACCAAAACAGCCCGCCCCCAACTGTCTTTGACCTGCTCGGTCGGCACCCGGGATTGATATCTCCTTTAATCTCTAAAGTCTAGCACAAAAAAACACTGGTCATCCAGTGTTCTTTTATATTTTAT
>CAYIZA010000009.1:0-17003 GCA_964367965.1 uncultured Christensenella sp. | reverse complement strand
CTCTAAAGTCTAGCACAAAAAAACACTGGTCATCCAGTGTTCTTTTATATTTTATCGTTCACATCTATTCAGTATTGTAGTCTGCCTCTTCCAGTACTCCCACAAAGTGGTCATAGTAGTTGCCGGTTTCCGCATCTTTGAAAGAGGTTGCCAAGTCGGTCATATGCAGGTAAAAATTGCCGCTGGTGTAGGACTTAAAGTAGAACACCTTGTTGCCGTATATGGCTACCATGTTGGCCTGCTCAGTCTTTATAGTAGCGTCGCTCGGAGTCAGCGTTTCGGCAGTTGGGGTGGCAGACTGATAGTCTACCCTCATTATTTTGCTGTCTGCAAAGAAATACACATAGTTCTCTGCCACACTGAGCAGCGTTGCGCTGCCGGTATACACCGTGGTTGGCTCCTTGCTCCCAAAGTTTATCAGGGTAAGCCGGCTGCCGTTGTTGGCAATAACCGCCTTGCCGCCGCCGGTGGTAGCATCCGCCGCTATATAACTTGAATAAGTGTTCGCCGTAACCGTGGAGTCGCTGAAAGGCTCGCCGCCCTGATAGGCATAGAGTTTAGCGCTATCCGCCGGACTGCTGGTTGTCTTTTCATAGAAGAGCGATAAACTGGATACTGTCTTTAGAGTAAAGGTGGAGTTATTATCCCGCACCACAATACTGCTGCTCAGTGTCCTCAGATTGACCTTGCAGAGTACATTTCCCTCGTTGAATTCCAAGCCGTCCTGATCTTCATCCAGATCACGGGTGTAGTAAATATCTTCATTGAACTCTGAAACAGTCATCGCACTGGAACTGTAATTTGGAAGTGCAACGCCAGTTGCCTCTTGAGATATAACTTTGGTGGAGCCAGTCTCGCAGTTGCGAATCACCAATTTTTGACCGTCCAGAATTATCATTCGCGGAGTACCGCCCACCTCAACCATACTATATTGCACTGCAGTGCCGCTCTCCTTGCTGGTATAGAGCAATTCAGAGGTGTTGCTCCTATCCAGTCTGATTCGGAAGAAGTCCACCAGGTTAGTGAGATTTTCCAGGTTTTTATCCTTGCCGTTGTGTGGCGAAGTATAATAGAGCCAATCATCGAAAATCCAGATGCCCATATACTCAAAGCCGACCACCTTGCCTACCATAAGTTCCACATTTTCCAGTGCCTGACTGCCGTCAAAAATCGGCTCGCCCTCGTCATCCAGTTCGGGTTCCACCTCAACCGGGTGGCTGTTGACATCCATTTTTATACGATAGAGTGCCGGGTAGGTTATCTTCCCATCATAGTTGGTGTCGCCGACACTGCTGTAACCCACATATCCATTGATGAAATACAAATAGTCGCCCTTGGTGACAGCCAGGCTACCATTGCCTGTAACTACCTCAGATGCAGCCGGGTTTTCCCGGAAAGCACCCAATGAGTTTCCGCATCCAGTAAAGCCAAAAACCGCCATTATCATGACGCAACAAATCATAGCCATATTTCTAAACCATTTTGCCATAATCGGTCCCTTTTCTCCTTGCTGGAATCAGATGCACAAAGTTTTAACTTTAATTCATATAATATCATCAAAAGGCTTTTTAGTCAATTATATAGAGGGGAATTTATGAAAAGATTTGAACGGACAACGCCAGTCGCTATGGAGGCAGACTTCAGCCCAGTCGATAAACCCAAACTGGATCTGGTGAGTTTGGTTCCGCAGATTTTGAATATATTGCCCAATCTGAACCTGGGCGGACTTTTCTCCTCACCCAGAAAAAACACACAGCAGATGCATATTGAAGTGCCTTTCAGCGCTGCTTCAAATCAGTCTTTTACACGGCGGCAGAACAAGCAGGCCGTGATAAAAGCAATGGAAGAGCACAACAAGCGAGTTCAACAGATTAAGAAGGGCTGAACTCAATTTTCCTGAACTGCATCCTTTTAAAATACCAGAACAGCGGATGATGAAAAATACTGAGGTGCTGTCTACACCTCTATATTTTTTCCAGTCTGAGCATTTTGATACATCACCCAGTAGCCATTTTGGTCTGGGTTTTCCAGATTCTGTGGCAGCCACTGACAAAAGGGCGCCATATTAGCGGGAGGGGCACCCCGCTGGGCGGAGGGAATTCCGTAGCACAAGTGAGTTACCTTGCCATTTTCAAATATCTTGCCCACAATGTAGTGGTCGACCTCACCGGAAGCAAAATCCACCTTAACCCACTGAGTATTTTCCACCATTTCCTCCAGTTTTGGCAGGCGTGGATACTTGGAAAAAAGTTCATCCAACTGTGGAGTTATCTGCTCAAAAAAACTCTCTTCCAACTCCTCAGGCTCTGCCAGACTGCCCTGCTCCGGCTCAGTAATATCCCCGGCAGCAGGCTGATTTTTCGGCTCCGAAAAAGAAGGATCGCCGTCCTCTGCCAGGCTCTCCGAACTGACCTTATTTGCTTGAAAAATAGATGCCGGCTCCTTGCGGAAGTCCTCAGTCTTTCCAACGGCAAGTATTTTCCCGCCCTGATGCAACACTGCGCATACAGGCTGTTCCAGAGCGTGAAAAACGCTCTTAAACTCAAAGTTTGAGGGGTCGGGCACCGAATCAAAGTGCAATAGATTTTCGCCGATTTTCAGACTGAAGGTGAGATCCCCCGGCTCAATTTCAAATACCTTGAGCCTGCCGTTGAGGGCAATTCCGGACTCCAGACTCAAAATCCCCTTAGTTCTCAAAACGCCGTCTTCTGTAGCGTTCATAACCAAAACTTTTCTTATCATGCTAAAATTCCTCTTTTTATTTTAAAAAGTATATATTCATTTTAGCAAAAAATGTTGCGTGAAAAAACGCCAAAACCCGTTTGTTTTGGCGTTTTTTGCTGTATTAAATCAAATAGGCGTTGCGCTGTCAAATATCGTTTATACCCAACTTTTTACAGTTCTCCTGAAAAGCCTCTCTGACTTTTTTTACCGTTGCCTTGAACTTTTTCTTGTCTGCCCAGGTATCGATTGGATTCAACACCCCCTCGGTAACGCCGCTGCAAGACTGCGGAATTTCCAACCCAAAGCCGTCATCCTTGGTAAAGCCCTGCTTTTTAAAGCCTGATCGGATTGCCTCATCGACCAGCCGCCGGGTGTCTTTAAGTTTCATACGAGTACCAACCCCAAAACTACCCCCCGTCCAGCCGGTATTAACCAGCCACACATTACAGTTGAAACGGGTTATGCGTTCGCCTAGCAGGTTGGAATACACGCTCGGAGGCAGCGGCAGAAAAGGTGCTCCAAAGCAAGAGGAAAAGGTGAATTCAGGCTTGAAAATCTTGTTCTCAGTACCACCCATCTTGCTGGTAAAGCCGTTTACAAAATAATACATAGCCTGCTGTCTGGTAAGTTTGGAAATCGGAGGGAAAACTCCGGTAGAGTCTGCGGTCAGGAAGAATATGTTTTTCGGATGCTCACACCTGCCGGAGAGTTCAACATTTTTAAGCCGCCACATAGGGTAGACCGCACGCATATTTTCGGTGATGCTGGCATCGTTAAAGTCAGGCTGTCCGTTCTTGCCTAGCGGTACATTTTCCAACATAGTGCCGTCCCGTAGCGCTTCAAATATCTCTGGTTCATGAGTCTTGGAAAGTTCAAAGACTTTGGCGTAGCAGCCATTTTCAATATTAAAAATTCCCTTATCGTTCCAGCCGTGCTGGTCATCGCCCACCACATTTCGCCCACGGGTATTACTCAGCGTAGTCTTGCCAGTGCCGCTCAGACCAAAGAAAAGTGCGGCTTCCGAACCGCCGGGCAGCGAGTTGCAACTGCAGTGCATACACAGCACTCCCTTTTGCGGCATCTGAAAATTAAAGATGCTAAAAATCGCCTTCTTAATTTCACAGGTATACCCGGTGCCCAACACCAAAATAATCTTGCGGCTCATATCTATCCCGATAAAAGCCTCAGAGTTTATGCCGTACTTTTTTGGATCCAGTTCAAAGTCTGGACTCGCCAGAACCCGGTACTTCGGCTTAAACCTCTTCAGGTCACGATGCCGTACATTTTTAAACATATGCTCACAGAAAAGCGCCTGGCTTGCCTTGGTGGTAAACACCCTCAGGCGCAGGCTGTCATCCTCATTCATACCGGCATAGCAGTCCATCACATATATCTTTTTCTCCGCTAACTCGGCGACCGCATCTCTGAGTATCTGTTTAAAAACCTTCCGCTTGATAGGTTGGTTATAATCCCCCCAAGACACCCGGCGGCGGGTATTGCGATCCAACACTATATATCGGTCGTTAGGCGAACGAGAAGTCCTCTTGCCAGTGAAAATTCCCACTGCACCACGCAGGGTAACATAAGCGTCCTTCTCCCTGACCACCCGCTTTACCAAATCCTTCTCACTCAGGTTATATAACATTGCTCCCTTAAAAATTTTATTCTTTAACATTTTCTTCTCCTTTTACTCTTTAGTTTCTGTCATTTTAGCAGAAAAATCAATTTTTCACCACTATTTTTGCATTTTTTGTGAAATAATCACTGTTTTTTGTCTATTTTGCCGGAAAAACTCTTAAAAAGTTCTACAAACTGCATGCAACTCAAAGTTTCCGCCCGTGCCTGAGGGTCAATTCCGGCAGCCTTGCAACCAACTTCCGCCTCCTGGCGAGCCAGTCCGCTCTGCACCAGATTATTGGAAAGGGTCTTGCGGCGCATTGCAAAACAACTCTTCACAAATGCACTGAACGGCGCAAACGGCACCTTGAACTTGTCCTTGCAGAGGGTTATCTTCACCACCGCCGAATCCACCTTGGGCACCGGCACAAACAGAGTGCGTGGCACCTTTCGGGTGACTTCGACTACGCCCAGAAATTCCAGCAGCACGGTCAGAGCCCCATAGTCCTTGGTGGACGGTTTGGCGGTCAGCCGTCTGGCGAGTTCCAACTGAAGCATAATGGTCAGACTCTGTATCGGCAGCCCGCTCTCAATCAGAAAAAATAATATAGGGGTGGATATGTAATACGGTAGGTTGGCGACCACCTTAAAGGGCTCGCTGTCAAACAGGGCGGCAATCTCCTCCGGGCGAACTTTTAAAATATCGGTAAACCAGAGCCGGCAGTTTGTAAATCCAGACAGCCTGGCGTTGAGTATATGTTCCAGCCGGGTGTCTATCTCCACCGCCACGACCTTGGCAGAGGTTGCACAGAGTTCCCGGGTAAGGGTGCCTGCACCGGCGCCTATCTCCAACACCCGATCGGCTTCTGAAATCCCGGCATCTTTCACAATAGCCGCCAGTAAATTGGTATCGGTGATAAAATTCTGCCCCAAACTCTGTTTGAATTTGAAATCCTTTAACTCTATCATTTTATCACCAGTTTTGGAAAAAGTGTGCAGGCATTCTGCAGTGAATAATCTTCCACCTTCAATCTATCCAGCCCCTTGAGATTGGCGAATTTTTCCGCTACCTGCTGCACATGCAAAGGGGTGCAGAGTTTGCCCCGAAAGGGCTCCGGGGTCAAGTATGGGCAATCGGTCTCCAATAAAAACCTATCCAACGGCACATATTTCACCACTTCCTGCAGTTCCACATTTTTGGGATAGGTTATCAGCCCGGTGAAACCCAGATATAGTCCCATATCCAGTGCCCTGCGAGCGTTCTCACGATTGCTGTCAAAGCAGTGAATAACCCCGCCGCTAAAGCCAGCCATATTTCTTTTGAGCAGGGCAAAAAAGTCCTCAAAAGCCTGACGCACATGGAAAATAGAGGGCATCTTTGCCACTCTGGCAAGTTCTAACTGAGCCTCCATAACCTGTTGCTGTTGCATCGGTCGGGCATTGTCATAGTGGTAATCCAGACCATATTCGCCCAGTGCTATTATCTTTTTTTCGCCCAAATTATCTCGGATAAAACTCTCAATTTCGCTGCCCCACTCCCGCTCGTCGCTGGGGTGAATCCCGAGCGCACCCCACACCCTCGGGTTCTCCCGGGCGAGTTTGAGGGTGCTGTGGCAGGTGGCTGTGTTATAACTCGGACAGATTACCCCATAAAGCGAACTGCCCAAACACTCCAAAATCTGCTTTTGGTGGGCTGCCAACTTGGGGTCGTTTATGTGAGCATGAGTATCGAACAACATTTTTCTACCTCTTAAGTTCTATTATATCTTTTTTCCAGACAGAAGTAAAGTTTTTAGTATGCTAAGAATAAAAAATAGATATGAGATAATGAAGAGTTTTTCAAAAAGTCATCCAACAATGATAAACTAAAAAAATATTTTATAATAAAAAGATAAAACCTGCCTTAAAAACTGGCAGAATAAATGGGTGGCTTGATTTAAAAAATGGCACTAAACTTGACATAGTTTTTTATATTCTTTAATCAAACAAGGATATTTTGCTGGTGTTTTGTAAAGCGCTCTCTCACGATTTTGTATTGATTTTAATATAGTCTGATAAAAACTAAAGGAACTTTATCTCTTTCGCTTTTCTCTTCTGTCTTACATTTTTCCTCAATTACTTTTGCTGAACTGCCATATACTTTCGCTGACTTTCATAAGAATAACTATGCAAAAAATTTGGTATTTTCTTATGCTGGTCAGTTTAATTGCACTCTGTGTGCTCGACCCGGAAAACGCAACCACCGCTATGATAGAGGCTGGTGCCAGTGCGGTGACGCTATCCATCAAACTGTTGGGGGTGTATGCAGTCTGGTTGGGAATATTGGGAATAGTGGACGAGAGCAAACTCTCAGACAAGATCG
Organism: uncultured Christensenella sp.; assembly: GCA_964367965.1. Taxonomy (GTDB): domain Bacteria; phylum Bacillota; class Clostridia; order Christensenellales; family UBA1242; genus UBA7584. Next base: position 10,300 of record CAYIZA010000009.1, on the reverse strand, counting down.
GCTCACTGTTATCTCCGGTCATCGATTTCTTATTCGGAAAGGTCGATCCGGCTACTAAAAACTACCTGGCTATGAACCTGTCCACCAACATTTTGGGTATGGGAAACGCCTGCACCCCTATGGGAATTAAAGCAATGCAGGGTCTGGACAAACTCAACCCCAGCACCACGGCATCCACTGCTATGATAATGTTGCTGGTGGTCAACGCTACCAGCATACAACTTTTGCCAACCACTATTATAGGGCTTCGGGTGAGTTATGGCTCAATTGCTGGCAGTGATATCATTTTACCCTCCATAATAGCCACTGTGCTGACCACTGTGCTGGGCGTGCTTGCGGTTAAGATATGTGCCCGAATCTTCGCAAAGCGAGGTGGGTATGTCGCTTAGCGCTTTTATAATTCCGGTACTCATCATACTGCTTTTGCTCTACTCCTGGCGCAAAAAAGTCAATGCCTATGGTGCTTTTGTAAAAGGAGCCAAGGGTGCTGTCGACCTGTGCGTCGATGTTTTCCCCTTTCTGGTCGCTATCTTTGTAGCCGTTGAGTTATTTAAAGTAAGTGGACTGGCTGCCGCCCTGGGCAACTTGCTGGCGCCGGGTTTCAGTTTTCTGGGAATACCCCACGAACTGGCGCAACTAGTGCTGCTCCGCCCTTTTAGCGGAAGTGCCTCGCTCGCCCTGCTGGAACAGATTTTTTCCACCTACGGAGCCGATAGTTATGTAGCCCGCTGTGCCTCAGTAATCATGGGCAGCAGCGAAACCGTCTTCTATGTGGCAACGGTATACTTTTCACAGACCAAAACCAAAAAACTCTTCTACGCTATTCCGGTCGCCCTGGCGGTCACTATAATCGGCACCATTTTCAGTTGCTTGCTTTGCAGAATAATGTAAAAAGTACACCAAAAATAAAAAAAGTACTAAATTTAGCACTTTTTGCCCCTTTTTGCTTGTTTTTATAGAAAATTGGGATAACTATATTAATAAATTGCCTACTTTTTCTTTTTCCCCGCCGGGGTTCATTGCCGGCATATTTTACCACCCAGCAGAGCGGTTAGAGTTTACTTTTCCTCTTCTAAACACTGGCGGTAGATTTCGCTCTTAGCAACCCCCCTATCCTTAGCGACCTGCTTCATTGCATCCATTTTGGATTGCCCTGAATCCAGATATAACTGCAGATGTTGTTTAAGCGGTAATTCGTTTAGTGGACTGCGCTCCTGGATACCCTCAACCAGCACCACATACTCGCCCCGTGGGGTACCTATTTCCATTTCGCCCAACATTCTCTCAGTATATTCTTCAAACTTTTTGGTCAACTCCCTGGCAAGGACTACCTTTCGGCTGCCCAGCACCTGAAATAAAAAATCCAACTCTGCCTTGAGGTCGTGTGAACTGACATATATCACCAGCAGAGTATCCAGGTTCGCGAACTTTTCCAGCACCGCTCGCTTGTGTGAAGTCTGCTGCGGCAGAAAGCCCAGAAAGGTGAAGTTGGTGGAGTCCAAACCGCACCCGACCACTGCGGTTGTTATCGCACTGATGCCAGGGATAACTTCGGACTCAAAGCCTGCCGCCCGTACCGCTTTCAGCAACTCAAAACCCGGGTCGCTGACAATCGGCATCCCGGCATCGGATATATAAGCCACCTCTTTGCCCTCGCTCAGCAGTTTGAGCACCTGGCTCAGTTTTGCTTTTTCATTAAATTTATGCAGACTGAAAGTGGGTTTTTTAATATCAAAGTGCTGCAGCAAAATATTGGAGTGCCGGGTGTCCTCACAGGCGATAAAATCCACTGCTCTCAGAGTGGACAGTGCACGCAGCGTTATGTCTTCCAGATTCCCGATGGGAGTGCCCACCAGATAGAGTTTTGCCATATCTCCCCCCGTTTGAGTAAAAGCCGTCAACTTTGAATGTGCTTAGAATTTCAATTCGTCTAAGCCATAGTCTCGGAACTCCACCCCTTTATCATCGACAAACTTCAGGGTAACCCGTTGCTTCAGAATATCCTGATAGGCTACCTCGCCCTCGCCGTCCGCTGTACTGATACGGGTTCCCAGTTGGGGCAGTTTAGACTGTAAATCACGGTAGGTGGAAAATTCGTAATCCAGACAACACATAAGTTTTCCGCATACCCCGTTTATCTTGTTCGGATTCAGTGCCAGCCCCTGTGCCTTTGCCATTTTAATGGAAACCTGTCTGTAGTCACCGAGAAAACGCCGGCAGCAGACTTCCTGTCCGCACGGGCCATATCCCCCACACGCTTTCGCCTCGTCACGGGCTCCTATTTGTCTCAACTCCACACGGGTACGGAAGAGGCTTGCCAAATCCCTCACCAGTTCACGGAAGTCCACACGGTCGTCCGAGGTGTAACTTATCAGAATCTTGCTGCCGTCAAAACTGTACTTGACCTCACAGAGTTTCATATCCAGCCCGTGATTTTTCACCCGCTCCTCCACAGATTTACGGGCGTCCTTCTCTTTCTTCTCCCACTTTTCGCGGGTAGCGATATCCTCAGCGGTGGCTTTTCGCAGCACTCTTTTGAGTTCTCCCCGCAGATTTTCCGGCTGCACCTCAGTCGGCTTTGTTGCCACTATTCCAAAATCAGCGGCATCATTGGAGTCCACCAACACAAAGTCGCCTTTTTGGAGGTCGGCAAAACCCTCGGCATCGAAATCATATGCCTTGCCACTATCGGTAAATTTAACCTGAACTTTTATTGCCATTTTATCCTCTCTTCTAAGATTGAAATCAGAAAATTGTCGATGAGTAAGTTGAAGTTGCAATTTCTCTCAATCTTTTCTTTTATTTTCATACAATTTGTTGCTATTGCAGCCAGAGCATCCAGCGAAAAGTCGGCTGCGATTTTCTGATATTCCGCTATCCTGGAATTGTTTTTGATAAGTTTTAACTGCCCCAGTTTGACATAGATAACCTCCTGCATAATGCTGAGATACAGGTTGATGAAATCATCAAAGTACCCTTTCGCCAGATATAGTTTACTGGCATAGCGCAACACCTGGGAAGAGTGGCGCATATTGAGCCAGAGGTCGGACACAAAGCCCAGCAGGTTCTCAAAGTTGGGATTTTTTGCAAACGCTCTTGCCTGCTCCAAAGAACCCTCGGAAAGACTGATAATGTCCTCCAGCGTGGAGGGGCTCAAATTGAAATCTTTCAGACTCTCAGCAATGGCAGACTGCTCCACCCGGGGCAGGTAAATTTTTCGGCATCTGGATTTTATGGTGGACAGCACCTTGGCTTCATTGCTGACATTCAGGATGAAGTACACATTGCGCCCCGGCTCTTCCAGCGTCTTCAACAACTTGTTCTGCGCCTGTTCGTTAATGCTGCTTGTATGGTTGAGTATGTACACTTTTTTATCGCTCTCATAGGGCAGGGTCAACACACTGTCCACTATTCTGAGCATCTCCTCGGTAGCGATTGTCTTCTTTTCCTGTGGAAATATCATCACATCGGCATGGTTGTTGTGCTCAATCTTCTGACACTGCACACATTTATTACAGGGAGCATTTTTTTCTTCACACATAAGCACTTTAGCGAGTTCTTTAGAAAAATTACTCAGCGAATCCTGGTCACGGCTTATCAGCATAACGCTGTGTGGAAAGTTTGATCTGTCTATGCTTTTGATTAGATTTTTCATCAGTTAAACTCCCGGTTTTTTTGCAGCACCGGGCATAAATCGCTGCTGGAAAACTTCCTTTACCCGGCTGGAAATCTCCTCAATTGACTGAGTGGAATCCAGGGTGACATATCGCTTTGGATTCTGCTTTGCCAGAAGGTCAAAACCCTGTACCACTCTGCGGTGGAAATCTAGCCCGGCAAGTTCCATTGCCTCTGTTTTGTCTGCCCCGCCCTTACGAGCAAAGGCAGCCTCAGGCTCCATTTTAAAGTAGAAAGTCAAATCGGGCTCCACTCCCTGTGCCGCAATATTGTTGAGTTTTTTCACTATATCAATATCCATCTGCCTACCGTATCCCTGATATGCAAAGGTGGAGTCATAAAAACGATCCAGCGCCACTACTTTCCCCTGAGCAAGTGCCGGTTTAATAACCTTATCCACATTGTCTGCCCTTGCCGCTTCAAACAGCAGAAGTTCGCTCAAAACGCTCTTGCCTGTAAAGTTTGGGCTCTTAAGTATCTCCCGAATCGCTTCCGATGTGGGCGTTCCACCGGGCTCTCTCGCCCGAACATAGGGTATTCCTCTTTCCTCCAGCCAGGCACAGAACAACTGAAACTGGGTTGTCTTGCCGACGCCGTCGCCGCCCTCAAAGGTTACCAGAAAGCCTTTTTTATTAATCATATACCCTCCGCTATTTAATTCTAACATAAAAAGCGCAGTTTGGCAAATTTTTGGGTAATATTCTTTTTTTGTTTTCAAATAGTTGCAATTTTGGCAAAAATTTAATATTCTAATTAAAAGCGAGGTGTGCTATGAAACTTGCAATATTTGGATACGGCAATGTAGGACGAGAGGTGCTTATGAACGCTCTGCTGGACAGCAATATACGAGTGGTTGGCGTTTTTACCCGGCGACAGGCGGAGGTTAAAAAGCGAATCGATGCCGAATTCAAAAATGTGCCAGTTTTTGATTTTTCCGACCTCAAAAAAGAGGCGCACAATATCGATATGGTCGCTCTCTGCACCGGCTCTGCGACGGACACCGCCGAGTGGGCAAAGGTGGTGCTGGAGCACTGTAATCTGGTGGACTGTTTCGATAACCACAAGCAGATGCCGGACTATATTAAGTCGCTGAAAGCGGTGGGGGAAAAGAGCGGCAAACTGGCGCTGAGTTTCTTCGGCTGGGACCCGGGATTGTTCAGTCTGCTTCGTGCAACTTTTACCAGCATTTTTCCACAGGGCGAGTTCTGTACTGCCTGGGGTTCCGGCATCAGCCAGGGACATAGCAACGCAGTGCGCAGTATAGATGGCGTGCTGGAAGCCGTCGCCATAACAGCGCCCAAAATCAATATCTTAAATAAATTTAAACGGGAAGGCGGCGACAACGACCCGAAAAAATTGCACTATCGGGATGTCTATGTGGTGCTCAAGGAAGATGTGCACCTGGAAAATATTGAGAAGAAGATTAAGACTATGCCAGACTATTTTGAGGGCTACGATGTCCGGGTTACTGCACTCTCTGGGTTTGAATTTGCCACCAAGTTTGGCGAACGACTACCGCACGGCGGACGAGTCCTGGGCATTCAGCGGAAGAACGGCGTCGATGAAAAAGTGGAGTTTATTATGGAAACCTCCTCTAACCCAAAGACCACGGCACAGATTATGCTGGCTGGTATGCGAGCCTGCTGGCGGCTCAATCAGTTGGGCAAGAAGGGTTGCCTGACCCTTTTGGACATTCCAATACGCCTGCTGCTGCCGAACACTTCAGATTACACCAAATTGATTTAATGAAAATAAAAACGGAACACCTGCAGGTCTTCCGTTTTTTATAGCCTCCAACAAGAGTTGGCTGCCTCAATTTTTTCCAAAAGGGTTGATTTTTCACCTTTAAAACAAGGTATCAGCCTGCCGTTTCGTGCCCGTTGCAATTCGAGTTTTCTCGGTATTTTTTGAGAATAATTCATCGGTTGGTTACCTTTATTTATCTCAAAGTAAACGGGCTTTTTCTGTCTATCCGGCAATCACAATGTTCACTAATTTATTTTTAACTACCACCACTTTGATAATCTTTTTATCTGCCAGCAGTGCGGTAATCTTAGGCAAACTCAGCGCAAGTTTTTCCAGTTCGGCGGTTTCGGTTCCGGCATTTGCCAGCACCTTATCTTTAACCTTACCATTAATCTGCACCACCAGTTCGAACTCATCCTCTTTGGTTTTAGACTCGTCAAAGGTCGGCCATTCCTGATATGCGATACTTTCATTATGACCCAGAATCTGCCAGAGTTCCTCAGTGATACACGGTGCAATCGGGTTCAACAACTTCACAAATCCCTCAGCATATTCTTTCGGCACAGACTCAGCCGCCTGCATAGCGTTGGCGAAAATCATCAACTGGCTCACTGCGGTGTTGATAGTAATATCCTCAAAGTCTTTGGTGACCTTTTTAACGGTCTGGTGATACAGCCGCTCCAGTTTTGGATTAGGCTCGCCTGAAACTTTGCCGCTCTCTGCAATGGTACGCCAAACTTTTTCCAGAAACCTCTTTGCGCCCTCTATGCCGGACTCGTTCCACGCCACCGCCTCTCCCATCGGCCCCATAAACATCTGGTGCAATCTCAGTATGTCCAGCCCGTGCAGTTTTATCAAATCGTCCGGATTTACCACATTGCCCCAGCGCTTGCTCATTTTACGCCCGTCTGCCGCCAGAATCATACCCACATGGCGGAGTTTTTTGAAGGGTTCACGAGCGGAAAGATAGCCCTTATCACACAAAAATTTGTTCCAAAAACGGGAATACAACAAATGCCCCACAGCGTGCTCAGCGCCCCCCACATAGAGGTCTACCGGCAGCCAGTGTTCCAATAATTTTTTGGCTGCAATCTCAGTGTCGTTGTGTGGGTCGAGGTAGCGCATATAGTACCAACTTGAGCCAGCAGAACCCGGCATAGTGGTAGTTTCTCGTCTACCCTTTTTGCCGTCGATTTTCACATTCAACCAGGCTTTCGCGCGTGCTAGAGCAGACTCGCCACCCGAAGGTTTATAGTTATCCAGTTCCGGAAGTTCCAGCGGCAACTCATTTTTAGGCACCAGTTTAACCTCACCGTCTTCCATATGAATTACAGGAATCGGCTCGCCCCAATAGCGCTGACGCCCGAATATCCAGTCTCGGAGCCGATACTTAACAGTGCCTTTGCCCAGCCCCTTTTCCTCTAAAAATTTAATGATTTTTTTATTCGCATCAGCGTTATTGAGCCCGTCCAGAAAATCCGAGTTGATATGTTTGCCGTCACCGGTGTACGCCTCTTTAGACAAATCACCGCCCTGCACAATCTCCACAATCGGCAGGTTAAACTTCTGCGCAAATTCAAAATCCCGCTGGTCGTGTGCAGGCACTGCCATCTCGGCGCCAGTGCCGTAGGATGCTAGAATATAGTCTGCAATATAGATTGGAATCTGTTGTCCGTTTACCGGATTTATAGCATATGCGCCGGTAAAGACTCCCGTCTTCCCGGTGGACAACTCTTTGCGCTCCAGTTCCGATTTTCGCATACATTCGGCCACATAGTTCTCAACTTCGGCTTTCTGAGCCGGTGTGACGATTTCGGCTACCAGGCTATGCTCGGGAGCCAGCACACAGAAAGTTGCACCAAACAAGGTGTCCTGGCGGGTGGTAAAGACATCAAAACTTTTATCGATACCGGCAATCTTAAAGGAAACCTCGGCTCCCTCGCTGCGCCCAATCCAGTTTTTCTGTATCTCCATAGTGTAGTTGGGCCAGTCCAGCCCGTCAAAGTTTAAGAGTTCTTCGGCGTACTTGGTTATCGCCAGCGTCCACTGCTTCATATTCTTGCGAACAACCGGAAAACCTCCCCGCTCGCTCTTACCGTCTATGATTTCATCGTTTGCCAACACCGTGCCCAACTCCTCACACCAGAACACCGGCATATCCTGATACTGTGTGAGTCCGTTCTCGTGGAGCAACTCAAAAATGACCTGTGTCCACTTATAAAACTTCGGGTCGCAGGTGGAAACAGAGCGAGACCAGTCAAAATCCAGCCCCAGGTTTTTTAACTGTGCAGTGAAGTTTGCAATATTTTTACTTGTCAGAATAGCCGGGTGTATGCCGGTCTTTATAGCATTTTGCTCCGCTGGCAGCCCAAAGGAATCAAAGCCCATAGGGTGCAGCACATTATAGCCCCGCATCCGCTTGAAACGGGACACCACATCGGTAGAAACATAGCCCTTTGGGTGACCTATGTGCAGACCGTCGCCGGACGGATAGGGAAACATATCCACTATATAATACTTAGGCTTGGAAAAATCCCAGACATCGGTTTTGAATGTCTGATTATCCTCCCAGTATTTTTTCCACTTTTTCTCAACTTCAGCAAAATTATACATAAAAACCTCTTCAAATAATGCTATATTATAACACTTTATCTATGACAAAATCAAGCACTTGGCGGTGTTTTCACCTTTCGGATATACACGAACGCCGATTTTATACTGTCCGGAGTGGGTTTCTGAGCGATTAAAACCGCGGATTTATACCCTTTTCGCACCCTATTTAAAAAAATTTTAAAAATTTGTCACAAAAATTTGCAATTTGCAATATAATGTGTTATACTGAAAGTACATAAATCCGTTTTCCCTTTTCAAAACAGGTTCAAACGAATTTAGAGTAATTAAAGGGAGAACCTATTTCTATGGCAGACAAAACTATTGTGTGCAAAGACTGTGGCAAAGAGTTCATCTTCTCTGAAGGCGAACAGGCTTTCTACAAAGAAAGAGGATTAGAGAACGATCCAATCCGATGTCCAGACTGCAGACGCGCTCGTAAACAGCAACGCAACAGCAGATAAGCATCACCAAAAAAGAGGGCAACGCCCTCTTTTTTTATCTTTAGTGTCTGTGTCGCTGCAGTAATCTTATAACCAAAAACCTGCATAACCTGTTTGAAAACATAAGTCGGATGAGGGGTGAAAAGCGCACATATCTTTTGCTATGAATGGGTCAGAACCCAACAACTCAGCGAAGAATAGTTGTTTTAGGTAAAATTAGAAAATGGGTGAAATTATAAAACTTGTAAAAACACTCGGAAAGGTTCCACCCTTTTCAATAAATTAAAGAAGTACAGGCTCTTTAGAACCGCACACTGAACAGAAATTGCCTCACCAACTAAAATATTAAAAACAAAACTAAAAAATGTGCTTGTTTTTGTATATAAAATGTGGTATATTAGACAAAGACATTGTGAAAATGTCATCTCAGAAATCCGCCGTATTGAGGGAGTTTCTTTGGGAGAGCGCTATGTCGGGCATAGTTTTCCCTTCAGAGAGAAGAAAATTATTCTAACCCTGGGCTGTCTTAGTTCCGGGCAGAGAGTTCCTTCAGAGCGTACCCTTTTGCGAAAGGAGCAGCACAGTGTGTGGTATACCAAAAACCACGCTCTGCGGCAAACCGCCGGCAATACAGGTCAGGATTTTTGCAATTATGGAGAGGTGTCAGAGTGGTCGAATGTACCATCTTGGAAAGGTGGCGTACCGAAAGGTACCGAGGGTCCAAATCCCTCCCTCTCCGCCACAAAAAAGTCTTCTTTGAAAGACTTTTTTTGTTATAAGCCGATGAGATGAGAGTTGCCTGCCCTCTTCAGTACCAACTGCTTTTTTATCATAAAAACATAAGGCGGGGGAATTTTTGTGCCAGCATAATTTAGTCTATAACTAAAAGAGTGCCCGGGGCATTTTAAAAAGCACTTTTTTGTTTTTAAAATAACAGCCCAACTTTACTGGTTCTACAGCAGTAAAAACAAGGGGTGTTTTGAAAAAACACTTAAACAAATAAAATCTCCAAAGTATGGAGATTCTATTTGTGTTTTTATTATGGCAAAAACAAAAAATTACATGCTGGGAATCTCTTTGGTTTTTTGTACCCCAGTTCTTTAAAAAATCTGTTAACAAATCTGCGATTTTTCTTAAAAACTTCAATAAACACAATCGGTCTATATTTTTTCAAAGTTTCCAAACTTCCTGCGAGAGTTTTGGGTTCAAAGCATTCCACATCTATTTTAACGAAGTCTATTTTTTCTTCTTTTAAATCAATATCATCCAGCCTGTCTATTTTAAGGCTGAAAGGCCCGCTAACTTCTGACTCCTTTATTTGTGTTGCGCCTATATTGTTTCTTAAATTTTTAGCAACTTCTCCAGAAACTTTTGTATCCCCAAGCCCCAAATTATAGGGTTTTATTATTTTTTCCATAGCGTTTATTTCAATATTTTTTTGCAGATTGTTATATGTCTGCAACATTGGTTCAAAAGAATGGATACTTTTGGCTCCTCTTGCCGCCCAATATACAGAATGATTTCCGATATTAGATCCTATGTCTAAAATAACGGCATTTTTTGGTATATATTTATCTAACGATTTTAATATATTTATTTCGAAAAAGTCATTATAGAAGACAATTATCTTCTGTATGGAATCATATGGAAAATGCGGCACATAAAACTTTATGCCATTTGTCATTTCCCAAATATCATCGTGGTTTTGTAATGTAGTTTTTTTAGCAACATCAGAACCCTTTGAGCAAATAGCCCTTCGATACAGAAAAAACTCCTTAATGGATTGTTTGATGCTCATTTTAAAAACTTCCTTTAATTATTGTATA
>CAYIZA010000008.1:16245-29411 GCA_964367965.1 uncultured Christensenella sp. | reverse complement strand
CTGATAATTATGCTGGCAGTGTTTGTCTTCCGTGCCTTTAATAAGATGAGCGGCAAGAATATGGACTTTGGCAAAAACAAGGCACGCATGGAGACCAACCTCAAAGTGCGCTTTGACGATGTGGCAGGTTGTGAAGAAGAGAAGCGTGAGATGATGGAGATTGTGGAGTTCCTGAAGAACCCAAAGAAGTTCACCGAACTCGGTGCACATATTCCAAAGGGCGTGCTTATGGTAGGACCTCCGGGAACAGGTAAAACGCTGTTGGGAAAGGCTATCGCAGGCGAGGCAGGTGTACCGTTCTTCAGTATAACCGGCAGTGACTTTGTAGAAATGTTTGTCGGCGTGGGTGCCGCACGGGTACGGGATTTGTTTGATACCGCAAAACGCAGCAGTCCATGTCTGATATTTATAGATGAAATTGATGCAGTGGGGCGTCAGCGTGGAGCCGGACTGGGCAACACCAACGACGAGCGTGAGCAGACCCTCAACCAACTTTTGGTGCAGATGGACGGCTTTGAATCTAATGAGGGTATAATTGTTATTGCAGCAACCAACCGACCGGATGTGCTGGACCCGGCGTTGCTTCGTGCAGGTCGTTTCGACCGCCGTATAACGGTGTCGCCACCTGATGTAAGGGGCAGGGAGAAGATTCTCCGTCTGTACACCAAAGATAAGCCGATGGCAACCGGCATAGATTATGAATCTATAGCCCGTCATTTGGTTCCTGGCACTACCGGTGCAGATATTGAAAATATAGTGAATGAAGCCGCTATTCTGGCGGCACGGGATAACCGTTCTCAGATTACCAAGAACGACATAATGGAGGGCATTGTAAAGGTTGCAATGGGTCCACAGCGCCGCAGCGCAGTAGTCAGTGATAAGGACAAAAAGCAGACCGCTTATCACGAGGCTGGGCACGCCATTGTAAGTGGTACTACTGAGAATCTCAAACTCACAGTGCAGGAAGTAAGCATTATTCCTCGTGGTATGGGCGCAGGTTATACCTCTCCATCACCTAAAGAGGATCACACCCAATACACCCGTGAGCAGATTCTGGATCACATTGAACTGGCTATGGCAGGTCGTGCTGCTGAGTGGCTAATCTATGGAAATAAGGGCACCGGAGCAAGCAATGATATCAAGCAGGCAACCAACCTTGCCCGTGCTATGGTGACTGAATACGGAATGAGCGACAAACTGGGACCAGTGCGCTATGCCAGCGAGGGAGAAGTGTTCCTCGGCCGTGATTTCCAGGCACATAACAATATAAGCGAAAAGACCTCTGAACTGATTGACAGCGAAGTCCGTTCTATCATTGAAGATGCCGAGGCAAGGGCTTTGGAACGCATTAAAAAGTACCGCAAAGAGTTGGAGGTAATGGTAGAAGTTCTGCTGGAAAAGGAGACTATCTACTCAAGCGAAGTCGAACTTATACTTGCCGGCAAGACCACCAAACAGGTGATAGCCGCTATGAATAAGAGGGAAAAAGAGCGCCAGCAGGAAGAATTGAAACTTCGCAAGCAGAAAGTTGAGGCAATCGAAAAGCAACGACAGGAAGAGGAAGACAGGGTTCGGGAACTTCGTGAAAAGGCACTTGCGGCATTTAACGGTGACTCCTATCAGCCACAGAAAACCGAATCAAAAGTGGAACCGATAGTAGAGAAGACTGTAATTGAAGAGCAGCCTCAGCCCCAAACTTTGGTTAAGACAACCAAGAAAAAGGCGACTGAAAAGCCTAAAACTAGCACAGCAACCAGCAAGGATAAAACTTCGGGCAAGAGTCCGTCCAAAAAGGACGACAACGCCGAATAGTTCAGGCTAGACACTGAATGGATTAACACCAGGAGAGGAAAAAACAATGAATGTTAAAAAAATCTTAGGAATTATAGGGCTGAGCGTTATAGGTGTGATGATTGCCACTGTGCTGGTGTTATCTCTGGTGCCGGTTAAATTGGCACCCAACTTTGAAACCCCGGCAAAGATTGTGGCATATAAGTATAATGGCTCTACCCTGGAGCAGTCGACCACCATTGCTGCCGACGAGAAAGAGCAATTCGACAAACTACACAACGGATTTAACGCTATGGGTCAATTTACCGTTATGAGCCAATTGTTTTCCGGACTCGGTGGGGTGAGCCCACAATTAGTAGGGCCGTCATCCACCAGCAAGAGTTTTAATAATTTGCGCAACGAGCATCAGACCGGATACTGGGTTGAGTTGGTGTATTCTGACACCAGTTTGACTGAAAATAACCCTTTTTTAAAGAAGATAGACGGTTCTATTTTTTACCCGAGTGGAGGAACCACTAAGGTACAATACTATGCAATAGGGGTTTGGGTGGATGACACCAGCGATATCCAGGAATGTAAAATCTATGTTAGGACGAGCACGGTGAGCACCTCAACTCAGTATTATTACACCGCTTTCTACAACACTAAAATTCTGTTTGATTTGGTGGATAAACTGGACTATTCAGGTGTGGTGTAATCCAGACAAATTAATGTAGGCTTAATAGAGGTCGGGCTTTTAACCCAAATGGCGGAGAATCTGCACCAGCCTAAAGTGCAGGGCAGAGCGAACTATTTCCGCTTTATAACAAAAAGACCTAAAACACCTAAAAACCCGATAATATGCCAATGTTGGAGCAATAATGCAGATAAAGAGAGTTCGCCGCTCTCTTTTTTTTATCAATATTGTTGCTAAAATCTATGATTTGTGTTATAATGAGCCGAAGTTAGTTACAAGGGCAGACGAGGAGCAGGTATGCAACCAGGTAGTATTCTCTTCATAAAAAATAGGAGTGTATAGATAACATAGCGTTGGGAAATGCGATGTTACATCGGACGCTCGTTTTTTGTGCCGAATGAATAAATTGTAGCTTTCAATTTTTATCGCTGTGAAGCGTATGGAGGATTTATGAAACTAAAACAGTTCAGAGTACAGAATTTCCGCTCTTTTGCTGACTCGGGTTGGGTAAACTGCCAGGATATAACCGCTCTTGCAGGGGTAAACGAGGCGGGAAAAAGTAACCTTTTAAAAGCCCTGTGGAAGTTAAAGCCAGCGTTTGCTGCTGACAATAAAATACTCCACAACGACCTGCCACGAGACAAGTTTGAACAACTTATGGATGCCGACGAGTTGCCGGTTTTTATTCAGGCAAAGTTTAAACTCGAGCCACGGGACCTGGGGCTGCTACGCAAGTATTTTTCGACGCTAAAACCCTTTGACATATGTACAGTATCCCGTACCCTGTGCGGCAAATATATAGTGGAAGTGCCGGTAACAGTGCCGGAGGAGCAGACTCAAAAACTGCACAATTTTATAATTAAAATTATGCCGGGATTTATCTATTACAGCAACTATGGAAACCTGGACAGCAATATCTACCTGCCACAGATGCTGAGCAAGTTCAACAAGAGCGGAGTGAATGCTCTCAGTTCAGCCAAGCGCAGAACTATCAAACTGTTGCTTATGTATGTGGGCATCACCCCGGAGATGCTAAAGGAAGATATGGCGCTTCTGTTTACTGAAAGCGATGCAAAGGATACCCTGACCGCACCGCAACTCTCCGAACTGCTACAGAAAAAGGAGAGGTATCAAAAACTCTTTGATGAGGCTGGCAAGCGCCTGAGTGCTGAGTTCTCCGAACTCTGGCGCCAGGGCAGTTATGAGTTCAAATTCACCTTTGAGGGAGGCAACCTTAAGATATGGGTTACTGACAGCACCGGAAACAGCGCACCCCTGGAGGAGCGCAGTGTAGGTCTGCAGTGGTTCCTCTCCTTCTTCCTGGTGTTCAGCCTGGAGAGTAAACTCTTCTACACCAACACAGTGCTGCTTTTGGACGAAAGCGGTATGACGCTACACAGCCTTGCCCAGCAGGATTTGATTGCCTTTTTGGAGAAACTTGCCGAGAAAAACCAGCTACTGTACTCCACACACTCCAGTTTTATGCTGCCGACAGCCCACCTCAACCGTACTAAGGTGGTCTACAAGGACGCTACCGGGCACAGTGCGGTGACCGACGACCTCCGCCTCAACCAGGAAAAGAGCAATCTGGCATCGTTGTTTCCGGTTCAGAGTGCGGTGGGCATAGGACTTTCCCGCTCCATTTTGGACAACAGTAATTCCGTTATAGTTATGCACCAGAGCGAGCAGTTTTTGTTGACCGCTATAAAGAATATTCTCATCGGAAAGGGCAAACTGCACACTCGGAACGATATTGTGTTTGTCAGCGCCGGAGAGAACGGCATTGACGGCACGGCACAGATTCTCTCTGAGGGGCGTGACCTGCCGGCAGTGTTCTTCGCTGATGACAAAAGGGGTCAGGAGGCACGGGCAAAACTGCTCAAAGGTACCTATAAAGACAGCGTTGACCGTGTATTTAGTGTGAGCCAGTTCGGAAACTATGTAACGCTGGAGGACTGCATTCCATATGAATTTTTCGCTCGTGGCGCAGGTAAATACCTGGCAAAGATTCTAGATCAAAACTTTGAAATAGATACCGAATTTCCATTCATAAAACAGGTGGAAGAATATGCTGAAAAAGGTAAGTATGTGCTGCCTGAGGATTATCGTGACGAGATAGCCAAACGAGTTAAGACTTTTTTCAACAAAAATTTTGATAGCATTAAAATTCCAAGATCAGTTCGCAAAAAGTGGGAAGTTATGATAACTCGGATTGCACAAGATTAGGAGGAAAACATTATGAAGAAAGTGTGTTTTAATACCCAAGAGGTTTTGGTGGTGGATGCATTAACAGAAAAGAGGATTGTGTTTCTTATGACCGCCAAAAGACCAGATTTGGGGCTGGCGCTTAATATGGATACACAGCCGAATTTAGACCTTTCGAAATACCAGCCGGGCGATATTATAAGATGCTGGTCGAACGATGGACTGCTCGGGGTAAATAGTTACCATGCCTATCCGGATAGCACTCCTGCCGAACGCCTGGGGAATGTTGCGGAGTTTTGCCAGAAATATCTCGAGCCGATGCTAGCCAAAAAGTTCGTAGCGCAGGAACTTGAAGAGAAGAACTCCAACCAGATAAGGTCAGCCAGTTTTAATGTTGTTCGAACTGTGTTGGCGGTGTGTAGAGAGGGATCTTTTACAGCGAAGCAGGATAAGGATTTAGAGCCGATATTGCACCGAATCCAGGCAGATGAGAAAGACCTTTGCAAAGCGATGAATGGACAAACTCTAGGGCCTGGCGCGCGCAATAAAATCTCTGACAAAATAATGAAAGGGGTGCAGGCTTTAGGGCAGGCTATAAACGGTAGAGAACACGAACTTGCCGAATTGTCCGGCTCAGTTCAACAGTCTAAGTTGGATGACTTCTTAATGCAGGGGCAGTGACAAAAAGCCAATCCAGGGGAATTAATTTGATCAACACAAAATCGACGGCTGCGGCAGTGACAAAAGCCAATCCAGAGAGGGGAAGTAATGCCGACTGGACAACTACAAAACCCAAGGTGTTCAGCCTCAATTCGGGAGAGGAGAAACAATGTTGATTATGCAACC
The DNA here is from genome assembly GCA_964367965.1 of uncultured Christensenella sp. GTDB lineage: Bacteria > Bacillota > Clostridia > Christensenellales > UBA1242 > UBA7584. The sequence continues at coordinate 23,893 of CAYIZA010000008.1, read as the reverse complement.
ACAAAACCCAGATTATCCAACTTCTGCATCGGTCTAAAATATTAGAAACACAGTGAAAGTCGGCGCCTTGCCGATTTTTCTCTCTTTTTTATTTACTTTTGCGTTAATTTTTGATAGAATGTGGAATAAGCGAGGTAAACTAACAATGGAGAAACAAAGAAAGATAGTCATAGGCTCGGCATGGACCTATGCAAATAGTGATATTCACCTGGGGCATATCAGTGCGTATATCAGCGGCGATGTGCTGGCACGCTACCACCGGGCGGTGGGCGACAAGGTCGCTTTTGTCAGCGGCACCGACTGCCACGGCACCCCTACCACTGAGCGGGCAATTCGAGAGAAAACTACCCCGGAGGCAATTGTCTCCCGTTATCACAGGCAGTATGAGGAAGTTTTTAAGAAGTTGGGTTTCAGTTATGATTGCTACACTCTAACCGCTACCCCATATCATCACGAGAAGGTCAAAGAAATGTTTCTCCGTCTGCACGAGAATGGTTTTTTATACCCAAAGACTGAGCAGGCATCCTATTGCCCAACCTGCAAAAAATTCGTCTATGACCGTGAGGTGGAGGTAGTCTGTCCGAAGTGTCATAGTACCAGCAAGGGCGACCAGTGCGACAGTTGTGGCTATGTTTTTCAGGCTGAAGACCTGCTGAAAGGCAAGTGCCGTATCTGTGGAAATCAAACTGAGATAAGGGAGAACACTAACCTGTATTTTGCGCTCTCAAAGTTGGAGCCGGAACTTAGGCAGCACTTTGAAAAATGTAAAAAGTTCTGGCGTAAAAATACCGTAAACGAAACGGAGAAATTCCTGAGAGAGGGCTTGCATGACCGTGCGGTAACCCGTGACCTGAACTGGGGGGTGGATGTGCCCTTTCCCGGCTTTGATGACAAGAAAATCTATGTATGGGTTGATGCGGTTTGGGGTTATGTTTCGGCAACTATGCTGCTTAGTGACCAAAAAGAGCAGGAAAACGGCAAAAATACTCCACTATGGGAGGACTTTTGGCTTAACCACAAGGACAGTAGCAATCGTATGTACCTCTGCCACGGCAAGGATAACATAGTCTTTCATACCATTATTTTCCCGGCACTGCTGCTGGCATGCAAGCAGAATTATTTCCTGCCAAATGTCTGCGTGTCCACCGAGTTTTTGAATGTAAACAGTGAAAAAATCAGCAAGAGCAAGGGCAACGGCTGGCCTATGTTGGATATGCTGGACAAGTTCGACCCGGACAGTCTGAGGATGTTCACCATACTCAACGGGCCGGAGAAAAAGGACTCCAACTTCACTTTTGCAGACTACCACGCAATGCACAATGGCGAGTTGGTAAACAAGTATGGAAACTTCATCAACCGAACGCTGAACTATAAAGGGCTGGACGGGTTTATTCCTGCCGGCAAGATAGATGCTGAAGTTCGGACAAAAGTGGAAAAGACCTATAACAAGGTTTCAAAACTGATTGAAGGAATCGGTTTTCGGGATGCTGTCAACGCAGTGTTTGAGTTAGTTGACTTTGCCAATAAATTTTACGATACCAAACAACCGTGGCTGCTCTTCAAACAGGAGGACAAGACTGCTTTCAACGATGTAATAGCGAGTTGTTGCTTCATAATCGCCAACCTCGCCAACCTCTTTGAACCCTTTATGCCGTTCAGTTCAGCAAAACTTAAAAAATATCTGCAGTTGAGCACAGAGAGCAACTGGAAGTTGCAGGAATTCCAGGGCGGTAAAAACCTGGGTAAGTTTGAGCCGCTTTTCAGCCGCCTCACCGAAAAAGATGTTTTATAGCAGATGAAGCCGGAAGTTGTTTTGCCGTTGTTTGTTTAAGTTGTATATGGTAAAAAGCCGGGCTGTTAGCACCGCTGTTAGCAGAGTGGATAGTTGAATTTATAAACTGACCTGATTTTGAAACTGTGAAACCCGGTATCCGCAATCAATGAAATTGCCCGACTGATGAAACCGCCCGAAAAGCGTAGCGTTTCGTGCCGAAAAGGGGCATCTGGCTTATTAAAGAATTAAATTAAAAAGTGAGCGTAAACTCACTTTTATTTTTTTGTCCGCATGGTTATCAGCGGCACTGTCATCTCCTCGTGTGTGAGTCCGCCGTGCGAGCCCCGGGGCTCTTTTATCGGTAATTTGTAGAGAGTGGAGTAGGCGAGGTTGGCATTGCCGGTGCTGATCACCCAGAAGTCGCCCACAAAGTCATCAATTTTGGCGTGCGGTTTGGAATCCCCAAATAGCCCGGCTTTGGCAATTTCCGCTTTGGAGAAGAGGACGAAGTTATCGGGAAGATATTTTTTTATAAGTTGTTTAAACTCGTTATGTCTGCCTGGTTTAACAAAGAAATTTTTAGCACGGGCATCGCCGGTCGGAGGCATCAGCAGAGTGGCTTCCAAATCCGGATAGTCAGCAAGGTCAATCACCTCATCTATTTCAATCTGCCCATGGTCGGCAGAGATTAAAAATAGGGTGTCTGGGCATTTTTCCGCCAGATTCGCCAACTCGGCATCAATGTTTAGCAAGGTATCCGCAGCCTCTTTGGAATAGGGTCCGAACTGATGCATAGTGCTGTCTGGGCAATCGTGGTAGGCATAGATAACCTTGGGTTCTTCGGTCTGGCAGAGGGTGGACAGCAGGCTGCACATTTCGCTAAAATCCTGATATATAATCTGGCTGACCCCGCTCATAGCACGAGCCTGAATTATGCTCAGAGCATAGGTGCGCACAGCACCGTTATTTTTTTCTGAAATAAGTTCCAATATGTTGGCATAACTCAGAACCTCGTTAGCCACATGTTCCATATTGACCGGTTTTTTAGAATAAGCGTTGGTGTTGAGATAGAGGTTGACTGCCTCGCCGACCTCTTTAAAATAGAGAAAAAGAGAAATCCAGCCATGCTCAATCGGCTGGAGTCCGGTCTTAAATGACATAGTTCCGGTGGTAGTGGTGCTCGGAAAAACAGAACTCAAAGTGCCGGACTGATGCTTGCGCAGCCAGGAATCAGCACTCAGGTTGCGCTTCAGAATCTCTTCGCCCAGTCCATCCAGAACCAAAATAACCACATTTTTCGGGCGGGGATTTAAAAGGGTATCCACTGACGGAAGCCCAGGATGCTCGGTGTTTACATTATAACTCTTGCAGACCGAACTTATCATATTTATACTACAATTCCGGTAGTCCGGCAGTTGAATTTTGCGGCTCATTTCTCTTCACCCGACCTATAATATGAAAGTGTGTTGCTCATTACTTCCTCCTGGTGATATAGTGCTGCTGCCAGCCGGGTGGGGGGTGTTTTGCCTGATTGCCGGTGGGGTTTTCACCCTAGGTTTCAGATTGTGCATGCCAGATTGTTGCTCTTCTCCGTTTTGTCTATATGGATGTTTCAGACGATTACCGCCGGCATTTGTTTGCACAAATTTAAGGTATCCTTGCTGTCCATAATGTACCGGAGTGTACTGCTGGCGTCACTCCTCTTTAGTGGTCTGTTTCACCTCTTCCAGCGCCTGGTCGATGATACTGCTGTCGAAGTCCGCCTCAAAATAAGCAGCCCGCAGGGCATCCATATATTTCTTGTTTGGGATTCCCGGCAGCAGTTTCTGTTTAAGTACATAGACATAACCCTTAATGCGCTTGCCGTCCAAGAATGCAGTGGTTTTTATTTTTATGTAGGGGTATGGAAATGGCTCAAAGTTATTCAGTCCGAAACGCCCCTCCGGAGTCAGGCTAAAGATTGAAACCGGCAGGACACAGCCTTTTTGCCTTTCCAGCGTTGCCACTGCATGATCTCGAAAACCTCGGAAACGCATAGTGAAGTCGTTCAGAGTGCCATAACCTAAAAACTCTGCCCCGTTGGAACGGGAGAGCATCTGCTGTTTGGCAATGTTAGTACCATAACTAAATATTATGAAGTTTTTAGTTGCCATTTTTTCTCCTTAAACGGTGAAATACACCAGTGAGCCGGCTATAGTGATTATGGCTAAATAGTATGTCGCAAGATTTGGATAATACAGAACTCGGTTCATTTTCTCTGCAAAGTATATTTTAGATAGGATGAGGTCGCTGATAATGAAGAGCAACAATCCCACGAACAGCAAGGTGCTGAAGAGGGTAAAGCCCTGCATCACGGCAAGCGCAAAGGAAGCACCCAGCGCAGTACTGAGAAGGAAAGAGTAGAGCAAGGTCATAGTGGTGCAGTCGCCGTATCTGAGCCCCAGCGGTTTTTGCATAAAGAACACCGCAATACTGAACAGTACACCAAAAACTACAGGCAGAACAATGGCAAGGACATTAGCGCCAATCAGCAGGAAGATTGCCACAGCAAAGGATATCTGTGCCAGACTAAAGGCGAACATACCGGTCTTTATTATTCGGGACTTACCGCCTTCTATCCGGAATTCCAGCATAGCGAGGGATAGGTCGCCGAACAGGCAGAATGCCAGTCCTACCACAAACAATATGCCCGGTGCGGATAGTATAAGTCCGCCAAACATCAAGCCATACACGGCAAGCGCCAGAACCGCTACGGTAGCAAGTCCTTTTAATGCAAAACTCATGAAAGGTCTTTTCTGATGCTGAAAGATTACAAAACAAGCGGCACAAATTAAAGCGATTGCAAGTAAAATGTAAAACACTGTCATAGTACACCTCCAAATTCTAATCTAATTATAGTAATTATTGAGTTAAAAGTAAAATAAAAACCACCCTTTTTGAGATTTTTTAACTCTTTAGGCACTTTTCGTCATCTTTTTTCATATAATACTGATAGAAATCCAAAAGTTTCTCATAAAAAATTCCGCAGAGTTTCAGGCTCTGTAGGGAAAAAATCCACAGCAAAGACTTCGGGCAACAAAAAAAGCCTGCATCAGGCAGGCTTTTTTTGTGTTAAGCGCCCGGTTGGGCTTATTTACAGGTGGGGCAAACCCAGTTTTTATCTACTTTTTGGGATGATGAATTGTGGAGCGGTTTATTTTCCGAACTCAATTCAATAACGGTTGTTTTTGTTTGGGTACCGATTTCCGGTGTATTGCAATATATACAGCCTGCACCAGCCAAGCGGCAAACGAAAAAGCCGCCAGGTAGGTAATTAAGAAGATAGGGAATGGGAAAATTTCCCAGATTTGTTCAAATACAACTATTGAACTCTTTATATATGGGCTGATGAAAAACATATTGAAAGAACTCGAGGTGCCGGTCTGGAAGACTATTATGTTCATTATCTCCGCTATTCCAACAAAGCAGCAGAACACTGTCAGAGCACCGAGGAAGGATTTGTGGGTCATCGGCACTTTTTTAGAAACCAGCAGCAGGAAAGCTAGAACTATCATACCGCCGTGGTGAACCATAGTCTGTATGTTGATCACTGTAGTGGAGGTGAAACCGTGTTTGGGTAGAGCATAACAGACAGCCCGGCGATGGCGCCGTATGTGGCGATAAAGGAGTAGAGGGCGTTCTGCACCCTGCCTTTTTTGATAACACTTGCCAGCAGTGCTGCATACATAGGCACTGAACAAAACTGGAAAGGAAAAGCGTACCACTGATAGGAAAACTCACCGCTATAAAAAGAGAATTGTAACTGCTTTAGCACCTCAAAGAACAACATAACTAAAGCAAAAGACAGTACGATAAAGCGTATTTTTCTGTCCGATGCCTTTCGTAAGGTAAAGAATGCAACCACGCAGGCTGCCACTACAATCGCAAGCCACATTATATGAAACCATCCGTACGGCTGAGGTTTATCCATTCCCGAACTTAGTACCGATATGAACTGGTAGAAGGTATCCATATTTATTTTTTCCTTTTATGTGAAATGTCTTTATTTAGTATGCTTTTATCTTCAGCAGTTTTTGGAGTTGTACAGTGAGGGCATTGTATAATTTCTGGCATTGATATTGGTGTTACCTTTCTTAAATAATATTTTTGCTTGCTTTTTAAGGGTCTTGAAAGAAGTTTTTTATGATATTTAATTCGCAACTTTTATTCACAGTACGCAGAGAGCACTCTAAAAGAATATCACTTGCAAAACAGATTTAGTTGTGATTAAGTATCGCTTCTGCCTAAGACCTTTGGAGCAAATGAGGGGAATCGGACCCCCGCAACCAGCTTGGGAAGCTGGTGTTCTACCATTGAACTACATCTGCAGATGAAATTATTTTAGCAAATGCTGGCATAAAAATCAAGTAATTTTCAAAATATTTTTAAAAGGACTGTTTTTTTGTGTGCTAGATTGAACTTGTCGGGTAAAAATTATAGAAAAACAGGAAAATTTGCCGGAATTATCGCCGAAGTTGGGTTTAAATCCACATACCAAACAATTGGGGGGCGGCAACTGCCGAAAATGCAATCGTGCAAGTAATGCAATGGCTTGCAGTTCCTGGCTGTTCGTATTATAAATGAAGTTGGGTTTAAATCCACAGATGAAGAAAGGGCAGAAGTAGTAAATAGTTTAGAGGAAATCAAAGCCGGAGTTAAAGTGTTATAAGACAGTGGAAAATACCCTAACTAGCGAGATTGTAAAAACCTCCAAAAGTTAAAGCCCCTTGATGTATTCAATCATCTCTTCGTTGAAATCACTGCTATCTTTGATGAGCAGCGACTGCATTCCGAGTTCAATCGCCGGCACAATGTCCCGCCTAAAACTGTCGCCGATTGCAAGCGCCTGGTGCGGTTGTATTTTCTCTTTTTTCAGGATATTGGCATAGGCGGTTCGTTTGGTTGCATCCCGGAAATCCACCGGGTTGCTGATCACTTTTTTAAACATACTGAGGTCTACATTCATCCGCTTTGCGTTATAGCGCAGATAGCGCTTTGGCGAATTGCTCACGCAGTAAAGGGTGTATTTTTCCGCTAGTTTTTTAAGTATTGCGGGGGAGGCAACGGTCGCCAGAGTGATATCAAAATGGTAAAAATTCTTGTCTATATAACGCACCCAGGGTCGGACATCGCCCAGAATTATATCGGAGTACTCCAACATACTATAGTTGTTGGTGCTAAAGTGTTCACTCGTTTTGGAAAGTCCATATTCTCCTATATATGCCCGGGGGTCGGCAACGCCCCGTTTTGCCAGCAGGTTACTCAGTGCCACCACCGAAAACTCAGTATAATCTTTCCATGCCTGGTGACCCGGAATAGACCAGAGAGTGTCGTCAAAATCTATTATCAAAACTTTAATCATAAATTGAGTATAACATATTTTATGAGATTTGCAAAATGGAAATTTAAGTTTGTGATTTAAAAAATCTGCCCGACTCCACCATTTCAAAGGTGTGGATAGAGCGCTTTCTGCACACATTCTGCGCACTACCGATTGGAGGAATGCAAAAAATGAAGGTTGATAAAAAACAAAAAACGCTAAACCCCTTCATAATGAGATTTCAGCGTTTTTATTTTTGGTAGCGAGGGCTGGATTCGAACCAGCGACCTTTGGGTTATGAGCCCAACGAGCTACCGAACTGCTCTACCTCGCGATAATAAATTAAGTATAGCCTAATTATATGCCAGTGTCAAGTGAAAAAGTAAAAAACTTTGGCATTTTATCAAAGTTTATTTTTTATAGCGATTTTAGGTAGTTCCAGAGATTGTTTGATGCTCTTGTTATAGGGGGTTGTTTTTTACAGTGATTTGAGGTGGTGCCAGAGTTTTTTTGAT
>CAYIZA010000008.1:13325-16145 GCA_964367965.1 uncultured Christensenella sp. | reverse complement strand
GTTATAGGGGGTTGTTTTTTACAGTGATTTGAGGTGGTGCCAGAGTTTTTTTGATGCCTTTCTTATCAGGGATTATTTTTTATAGTGACTGGAAACATTCTGAGAATATTTAAATTAGCCGGATTTTTCATCAACGCTGACATTGCGAAGACATACAATGCAAAAAGTTTATACCAACTCCGATTTATCATTCTTTCATAAATTTTCTCTTAGTCGCCTCACCGCCACGGAGGTGTTTTTCGGCATTGTTCTGGTCCAGCAATTTTTGAACGGCGAAAAACAGTGTGCCGTCCACCTTAGAAAGGGTTTTGTGCAGATAGTTATGAACGCTACTTTTGCAGATATTAAAATGCCGGGCAGTTTTGCGCACTGTACTTTTATGTTCTATAAAATAATGTGCTATCTCAAGACAAAGTGCCGCTCTAGACATAGAAAACCTCAAAATATTTTTGTTATAAAATATGCCTTGGGGGCAGTCTTTATGCTTTTTTTAGACACAAGTTGCAGATTTTCGGCAAAAACTGAAGGCATATTTGAGTCGGGCAACGGGATTTTCATCCATTCGATAAGTCCCGGCAGTTTTAGGACAGAAAACTCACCCCGAGGTCTACCTTGTCTGTATTTAAATGCAAAAAACGCAGAACAAAAAAGCACGCCAATAATGTTGCGCACTATTTTAGGTTTTGATAATATGTCTTTTCTCGCTGTGTTTTTTCAATTAGACAACTTATGCTCAACTAAAAAACTCACCCCGCATTGCGATTTTAGCAGGCAAAAAGTCGTCGTTTTATTTTCTCAACTAGCAGGTCGCTCTATTCAGCCAAAAACCCTCTGCGCACACTTGAAAAACGCATCAATTTAACAGGTTTATTTTATCAACCAAGCGGCTGAGTTTTCACTCACTATCAACAGGTACCTCAAAGAGGTGGGTGCGCTCGGGCGAAATCAAGGCGCTGAGCACCTTGTTTTTCAGTTTGGGAATCTTAAATTCCAGTTCGTGGATATGATTTTTGATAAACTCCCGTTTGGTGTTTTTATTTGCCGGGCAGGGGTTGTGAAGCACTGGCAAGTCTCCACTTTCTGCTATAATAGCGCTTTCCCAGACCAGCATCAGGGGGCGGATTACGGTTACTTTACTGCGTGAGAGAAAGGTCACCGGCGCAAAGGTGGAAATCCTGCCCTCGTAGAATAGAGACAGGAAAAAAGTCTCCACCAAATCGTCGGAGTGATGCCCGAGAGCGAGTTTATTACAGCCCAGTTCTGTAGCCTTGTTTGCCAGGGCGCCACGGCGAATTTTGGCGCACAGACTGCACGGATTTGTTTCCTTTCGCACCTCGAATAAAAGTTCATAGATTTGAGTTTTTACTATATGGTGCGGCACTCCCAGCGCCTCGCAAAAAGTGCTCACAGCGGTGAAGTCGGTATTGCCGTTGTACATATCCACCGATATAGCATACAATTCAAACTTTTTAGGAAAATAGCGGCGGATTTCCGCCATATGTTTTAATAGAGACAGGCTGTCTTTGCCGCCACTGACTGCGACAGCAACCCGGTCTCCGTCTTCCAGCATAGTCCATTTTTCCAGCGCCTTGCGTATCAAACCCTGAGTGTTCTTCATATATAAAGTCTATACTATATTGGGGCAAAAGTAAAGAGAATTTGCAAAATTTCCAACTACCCCGAAGAGATAATCTGATACCCTCCTACAAAAAACAGGCGAGGCGGGTACCCCCTTGATTTCTACCAGAACCAAAGGGGGGTAAAAATAAAGTAAAGCGCCATATTTTTAGATAAAAAGGTGTAGGACAGTCTTGTAAAAATGGCTGACAAAGGTCGCACAAATAAATACACAGGCAGACAATGCGGAAAACCTCGGTGGAGAAAGCGGGGGTGGTGGAAACACCGTATTAAGGCAACGCTATCATCTTTTTTTATACTCGACTTTTTATTGACATTGTATTTTCGCATACGAGTATGTTCAACTTCAAATAGCAAATAAAAAGAAGATAAAAAACAACTAAAACTAAGGCTTTTTAATCAAACCTAACTTATTAAAATCACAACTAAAACGGAGATAAAAAACAACCCAAACTAAGACTTTTTAATCAAGCCCAACTTCACAAACTGGACAGACAATTGACCTACAGATTGAACCCAAAAGTTTAAAAATAAAAAACAAGAGCAGTTCTTGTTTTTAGGTTTATATAGGGGGTAGAAATCATTAAAATCTATGATTAGCGGTGTAATTTTGCCGACCCACCCCGTTTAACAAAAGGAGGGTAAAAATCATTAAAATCTATGAACAACGGGTGTGGTATTTGCCGGTTAAATAAAGCGTTGAAATGGAGTCGGCAATAGGTTTTTATCCTTAATTTTATAGTGCACTATATCCCGAACTGGTCGTGGTTTTCCTGCGCACTGAGTTCCTGGTTCTTATATGTCTGGCTGTTGGTCTCCACGAACATCCTTTCCAGTATCTTGGTTTCACGCATAAGTGCCTGCGTATTGCTGGATTGCACGGCGGAGATATCGCGCATCTCACGGAGAATTTCATTCAAAGCGACATTTCTGTTATAGAAACGAGGAGTGCAATCTGTCTGGGTCATTTGTAGCATATGCAGCAGGCTGTCTGACACATTGTCGGGTATGTTTTCCACAAAGGCAACAGGCTCGCATTGCTCCGGGATATCACCCTCTTTGTAGTTGGGATCGGCAAGATGAATATGGGGGAAAGGCATATTATGTACCGAAGAGGTTACTGGCTCTGAATCAAGATTTTTATTGGGAACTACAATGGTTTTTCCGTTCTCATGTTCAATG
>CAYIZA010000008.1:5053-13225 GCA_964367965.1 uncultured Christensenella sp. | reverse complement strand
CAGTTGCTCTTCGCTGAATTTTATATGATAGCGCTGCAGCCGGGCATATTCCACCAGAGTGGGCACATTGGAAAGCCGGAATCTGCCACTTTCTACTCTGTCTATAAAACTATCGAATTCGGCATCGATAGGCATCTGAATCTCAGACAACTCCAAATCGCTATGACGGAGGTCTTCCTTATTGAATTTCCAGATATATGGCCCATCCGGAATCTCTCTGCCAGGGATTAACAGGCTGCGCCTGCTAGCGTTGCCGGCAACATTAGGCAGGTATTCATAATGATCTAAATCTTGTGACCGATGATTTACTTTTCCGTGGTTGTGTTCGAAGCCCCATCTCTTCCAGTAGGGTTTTTGGCAGGATAAATTGCGTCGGCTTTTGTAACTCATTAGATCTTTCTCCAATTAGTTTTTTTATGAGTATAGCACACAAAAAATCATTTGACAAGACCCATTTTTTAAAAAAGTGGACATTTTTCGACCGGAAAAAAGTGGAAATCTAGTTTTTAGCAAGCAAAAAGGGGTCAAAACTTCGTAAATAGCGCCATAATTGCCGATATTTCTGAAAAAGTTTTGAAAAATGCCTTGACACTTTTTTTGCAGCATGCTATAATCATTTAACTATCATTTTCTGGAAAATTGGGTGGGTTTGGTTTGATTAAAACTTAAAAAGCAAAGTTTTAAAGTTGACAGCGGTCAAAATAGTAAAATGTGCATAGGTGTTTGCACAGTTTTATTTTTTTGTACTGCTGCTTTTCAACCACGCATTGATCCCCTATTTCCGCTTAAAGGAGAACTAAATGAAATCTGTTTCAGAAAAGGCATCGAACGACTTTGCTAAGAAGATTCAATGTGGCAAGGTAGAGAGGTTGAGTTTTGGGAAAATAAATGAAGTAATTGACATGCCTTATTTAATTTCCATTCAGAAGGACGCCTACAACCAATTTTTAGAAAAGGGGATAGGCGAGATTCTGAGCGAATTTTCTCCTATCGAAGATTTTAGCGGAAAGGCGGAACTGCATTTCCTGGATTACTATATCGACTACAAGGCGATTAAGTATCCTATTGCTGAGTGCCGCCGCCGTGCGCTGACCTACAGTGCACCAATCCGTGTGAATGCCCGACTTATCAACAAGGAAACCGGTGAAACCAAGGACCATAATGTCCTGATTGGTGATGTGCCGCTTATGACCGAAGAGGGCAGTTTTTTAATCAGCGGAGTTGACCGTGTAGTAGTCAGCCAGATTGTGCGAAGTCCTGGTGTGTATTATGAGGACATCGATGACAAGACCACCGGTAAGACAACTTATAAAAACACCGTTATTCCAACCAGGGGAACCTGGCTGGAGTTTGAACAGACTCAATTGGACACCATACGGGTAATAATCGACCGCAGTGTGAAAGTGTCTGCCGGACTGCTCTTCAAGGCTCTGGGAATGGGTAATGAGCAACAGATTGCTAAGTTGTTTGGCAACAACCCATATATTGTGGACACTCTGGAAAAAGAACTGCAGAAGACTGAAGAAGAGGCGCTGCTGGAACTCAGTAAGAAACTGAAACCGAGCGAACTTCCGAGTGCGGAGGCTATTAAAGTCTATCTGAACAACCTACTTTTTACCAAACTTAGATATGACCTCGGTCGTGTGGGCAGATATAAGTTTGATAAAAAACTCAACCTTAGCAACCGTCTGGCGGGACTTACACTTGCTGAAAAGATAACACTGGCGGATGGCACAGTGCTGGGAGCAAATACCAAGTTGGACCAGGAGCAGGCGAAACAGATTCAGAACAGCGCTATAAACGAAGTATGGGTGACTCTGCCAAACGGCAAGAAGCATCATATGCGTGGTAATAACAGAGTGGACCTCAACGCTGTGTTTAAGTGTAACCCTGAGGAACTCGGAGTCAAGGAAAAGGTACACTATCCGACTCTTATGGAACTTTTGAAGGGCAAGAAGAACAAGGAAGAGAAAGCCGAAATAATAAGCAAAAACGCTGATTTACTCATCAGCCGTCATATCACACAGGATGATATTCTGGCATCGGTCAGTTATCTGCTGGATTTAATTGTGGGCATTGGCTCACTGGATATAATAGACCACCTGGCAAACCGCAGAATCAGTTCAGTAGGCGAACTTATGAGCATCTCCATGAACTCCGGAATGGCAAAACTTGCCACCCTTGCACGGGAGACTATGCAGGGTCAGGACCTCACTCAAATCACCCCGGCTAATATTGTAAATGCCCGACCAATCAACAAAGCGTTTATGGACTTTATGAAGACCAGTCCGCTCTCCCAAAATATGGACCAGGTAAACCCACTCTCCGAACTCACTCAAAAGCGTAAGATCAGTGCGGTGGGTCCTCGTGGTGTGAGCAAACAGCGTGCAGGTGAGGAAGTCCGGGATATTCACTACACCCACTACGGACGAATCTGTGCTATTGATACCCCAGAGGGTCAGTCCATCGGACTTATCAACTCCATTGCAACCTATGCCAAGGTCAATGAGTATGGTTTTCTGGAGGCACCTTACCGCAAGGTAGACAAGGTCACCGGGAAGATTTCCAATGAAGTGGAATATATGATGGCAGATATCGAGGAAAAATATAAAATTGCACAGGCAATTGAGCCAATCGACGAAGACGGTAGATTGAAAAATAAAACCGTTATCTGTAGATATAAAGACCGGTTTATTGAAGTGTCGGCGAAAGAAGTGGACTATGTTGACCTGTCACCGAAACAGTTTTTGTCGGCGGCAACTTCGCTTATTCCCTTTGTGGAGAGTGACGACACCGCCCGTGCATTGATGGGGAGCAACATGCAGCGGCAGGCAGTTCCTCTATTGACCGCTGAAGCGCCTATTATAGGTACCGGAATCGAGCATAAGATTGCCCGAGACAGTGGCGCCTTAGTGCTTGCTAAAGAAGACGGCGTGATTAAGTATGTCGATGCCTCTAAGGTGATCGTTCGTGACAGTTCGGAACAGCAACATACTTATGAACTGGTGAAATTCAACAAGACTACCAAAGACACCTGCCTGAACCAGAAGCCAATTGTGCAGGAGGGAGACAAGGTCAAAGTAGGGGATATCCTTGCTGACGGGTTCTCCACAAAAGACGGAGAAATTGCACTGGGCAAGAACCTGCTGGTTGCCTTTATGAACTGGGAAGGATACAACTATGAGGATGCTATCCTCATCAACGAGCGGTTGGTACATGATGATGTGTTTACTTCTATAACCCTTAAGGTGGAGGACATAAAATGCCGTACCACCAAACTGGGACCGGAAGAGATTACCCGGGATATTCCAAACTTGAGTGAAGATGCACTTCGCAATCTGGACGAAGACGGAATTATTCGTGTGGGCGCTGAAGTGCGTCCAGGTGATATTCTGGTGGGTAAGGTAACCCCAAAAGGCGAAACCGAACTCACTCCGGAAGAGCGACTGCTTCGTGCAATATTTGGCGAAAAAGCCCGTGAAGTACGGGATACTTCACTCCGTGTTCAGCATGGCCGTGGCGGAATTGTGGTTGATGTACAGATATTTAGCCGTGAAAACAAGGATGAAATGGAAGCCGGCATAAACAAACTGGTAAAGGTCTATGTGGCGCAAAAGCGTAAGGTGGCAGTGGGAGACAAACTCTCCGGTCGCCACGGAAACAAGGGTATTGTTTCCCGTATTATGCCGAGCGAGGATATGCCGTTTATGAGCAACGGTCAGGCAGTCGATGTAGTGTTAAACCCACTCGGCGTGCCTTCCCGTATGAACATAGGTCAGTTGTTGGAAGTTCACCTCGGACGAGTTGCCAAAGCGCTGGGTTGGAAAATTGCCACCCCGGTATTTGACGGCGCAAATGAAAAAATTATTCAGACACTACTCAAAGAAAATGGATTCAGTGAGGACGGCAAAACCGAACTCTATGATGGCAGAACAGGCGAACTGTTTGAGAACCGTGTTACAGTGGGCTATATGTATATGCTGAAACTCGACCACATGGTGGACAGTAAGATGCATGCACGAAGTATCGGACCTTACGCCCTGGTAACTGCTCAGCCACTGGGCGGAAAGGCAATGTTCGGCGGACAGAAATTTAGTGAAATGGATGTCTGGGCGTTGGAGGCATACGGTGCGGCAAACCTGCTGCAGGAGATGCTGACCATAAAATCGGACGATGTGGCAGGACGAAGTAAGGTCTATGAGAGCATTGTCAAGGGACAGCCTATCGCTGAGCCTGGAATTCCGGAGAGTTTTAAAGTTCTGATTAAAGAACTGCAGTCGCTGGGATTGGATATGCGAATTCTGACCGAAGACCGTCAGGAAGTTACTCTCAATGATTTGACAAATGATGAGATCGATATGCCAAGTATGACCCGCGAAAAGAAGCAGGTAGAAGAAGTTGAACTCAACTTCGACGACATTGAGGGCGAGTCACAAGACATAGGCACAGTAGACCAGATAGACACTGGCGGTGGCGATTTCGACACCGGCAACCTGTTTGAAGATTTCGAGTAAAAGGAGAACAGAGCAAATGTTTGAACTTAAAAATTTTGATTCCCTAAAGATTAGTATTGCCTCTCCTGAAAAAATCAGAGAGTGGTCACACGGTGAGGTAACCAAACCGGAGACTATCAACTACCGAACCCTTAAACCGGAGATAAACGGACTTTTTTGTGAGCGCATATTCGGGCCCCGCAAGGACTTTGAATGTCACTGCGGAAAGTATAAAAGAATCCGATACAAGGGACACCACTGTGAAAAGTGTGGGGTGGAAATTACCCGCAGTAAAGTTCGCCGTGAACGCATGGGGCACATTGAACTGGCAACCCCGGTATCGCATATCTGGTTTGTCCGTGGCGTTCCAAGCCGTATCGGCAGCATACTTGACCTGACCGCTAAGAACCTGGAGCAGGTACTGTACTATGCCAGTTATATCGTGCTGGACCCGGGCAAGACCAACTTTGTGAAAAAACAGATTATAACAGACAGAGAATATCGTGATGCTGTGGAAGAGTTCGGCGCAAAGGCTTTCCGTGCCACTATGGGCGCAGATGCAATCCGTGAGTTGTTGAGCGAAGTGGATTTGGAGACTGAATCCCGTGAGTTGAAGGAGACTATTCTGACAGCAAAGGGACAGCGTAAACTCAAGGCAATCAAAAAACTGGACACAGTGGAGGCTTTTTTAAAGAGCGGAAACAATCCTCGTTGGATGATTTTGGATGTTCTGCCAGTATTACCGCCTGAACTTCGTCCTATGATTCAACTGGACGGTGGCAGGTTCGCTGCCAGCGATTTGAACGACCTGTATCGTCGGGTTATCAACCGCAACAATCGTCTTAAGAGACTTATTGAACTCGCTGCGCCGGATGTCATCATCCGTAACGAAAAGCGTATGCTTCAGGAGGCTGTGGATGCCCTTATTGCTAACGGTAAACGCGGCAAGCCAGTCCAGGGCGCAAAGCAGAGGGAACTGAAATCCCTCACCGCTATGATAAGCGGAAAGCAGGGTCGTTTCAGACAAAACCTGCTGGGCAAGCGTGTGGACTACTCCGGCCGTTCCGTTATTGTGGTAGGCCCGGAACTCAAAATGTATCAATGTGGTGTGCCAAAGGAAATGGCACTGGAACTCTTTAAACCTTTTGTAATGCGTAAGTTGGTGGAACTCAACTTCACCCAGAATATCAAGAGTGCAAAGCGAATGGTAGAGCGTGAACGCCCTGAAGTTTGGGATATACTGGAGCATGTCATCAAAGACCACCCTGTTATTCTGGACCGTGCGCCAACACTGCACCGTTTGAGTCTGCAGGCGTTTGAGCCGATATTGGTGGAGGGCAGGGCTATTAAACTGCACCCACTGGTTTGTAGTGGATTTAATGCTGACTTTGACGGTGACACCATGGCTATTCACCTGCCACTCAGTATAGAGGCTCGTACTGAAGCCCGTACTCTTATGCTGGCAAGTAATAACATATTGAAACCTGCAACCGGTAAGCCGATTGTGCAGCCGAACCAGGATATCGTCCTCGGACTCTACTATATGACCATTGAGAAACCGGGCGCCCTGGGCGAGAACTCCTTCTTCCTCAATGAAGACGAAGCGAAAATGGCGTATCAAGACAAAAGGATTGCCATACAGGCACCTATTGAAGTACGCCGCACCGTTCAGTTTAATGGCAAGAATATCATGGGCAGAGTGAAGACCACAGTAGGTCGTATTATGTTAAACGAATGTATTCCTCAGAACCTGGGTATTGTAAACCGGACTATTGCCGAAGAGGCATTGCAGTACGAGGTAAACTATGCAGTTACCAAGCGCAAAATGGAGGAACTCGTAGCGAATACCTATGCTACCCTCGGTACTACTGAAACCTCTAAGATGCTGGATAATGTCAAGGCGCTGGGGTACAAGTACTCCACTATCGGGGCAATAACAATGAATGTCTTTGACATGGTTATTCCGCAGGAGAAGTATAAGATTATCGACGAGTATAAAGGTCTGACTAGCCAGAATGAGAAACTGTACGGCCGTGGGCTTATAACCCGTGCCGACAAGGTAGACAAAAATATAGAACTTTGGAACCAGGCAACCGCTAAAGTTATGAAAGCCGTGCTTAGTAACCTGGATCCCTTCAACGCTATCAAGATGATAGTTACCTCCCGTGCCCGTGGTACCGATGACCAGATTAAACAACTTTGTGGTATGCGTGGAATTATTGCCAACACCGCCGGGCGAAAGGTGGACATACCGGTTCTTTCCTCCTACCGTGAGGGATTGAGCCCAATAGAATACTTTATGAGTGCCCGTGGTGGACGAAAAGGTCTTGCCGATACTGCACTTAAAACGGCAGATGCCGGCTATCTGACCCGCCGTCTGGTGGACATTGCGCATGGCGTAGTGGTAACTGAGGAGGACTGTTTTGCTTCCGCCGGAGAATCTCCAAAAGGTATGAAAGTCACCGAAATCAAGGTAGGCGACCGAGTTATCGAAACTTTGGAACACCGTATCAAAGGACGGGTTGCAGTGGATGATGTCAGACATCCAACGACAAAACAGGTTTTAGTCAAGGGTGGCGAGATGATTACACCGGATGCCGCTAAGGCAATTATAGATGCTGGCATCACCGAGGTAAATATCCGAACTATTCTGACCTGCCGCTGTAAAAACGGCGTGTGTGCGAAATGCTATGGACGGGATATGGTTTCTGCCAACGTAGTAGAAGTGGGCGAAGCAGTCGGAGTGGTAGCGGCTCAGTCTATTGGTGAGCCGGGAACCCAGCTTACAATGAGAACGAAACATGTCAGTGGAATTGCATCCGCTGCCGACATTACCCAAGGTCTGCCTCGTGTGGTAGAACTTCTGGAGGCAAGACGACCAGCCGACGCTGCCATTGTGAGTGAAGTTGCCGGAAAGGTAACCGTTCGTGATGTGGATAAGCGTAAAGAGGTCACTGTACGAACCAGAGATGGCGATGTGTCCTATCTGCTGCCGGCGCGTTCATATATCCGGGTTAAAACCGGAGATGATGTGGAGAGCGGAACCCCTCTGACCGAGGGCAGTCTCTACCCGCAAGATATTCTGCGAACTCGTGGAATCCGTGATGTACAGGAGTATATGCTGAAAGAAGTTCTGTCAGTGTATAAGGCTGAAGGCGAGGATTTGGAAATCAAGCATATCGAGGTAATCCTCCGATGTATGCTTCGCAAGGTCAAGATTGAATCCAGCGGCGACACCGAGATGATTCCAGGCGACACTGTAGACATAAACGACTATGAGGCAATTAACCTTAAGGCGCTTAACGAAGGCAAACAGCCGGCAATCGCAAAGCGAGTGCTGCTCGGACTGACCAAGTCCAGCCTGGCTACCAACTCCTTCCTGTCTGCGGCATCTTTCCAGGAGTCCAGCCGAGTGCTTACCGAAGCCGCTATGAAGGGCAAGGTGGATAAACTTGTCGGACTTAAGGAGAATGTCATTATAGGAAAACTGATTCCTGCAGGAACCGGACTCAAGTGCTACAACTCTGTTGTGCCAACTTCCTATAAGAAAGTTGAGGACAATATTGAAGAGGCATATAAAAAGGAATATCCGCTCTTAAATGCTGAAGTTGAACTAGATAAAATGGAAGAACTGTAGAATTAATCTTAGTACTGAAGTCGAACTAGATAAAATGGAAGA
>CAYIZA010000008.1:0-4953 GCA_964367965.1 uncultured Christensenella sp. | reverse complement strand
GGAAGAACTGTAGAATTAATCTTAGTACTGAAGTCGAACTAGATAAAATGGAAGAACTGTAGAAATTAAACAAAAAAAACACGCAAATTTGCGTGTTTTTTAAAGTTTTTGTGCATTAACTTGCGCTGGAAAGTTTAATCTTTTGGTCTTCCAGATGTAGAGCGTCCAGCATGCTGTCTATGTCCCCGAGCATAAATTCGTTTATGTTGTACTGGGACACTCCGATACGGTGGTCGGTCACCCGTCCCTGAGGGAAGTTATAGGTTCGGATTCGCTCACTGCGGTCACCTGTGCCCACCTGCTGACGGCGCTCCTGTGCGTGCTGAGCAACAGCCTTTTGTTCATTGAAATCGTGCAGTTTTGCCTTTAGAATAACCATGGCTTTCTCACGGTTTTTTATTTGGCTGCGCTCATCCTGGCAGGTCACCACCACGCCGGTTGGAATATGGGTGAGCCGCACCGCACTGTCGGTGGTGTTGACTCCCTGACCGCCGCAGCCGCCACTTCGGAAAGTATCGATGCGCAGGTCTTTTTCAAGAATCTCAAAGTCAACATTTTCCACTTCGGGAAGTACCGCCACTGTGGCGGTACTGGTGTGCACTCGCCCCTGAGATTCGGTCTCAGGTACTCTTTGCACCCGGTGAACGCCGCTTTCAAACTTAAGGCGCTTATATGCCCCTTTGCCCGAGATTATCATAACCGCCTGGCGGATGCCGCCGACTTCGGTTTCACTAAACTCTACCACTTCCACCTTCCAGCCCTGTTTTTCAGCATACTTCTGGTACATACGGAAAAGTTCCAGCCCAAAAAGACTGGATTCATCACCGCCGGCTCCGCTTCGAACCTCTACAATGACCGTTTTACTCTGGTCTTTGGCGTCCTTGGGCATAAGGGCAAGCCGAACCTGGTCGGTCAGAGCAGCGAGTTTTTCGGACAGGCTCGCCACTTCAGATTCCACAAAATCCCGGAGTTCCGGGTCGGTCTCTTTGCCGAGCATATCTTGGGCGCTGTCTAAATCTCTCTGTGTCTTGACAAAGTTCTGATACAGTTCGGCATACTCCTCCAACTCGTGCTGTTTCTTACTGATTTCGCGCCACTTGTCCATATCTTGGATATTTTCAGGCTTATAGGATTCCTCCACCAGAAAATCATAGCGCTCTTTTAGTTCTTTTAGTTTTTCAATCATTTTTTTACCTCAATTTTGCCATAATAAACCGTGGCAAGCCGCTGTAATCCTGGGTAATTTTTATCTCTTTAAAGTCTGCTTCCAACAGTCTGGAAACAGCATCTTTTTGCTCACAACCGATTTCTAAGGCAATTTCACCATATTTTTTAAGGAAAAAGGGTGTTTTTTTAGCAATTTCTCTATAAAAATCCAAACCGTCCGCTCCGCCGTCCAGTGCCAACCGGGGTTCAAAATTCTTCACGCTGGCATCTAAACTTTCAATTTCGGAACTTGCAATATAGGGCGGATTGCTCACAATAAGGTCATACTTATCAGATATTTTTTGAAACATATCGCTCTGGATGACCCGAACGGTGGCACCGTTTGCCCGGGCATTTTCTTCAATCAGCGAGCATAGCAAGGGGTTGATTTCCACCGCATCTACCCGACAGCCCAGCGCCTTTTGCAGTGCAATTGCTATGGCTCCACTTCCGCTGCAGAGGTCCAGAATACTGGTGTCTGGCTTAATCAGATTCTGCCATTTTTTCACAATTTTGTCAACCAAAAGTTCGGTTTCAGGTCGGGGGATTAGAGCCTCTTGATTCAGTTTCAGTGTTACCCCATAAAAGGGGATATCCCCCAAAACATATGCCAACGGCATACCGGACTGAAGTGCTGCAACTGCCTGGTTGAAATGAGCGAACTGGCTTGCATCCAAAATCTCAGGAAAGCGTTCGCACAGCCATTTTAACTCTCTTTTTTGATGCTGGTTCAGAGTTTTTTCCAGTTTTTTTATCTGTTCGGACAGTTTATAAAATGCCATTTTCACCTCTTTTAAAAACAAAAAATAGACGCTAAAAACCAGCATCTATTTTATGCTTTCGGAGCTACTTTGCGTCTTTTTTCTCTTCTTCCAGACCGTGACGACGGTTGAATTTTTCTACTCTTCCAGCCGTGTCCACCAACTTCTGTTTACCGGTGAAGAAAGGGTGACATTTGTTGCAGATGTCAATCTTCATAGTGTCACTTTTGGCATAGGTAGACTTAGTGGTAAACTTTTCGCCACAAGCGCATTCTACTTTAATTTCATGATATTTTGGGTGGGTGTTCTGTTTCATTTTTTAACCTCGTAATTTAGTAATGTAACTTTATTATACACTAAACTAAAAAAAAAATCAACACCCTATTGCAAAAATTTGAAAAATGTTTTATAATAGAACCTGGAGGCTATAAAATGAGCAGAGATAATAAGTTAACAAAATGGAATAAAATTCCCAAATTTGAGGAGAGAGAAAAATTCACCATTTACTCAAATATGATGATAAGCGATGCGGATATGGACAATTTCACTCGCTGCAATAATTTTTATAAAAAAGTTAAAGACGGCGGGCGTATCGGCAAACTAAAGCCGTGTTGTAGCGATAATATACTGAATCGCACCTTTATGTATGGTATGCCAGTAAGTTATCTGATTTCAGACTTTGAGGTATATGTTAAGCGTTGCCACAGCACTGTATTGGCGCTATCGCTGGGGCTGGATAGATTTACTTGGGTGGTTGGCGACCTCAAAATGCAGGGGCTTGCTGATTTTATTACATATATTCAGCATGAGGAAGAATATATGGTCGCCGAAGAGTGCGCCTATGCCCGGGGTCATGATGAAATTGTGCCGACCTGGACACATTCCTATCTGGAGGTTCCCGGCTTTGAACTTCTGGCAAAGGGTATGATTTCGCCGGAGAGTCTGAGCAAGGGTTTTAAGTGCCAGCCGGAAAAGACCTATGTCCTTGATTGTCTGTGGAATATGATTATTGAAAAGGATTTGTATCAGACCATAATGCAGCCAAATCACTTCCAAACTTTTAGCAGCAAGGAGATAAAAGAGACCGAGATTTGGAAAGTGCTGGATAGCCAGAAGAATCTGAAGTTGGGCACCGACTATAGCGTTAGGGACTACTGCAAATTTTATGCTACCGCAATCTTAGATAGAGCAACCCCGGCAGGCGAATTTTTGTCCGATGTTGTCTTTACTGACTATGAGATTCTTTCTAAAAGACGACAGAAATCCAGTGGCGCTCTAGTGATGCCGCACATAGCACAATATGAAGAGCGGATGCTGGAATTTGAGAAAAAGATGCAAAGAGAAACTGAAAAAGCGGAGACAAAAACAGAGGTTGCCCACAACCTTTAATCCGGATTTTTGATGCAATTTTTACAAGCCAAAAAGTTGGGTAAAAAATAAATTGTTAAAAAACTGCAAAAAACAGGTAAAAAATTATGTTTTTTGCAGTTTTTTTATGAAATTTTTTGCAAATTGCTCCACTGTACCTGCTCCCAGCCAGAGCAGAAGGTCGCCCGGCTGGACTCTCTGCAGCAGATATTCTTCTAACTTTTCCGGGTTCTCAAAAAAGGTGGCAGCGATATTATCCGGCAGTTTTTCGAACAAATCAAGCGCCGTGCCGCCGGCTATAGGTTGCTCCCGTGCTGAGTAAGTGGGCAGCAACAGTAATTCGCTCACCCGGTTAAAGCAGGTCTGGAACTGTGGCATCAATGCCAGGGTGCGGCTGTAGGTGTGCGGCTCAAACACACATATTACCCGGTTGGGTTTTAGTAGCCAGCCGGTGTCTATACTGCACTCAATCTCGGTCGGGTGGTGTGCGTAGTCATGCACTACCTTGAAGTCATCATCCCACAGCAGTTCGAACCGGCGCTTAGTGCCGGTGTATTCCTGCATTTTCTTCTGTATCTCTTCAAACTCAATGCCAAAGTGGGAGGCGACAGCAATGGCGCCCAGAGCGTTCAGCACATTATGCCTGCCAGGCACCGCAAGTTCTATCCGTCCTAAATGGAAGTTTTGGTTGTAGCAGTCGAAGGAAAAACAGCCCAGTTTCTGCTCCAGATTACACGCCCAGAAGTCACACTTTTTATCGATATCAAAAGTCTGAATTTTGGAATTTGCGAATTTTTCATCAAAAATTTGCGAAAAATTGTGATTTATTATCACTAAATCACGAGTTTGTCTGGCAAATTGTACAAAAGTCCGATTTAAATCGGACTTGTCTTTATAGCAGTCCATATGGTCGCACTCAATATTAGCAATCAGTGCTACTGTCGGGTGTAGGTGTAAAAAACTCTTATTGAACTCGCACGCTTCGGTCACAAAAAAATGACGGCTGCCCAGTCTCAGATTTCCCCCCAGTTTTGGCAGCAGCCCTCCGAGATGGACGGTGGGGTTCTTTCTCTCCATTATAGTAGCGAGCATAGCGGTGGTGGTAGTCTTTCCGTGGGTGCCCGCTACCGCAATACACTCGGTAAAATAGTCCGAGATAATGCCCAGAAATTGGGCTCTTTCCAAGACAGTCTTATTTAACTGGGCTGCAAGAACTAAATCGGGATGGGTCAAGGGCACCGCTGCGGTATATATCACCAGATCGCAGGAGCGTACCTTATCCGGGCTGATTTTTGCAATTGGCACACCCTTTTTTGTCAGATTGTTGCAGAGAGGGGAGATATTATCCTCGCTGCCGCTGACCTCTTTTTTTAAACTCAGCATAAGCGCCGCCAGAGCACTCATACTGATGCCGCCGATGCCCACAAAATGCACCCGCTGTACATTTACTAAATTCTTCATAAAAATATATATGGTTTGAGATTAAAAAAAGTGAAAAAGTGAAAAATTAAAAAGTTGCTATAAATCGTTTGATTTTTCTGTAAAAATTTGATACAATAGGGGCAGCTAAAAGATTAACCTTTGGGCTAAACTAAAAAAGGAAGGTGAAGTGACTTGA
>CAYIZA010000007.1:0-32429 GCA_964367965.1 uncultured Christensenella sp. | reverse complement strand
TACCTTTTGGAGAGAAAACCTGTGTCATTCCAAGTTTTTTACCTAAAATTGCTTTGTTCATAACTTTTCTCCCTTTATTGTTACTTTAGAGTTTTATCTTTATATCCACACCAGCAGGCAAATCCAGTTTGGACAAAGTGTCCATGGTTTTGCTGGTAGGACTAAAGATGTCTATAAGTCTTTTGTGCGTGCGTATTTCGAATTGCTCGCGGCTGTCCTTGTGGACATGTGGCGAACGCAATACGGTCACTATTTCCTTGTCTATAGGCAGAGGAATAGGTCCGGAAACTTTGCATCCTGATTTTGTAGCAGCATCAATGATACGAGCGGCTGCCTGGTCGATTAAACCGTGGTCAAAAGACTTTAGTTTAATCCTGATTTTTTGTGTACTCATACACTACCTCCGATTTAGTTTAACCTTTCCAAACGCTAATTTTACACTCACCCTTTGCCTCGCCGTTCCTAGTTCTTCCAGGCGTACAAAACAAAACAAACTCAAGGTACTCAAAAATATTCTCATTTCGGGTACACCGAGCCGTGTGTGTCACCACTGCAAGCAAAAAAATAAAAGTTCAAACTCTTTATTTTAATGCGTCTGGTCGCAGCACTTTTGTGCCACTTGTCCACACGAATTCTCTCTAAAAGTCGCATTTTAGAGTAACTTCGTGCATCAACCCTGCTCACAATGTAAGAGCAGTATATAATAAAGAAAAACAAAAATCAAGTGTTTTTTGAAAAAATTTTAAAATGTTTGCGTAGTTTTTGCAGAAAGATAGAAAAAAGGTGCCGTAACACCTTTTTATTGACTATTTCTTCTTAAAAGTATCAAAACGCTTGAGAATTATGAAGGTGTTCCAGATATCCTCACGGAAGACCTTGCGGGCAAGCACTGCCTTTTTAAAAGGAATCAATTGCATCTGGTCATCTATGGATGCCACCACTCCAGTCTTGCCTTTGAGTGCAGATTCCACCGCCTTGACCGCCATACGGGTAGCCAGCATACGGTCACCCACTGTCGGGTTGCCGCCACGCTGAATATAGCCCACCACCAAAGCCCGGCACTCGTGATTGAATTCTCTCTCAATCTCTTCCTGAAGTGCTGATATGTCCACCTGATGCTCAGCAATAACCACGGTCGGCGACATATTGCCGGCTTTCAACTGTTTTCCAATCTCCCTTTTAATCTTGACAATATCCTGGCGCTGTTCTGGAATCATCAGCACATCAGTTTCACTGGACAGTGCTACGAACAGGCTTATATCTCCACAATATCTGCCCATTGTCTCCACCAGCAGAATCCGGTTGTTGGCACGCATGGTCTGCTGAGCGTTGTCTATATACTGTACGGCGTTGTTAACCGCAGTATCAAAGCCTATGGCTTTATCGGTGCAAAAGACATCGTTATCCACAGTAGCAGGAATCAGCACCACATTGAACTTCATCTTCTCCAACTCGGCAGAACCGATGACCGACCCATCACCTCCGATGACAATGAGAGCATCCAAATCGTGGTCGTTATAGACATCCACCGCCCGATTCCGCATTTCCGGGTTGAGAAAATCCTTACTCCGCCCGGTGAAGATAAAGGAACCGCCGAAACTGAAGAACATCTCCACATCTTCGGTGGTCAGTTTGCGCCAATCGTTATCTATCAGCCCCTGAAAACCCTTTTTGAAAGCAATAACCTCACAGCCCTGCTTGTCCGCCATTTTCACAATGGTCTTAAGCGCTGCGTTCATTCCGGGAGCATCTCCTCCCGATGTTAAAACCCCTATTTTTCTCACATATCCTCCTATAAAATTTTTATATAATCATCGTCGACAAGTGCGCAGAGTTCGTTGACCAGCGCAGTGCTGCCATCCACTTTTTCCGGCATCATATGTGCCTGGCCAGTGTTGGAGCAACGCACCTTCACACTTATGTTACCCGGGTAGTTTTTCAGTGTCTCTGAGATTCTCTTTCTGAGGGACATATCGGCAAAATTAAATTTCAGAAACATCTTCTTATCGGACTCTGCCGCTACCACCTCTGCCGGCTCAACGGCATTCCAGATTTTCACATCCTCCAGCAGCACAATAGGGCGCTCATTTTCACGGATGCTTATCTTGCCTCGCAGGTTGACCATATTATCTTCAACAAAGGTCATTTTATGCTGATCGTATATGTTCGGAAAGACCATAACCTCAATCGGTCCCCACAAGTCCTCAAGCGTTATTATTGCCATATCCCTATGACCGTTACGGGTAGTCATCCTCTTGACCCCGGTGATGATTCCACCACAACTGACCACTTGTCCGTCCTGCACCCCGTAGGTTGTCTCTATCACATCGCCGAACTCGTTCTCAATAACATCTCCCTCCAACAACTTGCTGGAGAATCCAAAGCCCTCCAATTGTTTGCGGAAAGGCTCCAGTGGATGTCCGCTGATATACACTCCTAGCACATTTTTTTCAAGTTTGAGTTTTTGCTGGCTGGTATATTCCGGGATATCCGGATATTTAATGGAATTGACCACATCCTCTTTCTTCAGCAGTCTATCAAATATAGTCAGTTGCCCGTTTGCCTGATTATGCCGGTCGGCAGCCACTCGAGATACCACATCATCATAGACGGCGTGCATCTGACTGCGGGGTACTCCAAAGCAGTCAAAGGCACCCGACCATATCATAGACTCCAGAAACCTCTTGTTGTGTGCCTGGCTGTCCATTCGGGAGAGGAAGTCAAACATATCCTTAAATTTGCCATTTGCCTCTCTTTCTTTAACAATCTCCTCCACCAGTGCTACACCGACATTCTTGATTCCACCCAGTCCGAAACGCATATTTTTATCCTCTACCGAGAAGTAGGCAAAACTCTTATTTATGTCGGGCGGCAGTACTATGATATCGTGCTGACGGGCATATTCCACATACTTCTTCACCTCATCAATCTTGCTTATACGGTTGTTTAAAATAGCGGTGTAGAGTTCCACTTTATAATAACACTTCAGATAGGCGGTCTGATAGGTTATAAAGGCATAGGATGCGGCGTGCGCCTTGTTAAAAGCGTAACTTCCGAACTTTGCCATCTGTGCCCAGAGTTTTTCAGCATCCTCTAGTTTCATACCCCTCTTCAGTACGCCATCGATATGTTTTTTGCCTTCCGGGTCGACCCAGCCGTTTATAAAGCGGTCTTTCTCGGCAGGCAGTTTGTCCACCATCTTCTTGCCCATAATCTTACGCACACCGTCCGCCTGTCCCATGGTATAACCAGCCAGCACCTGGCACAGTTTCATAACCTGTTCCTGATAGACCATAACCCCGTAGGTGACTCCCAGAATATCTTTAACTTCCTCACTTGGGTAGAAAATTTTATCCGGATTTTTTTTGTTCTTGATATAGTTTTCAATCTCGTCCATAGGTCCGGGACGATACATGGCAATCATAACTATAATCTCTTCCAAATTGACCGGTTTGAGTTCTTTAGCGAGGTTCACCATACCCTGGCTTTCAATCTGAAACACTCCGTCGGTGTCTCCCGAACTGATGAGTTTAAAAACCTCGGGATCGTCATACTCCATATTATAGAAGTCGATATCCACTCCCCGATGCTGTTTGATGAGTTTGAGCGCCAGGTCTATATCGGTAAGGGTAATTAATCCCAGGAAATCCATTTTTAAAAGCCCAAGACTTTCACTCTCCTTCATATCATACTGAGTGGTCACCATATCTCCGTTCTTCGCCATAGGCACATGGTCACTGACATTGTCGCAGCAAATTATAACTCCGGCAGCGTGTATGCTGGTATTTCGTGGCATATTCTCAGCCTTGATTGCAATATCCACAATCTTTTGAGTGAGTGGGTCACTGTGGTAACTCTCATTGAGTTCTTTAATAATATAGGAATGATCGTCATTTTCGTCCAACTGCACTCCAAAGAGTTTTTTAATGGCAGGCGATTTAGGCATCTTGGCAAAGGAAGGAAAAGCCTTGGTAATTTTGTCCACCTCAGAATAGGGCATCTTAAGAACTCTGCCCACATCTTTGATTGCCGCTTTAGCCGCCATAGTTCCAAAGGTTATAATCTGGCAGACATTGTCCTTGCCGTACCTTTCCACCACATAGTCTATAACCTTACCTCTGCCCAGAGGGCAGAAATCTATATCAAAGTCGGGCGGGCTTACCCGTTCCGGGTTCAAAAAGCGCTCAAACCATAAGTCAAATTTGAGCGGGTCCACCTTAGTTATTCCCACCGCATAGGCAATCAGACTGCCGGCTCCGCTACCTCGCCCCGGGCCCACAGGCACCCCTATGCTCTCGGCATAGTTGATAAAGTCCCACACCACCAGATAGTAGTCAACATATCCGCTGTTCACCAGCGTGGTCATTTCGTACTCCATTCGCTCCAAAATCTCCGGAGTGATTTTACCGTACTTTTTCTTCAGTCCTTCCAGAGTGATTTTGCGTAGAAATTCCTCATTGGTAAAACCCTCAGGCGCTTTGAATTTAGGATAGAACTGATTATTGAAATTTAGGTCAAAATTGCACTTGGCAGCAAGTTCTAGTGTGTTGTCAATAGCCTCAGGATGTGCTGCAAACACCTCTCTCATCTCGCTTTCGGTCTTGAGGTAAAACTGGTCACCACCCATACGCATACGGTTGGGGTCATCCACCGTCTTTCCGGTTGATACGCAGATGAGGATATCCTGCAACTCACTGTCTTCTTGATTTATGTAGTGCACATCGTTGGTTGCAACGGTTTTAACCCCTATCTTTTCAGCAAGCGCAAATTGCGCATCCAGTATCTTACATTGATCCGGGATGCCGTGGTTCATAACTTCTATATAGAAGTCACCGGGCTCAAACATATCCCGTAACCGGATAGCAACCTTCTCAGCATCGTCATTCAATCCTTCCACCAGATAGCGCTGCACATCGCCCTTTAGACAGGCGGAAGTGCAGATAAGACCTTCACTGTGCTTTGCCAGCAGGTTGTAGTCTATTCTGGGTTTATAATAAAAACCGTCAATCCAGGCAATGGAATTCAGTTTGCAGAGGTTTTTGAAACCCACATCATTTTTAGCCAGTAGGATAAGGTGTGCATAATCAAATTTCCCAGTCTTCTGAGTATAGTCATTTGCCACATAGAACTCTGTTCCCAGAATAGGTTTTATGCCGTTATCCTTGCACGCTTTATAGAACTTCACCGTTCCGTACATATTACCGTGATCGGTAATAGCACAAGCAAGAGCCCCACGCTCCTTAAGCACTTTGACCAACTTCTCAATCCGGGCAGCACCGTCCAGCAGGCTGTACTGAGTATGCAGGTGCAAATGTACGAAATTTTCCATACTTTCTCCTTAGTTCGCTTTGATTTTCTCCGCCAAATGCACTATTTTGCGCAGGCGGTGATTGACTCCGCTCTTGGTCAGCGGTTCGGTCATCAGTTTTGCCAGATTTTCATAACTCTCATCCGGGTTTGCCAGCCTCAGCAAACATAGTTCGTAGAGGGTACCAGGCAGTGCTTCCAGCCCTACAGTATCCCGCAGAAACTCAATTGCCTCAATCTGTTTAAGCGAGGCATCCACCATTTTGACAAGATTGGAGTTCATACAGTTAAGTTGGCGGTTGAGTTGGTTGCGCACTTCACGCACTGCAAATTCATTTTGGAGCACCATAACAGCGTTGTTGGCACCCACGAAAGCAAGCATATCGCTGACCTGTTCCGCCTCCTTTATATAGGTTATCCACAATCTCTTACGCTGCACTGTCCGGGCATTGAAGCCATAGTGAGAAAGCAGATGAGCGAAGTCGGCAGACAGCCCGGCAGAGGAAAAGACAAATTCTAGGTGATAGCCTCCGGTGTGTTTCTTCAGGTTGTGCAGGTCTTTTATAACTATATTTGCGCTGGCACAGCCCAAAAAAGCGCCCTTAATGAAACTGCGTTTGCAGGAATCCTCTTCGGCGACCGCCTGTGGGATGCCGGTATAGGGCTCCATATTTGCCTTGAGCACAAAGCAGTCCATCAACAATTTTTGGCTTACCTCTTTGGGGAAACAGATGCGAAAACGGGTGGGGTGCCGTGGTCTTTCTTCGCTGAGCACGGTCAGGTCGTTAAAGTCCGGAATCAACTTAGAAACCAGTGCCTGCACTCGACCGGAAAGTTCAGAGAGTTCGGTCACCAGTTCAACAGTGTAACTTCCTTCCTCAATTCCCAGTTGTCCGCAAGTGCGAAAAAGTGCGGATAATTCCGCCATAGCACAAAACTCTTTCTGCGGAAGTTCGGATTTTACAACTTCGGTTTTTGCATCTGATGAAAATGACATCTTCTTTCCCTTTTGTATTAAATATTAGCAGAAAATTAAAATTTTATCAACCCTTTTTAGATATTTACAATTCTTTCTTTTGGTATGTGGTACTTTTCCAAAAACTTCCATGCTTCGGTAGGTTTACCCACATTCTCCGGACGATGAGCATCGCTGTTGAGTACAAAGTTGGCGCCCTCTTCCAGGATTATCTGGATTTCCTCCTCGGTAAAGAACACCCTGCGCCCGTTGAGTTCAATCCAAATATCTTTCTCGGCTGCTAAGCGTGCAATCGGCCGTACATCCACCTTGGCACCATAGTTCAGGTGAGCCAGGATTTTAATATCGTTGGTACGCATCGCCTTGAGGTAGGCTTCGGTATTCTTCTGAACACGCTTTTTGGATGGCGGAAACCAGTTCGCTACCTTCCAGCAGAAAAAATCCCGTATATTGTAGCCGTGCGGCATACGATGGGTGCCCAGCACAATTATATCAAAAATCTTTTGCTGTTGTTTGGAGAGGTCTACCGCACCATTCAGCGAAACCAAATTCATCTCCACTCCGAACATTATTTTTATTGGATATTTCTTTCTGAGTTCCATGATTTCATCACGGACACGCAAAAATTGCGCATATGAACACCTGCGCCTACGAGCGTGGAAAGGACCATGGTCTGTTATGGCGATGGTATGTAGCCCGGCAGCCACTGCTGCCTTTACATTTTCCTCCGCACTGGCATGCCCGTCACTGCAAAAGGTGTGAGTATGATAGTCTGCCTTTAGTTTAATTTTGTTCATTTTTTTCTCCTATAACTACAAGTTCTAACTCTAACTTTTCCTGATACGCAATGTATACCCGCTCTCTGACCAGTTCAATAAGTTGCATTACCTCAGCAAACTTCGCCTGACCCCTGTTTACAATATAGCCGGCGTGCACCGGCGACACCATAGCATCTCCCACCGACACCCCTTTAAGCCTGGCGCCGTCTATAAGTTCGGCAGCGGTCACATGGGGCAAGCGGCGAAACACACTGCCTGCGCTCGGTAACCCCACATTCTGTGAGGACTGCCTCATAGTTATAAATTTCTGCAGGTTAGCCTGAATCTGTTTTTTTGGGGTTGGTACCAGTTCGAAAGTTACACTTAGTATAACACAATTTTTTTTGTTTGTAAAAGGGCTTTGACGATAATGGAAAAAAAGATTTTTTTCGCTCAGTTCAACTATCCGAGTTCCGTCGAAGTAAATTACACGGCGAATCCGGTCGCCAATCTGGAACTTAAATGCCCCAGCGTTCATCAGAGTTGCACCTCCGACGGTACCGGGGATGCCAACCGCCCACTCCAAACCTCCCAGGTTTTTTTCAGCGCAGAGCGCAATAAGCCTGGACAGCCGAACTCCCGCCTCAGCGGTTACCACGCCATCCTTTCCAAAACAGACCTTGTTCATCTG
Organism: uncultured Christensenella sp.; assembly: GCA_964367965.1. Classification (GTDB taxonomy): domain Bacteria; phylum Bacillota; class Clostridia; order Christensenellales; family UBA1242; genus UBA7584. The sequence continues at coordinate 24,697 of CAYIZA010000007.1, read as the reverse complement.
CTTCGTGCATAGTACCACCCCGGAAAAGGGCTCATCGCTTGCCAATATGTTAGAACCTGCCCCCAACACAAGGAGGGGCAACTTTTTCTTTTTGCAAAGATTTTGAAGAAAAAACACCTCTTTTTTGTTCACAACATATATAAAATTTTGAATTTTGCCGCCAATCTTAAAGGTGGTCAGTTCTTTAAAGGACTTTTCACCGGAGTACCTGGCGCCAAATTTTCTGCTCAGTTTCCTGGATATTTCCATAACTCTACACTCCAAACAACTTTTCTATTGCTTTTTCTTTTTCATCTGCAAGTGCTGCTTTTCCACGAAAGGCGCTTGCCACCCGACAAGGTTCCAGCAAAGCCTGCTCAAATTTAGCGTACTCAGAATCGGAATATATACTCAAGTTCAGCACTGAGAACATACCGAGGTCAGCCAGTTTTTTCTGGCGTTTATCGGTCAGCACATACTCCATAAACTGCTCGGCAATCCCCTGCTTGTCTGAGTCGGTGGTAGTCACACTGAACCACTGCACCAAATCGGTATAGCCGCTAAGAAAGCGAAAGTTACAGCCGTCAAGCGACCCGAGTTCTACCCGGTTCTGCAGCCGATAAAAATCCCGCTGCGAGCCGAGCAATACCTCAAATTCGCCGGACAGAAAATCCTCATAGGCGTTGTACTGTGAATAGTCTGGCAGCAGGCTCTCAGCAAAGAGAGCATCGGGATTAGAACTTCCAGTTTGAGCCTGGGCTGCCAGCGCCGAAAGAGGGGCATTGAACTCGCCACCAAAACCCAGCCAGTTGGCAGTTATATCTTCCTGCAGCAGGGTTTCCTGCTCGGTGAGGTCGACCTCCTGAGAACAGAGAACATAGCCGCCGGTGCACCACGCCACCGCCCGGTTCTCGCCGGCAGCAACCCACTCTTCCCTTATTTTAAAGTGTGTGTCCAAAGGCTCGGCAAAAGGGCTGAACAGTTCACCCAGCCCGGTACCAAAACTTACAAAGTCCGGTAAAATATTATTCTCCATCTGTATCTGTGCCTGCTCCGGGGTCAGGTTGTAAACCACTATAAAGATATTATTATGCACCGCCTCAAAGGCTATTGCCTGACGCTCCAAAAAGGCAGCGCGGCTAGCCCTGCCTCCCTCAAAGGTGTCCACATTCCAGAGTTCCAGGAAGACTGCCTCCTGTGGGGCTACCGGATAACCCGCCTGAGGTCGGTTCTTCCATAACGGCAACAGAAAAAGTGGTGTTGCCAACACCAGAAATATGGCGGCACAGAGTGCCACATAGCGAAACTTTTTGGATTTCAGATTAAAATGCATACTCCCCCTGCTTGTGGTTCTGGTTATATCTATGCTGTTTCGGGGGCAACTTTCACCAAACGCCCAAAAATTCTAACAAAAATCCTCTGCCTGATTGTTTAAGAAATCCACACCACACTCCAGGGTATCGGATACAAACTGCGAGGCTATCTCGTACCGCAGAACCTTTCCAAGTCTGCAGTACCCCACCAGCCCTCGCTCACGCATAAGTTTGAGTTGGTGACTGACCGTGGTCTGGTTGGTGTCTATAAGCCGGCTCAGTTCATTTACGCATAGCGGGGACAAAGACAGCGCCGACAGAATTTTCAGCCGGGTAGGGTCGGAAAATGAGTCAAAGAAGTTGCTCATACTGCTCAATTCCTTCTTCTTGGGCAAAAAGCCTTTAATCTGAGTAGAGAGTTCGGATTCCAGTGGGATAATGTTCATATTTTTACCTCCATTCTAACTCTACCAAACCTGAATTCTCAATGCAAGGATGCACATTTGCGAATTGAATCGCATATTAACTTTTAAACTGCTTTTTTGCAAAAAAATGGAGGATTCCACCATGACCGTTTCTCAAGCCTTGGTTTTAGGTCTGTTGATTGCACTTTGGGCGTCAGGCAGTGGCGTTGATCTTGCAAATAACACCGTTATATTGATAACTCTTCTGATTGCTCTTCTGGCATTTGCCTACGCTACTAATGATGAGAATGACTTTGCCAACCGCTGTTACCGGTGTCCGGGCTTTGCCAACAATAGCCTGATTGGCACCAGCGCTCTGAATAACTTCGGATTTTAACAACTGAAAAAAGACAGAGCACTGTGGTGCTTTGTCTTCTGTTGGAAAAATATACTCTGCTTTTTAAAGTGAATAATTGCTGCCCTATGATAGAAAAACTGATAGGCATCCTCCAAACTCTTCGCAAAATAAAGATTTCCTGAAAATTAAAGCCCGTACAGTCGCCATACAAAAACCGGAGCAAATAAAGACTCCGGTTTGTTTAGTGTAAGCGAGTGTACCCTAAATATAAGCCATACAATCAAAGCGAGGTACCAGTTTCTCAGGTTTGTTTAGTGTCATATGGGCTGTTGCTATATAAGCCCCATTTTGGTCTTCACTTCCCGAACTTTTCGTTCAGCCTGTATACGCACTTTCTCCGCACCCTTTCGGACTATTTCGTCCAACTCAGCACGGTTGCTCAGCAACTGAGCCATTCTGTCCTGTACCGGTTTCAGAGTATCCACCACCAGGTCGGCAAGTTCGGACTTTAACTGTCCATAACTCTTGCCGGCAAAGTGTGCCTCTGCCTCTTTTATGGACATATGTGAAAGTGCACAGTATATGTTCAGCAAGTTGGTGATGCCCGGCTTGTCCTTAGATGCCACAATAGTATCGCCGCTGTCGGTCACCGCCCTTTTTATCTCTTTGCGAATAGTTTCCGGTGAATCCTCCAGCATTATATTGCCTGAGGTGTCATCATCGCTCTTGCTCATTTTACTAGCCGGGTTCTGGAGATTCTGAATCTTTGCGCCGATTGTTTGGTATCTTCCCTCCGGCACCACAAAGGTCTTGCCGTATTTACTATTAAACCGATTGGCAAGGGTGCGAGCAAGTTCGAGGTGCTGGCGTTGGTCTTCTCCGATTGGTACCACCTCAGAATCGAACAGCAGAATATCCGCCGCCATTAGGATAGGATAGTCAAAAAGCCCCACTGAAACACTGTCTTTGTGTGCGGCTTTTTCCTTGAACGCCACCATTCTGCTGGTTTCGCCAAAGGTCGCCACACAGTTTAAAAGCCAGCATAGTTCGGTGTGTGCAGGCAACTGCGACTGGAAATATATTGTGCTCTTCTCCGGGTCCAGCCCGCAAGCCAAATAGGCAGCCAAAACACCATAGGAGTTGTCGTTGAGTTCTTTCGGGTCAATTTCTACCGTCAGTGAATGAAGGTCTGCCACACAAAATATTGAATTGAATTCCTGCTGCATAACCTGCCAATTGCCGATCGCCCCTATATAGTTTCCCAGGGTCAGTCTCCCTGTGGGCTTAACCCCGCTAAAAAGTGTCTTTTTCATCTTTTTTCTCTTTTTGCTTTTTAATTTTTGGTTTTACCATTATCTTTCTCTCAAATTCCTGCACCTTCATTTCCTGAATCACCGGGTCAATGTCCTCTTTGAGATCCAGCATATCGCTGATGCCCGAGGTTGGCACATCCACTATGCCTGCATCCATAAGTTCTTCCCTCTCCCGTTGTGCCTCACGCACTTCCAGGCGCTCCTGCAGTATTATCATAACCACTGACGCTACTGGTGCTGCCAAAATCATACCCCATATGCCAAACAATGCGCCGCCGATTACCAGAGCCATAAACATTACAATTGCCCGGGTCTGCAGCCGTTTGCTGGTGATGAAAGGCGGAATAATGGTGGTGATAATTGCCCATGTCGCCAAACCGAATATGATTGCCGTCAGCATCAAAGTTACCGAGCCGAACACCAAGGTTACCAGTATTACCGGCACCATTGCTATGAATCCACCCAAATAAGGGATGATAGACAAAATTGCCAGTGCCAGCGCTAAAAGCGGAGCAAATGGCACGCCGATTATAGCGTATCCCACCCAGGTAACAACAAAGATAATACACATTGTTATAATGTTTGCGATTAAGAACTGGTTAAGCATATTTTTAGAACGACGGGTTACCGCAACGATTTCATCCGCTTTCTTCTTGGTGTTATATGCATAAGTGCAGCGACGAGCAGTGCTGGCAATTAGTTCTTTGTCCTTGAGCATCAGCAAACTGATAATCAGACCCATAAAGGAAGCAAAGGCGACATTTCCAACCACCGTCACAATATTACCCAGATTAGCGCCAAGCGAAGCCAGCCACTCAGTGAGGGCTTCACCGATGCCGTTTATGGTCGGTTGAATAAATTCAGTGACCTCTTCAGTTGAGAATCCGGTAATGCTGGTTATCAGACTGGTGAGTTCGGACTTAATCCTCGGCACCAAGGTGCTGTCGCTAGCCAGATCCTGCAGAGTGTTTATAATATAAGGCAGCACTGTAAACAACAGTAACAGTACCAGCCCTATTATTAAGGAATAGCAGACTGAAAGCGAAATCAGTCTTTTATACAACCGTGCCCGGGGATTTCCCACAAAGGCATTTTTAAGCAGTTTGTCCTCAATCCACCGTATCGGGCTCAAGAGCAGAAATGCCAACACCATTGCTAATATTACTGGAGTAAGTCCGCCAAGCAGTGAAAAGAACATGTTCTTTATGGTTTCACCGGCAAGGTTGGACAATAATAGAGCCAGCAGCAGCGCTACAAACAGCCAGAAAGACCATTTCTTCTGGCGCTCTTTTGGTTTTATGCTATTTTTTTCAAAATCAGCGGGCATCTTTAGCCTCCTTGTTTATAATTTTCTTCCTGGTTTTCTTTCAGCCGGTCTTCTTCTTTAAACCGGTTCAGCAGCGGGGCAATTTTCTTGTTTCCGAACAGGAAATCGTAGAACATAACTACCAACCCCTGCAACAGATAGCCGTAATAGGTATAGATTCGCCAGAGCAATAATGCCCAAACCAGTACACCATCCGGAACACCTGTCATCAGAGTGGCGAAGAGCGCAAAGAAGGATAACTCCGCCATACCGGAGCCGCCCGGCAATGGTATAAAACTACAAGCCATATCACAGACAACTGCCATGGTCACCAAAGTGAACCATATATTGAAGTCCACCGGCATAAAGGTACAATAGACCACAAATGGAATGGAGTACCCGAACAGCAGACCGAGTATAGTAAAGAGCAGCATACCAAGGGCAATCCAGAAACTACTGACAAACTTTCGGGTCATTGCAACATATTCCCGGACGGTGTGCATCACTTTGACAAAAGTACGGCGGTAGTCTTTTACAATACGCAGTTTGGCGAGGAATTTCAAAATTCCCACCGCTGTTGCCGGCCCCACCTTTTTGCTGACTGATAAGAAAAGTATGGAAAAAACCAGCAGCAGATTGAGTGTAAAACCTACATAACAAAAGGTCATAACCAGAGGGTGTAGGGTAACAATATACGCTGACTGCAGAATTATTACCAACCCTACAAAAATCATAAAATAAATCTGAGAATAGAGATATTTTGCTATCGGCACACTGGAGGCAATACTTCCGGGCAAACCTCGTTTGCTGAGATAGAAAATCTGAAAGGGCTGACCGCCGGTACCCAGCGGCGTGATAGAGTCGTAAAACCGACAGGTTGCAGTGGCTTTATAGGACAAAAAAGGGCGTGACCTGCCGGTGCTGACCTTTATTAAAAGCCAGATTCGGGCACTGTCAAAAATATTTCCCAAAAGGAAGACTGCTAAACCTATCAGAATCCACCACCAGTTGATACTGCTGGTAAGCAGTTGAGCAATGTCAACCGGCTCCTCTGCCGTTAAAAACTGGTAAGCCACCACGCCGACAACGATAGCAAGGTTAATCATCAGAAATATAACATTTACCCAGCGCTTTTTCTTACTGCGCTGCTTTTTAACGCTCTCCTCGGTGTTGGCGATGATTTTCTCAGTCATCTTAGCGGCATCTAAATCTTGCGAGGTCTGGAAATCTATATCTTTGGTAGCGATTATATAGAATTTATGAGGGTGTAATTTAGAAAAAGAAAGTTTTGCTTGTTTAGAAACAGAAAACAATTGTTTGTTGAACAAACAAGCCTTTTCTTGAATTGCATCCTCCACTTGGTCTACGCCGTCGAGAGCAAGTTTTTTGTGTTGTGTCACCCTTCTCATTCAAAACCACCTGACTTACTGGCTCAAGCATAGCATAGTTAATTCTGCTTTGTCAAAAGAAAAATCGGATTTTTTAAACCCAATTTTGTACTTCAAACTCTAACAGGTAGACTTTTTCGGTCTTTTCATCCACCCTGAGCGCCTCTGAGATATCCATTCCAGCGATTACAAACACTTCACTCCCCACTGCCAGAACGGGCAAGCGTTTACGGATACGAAGCGGTACTTTTTTGTCTGAGAGGTAGTTTTTTATCTTCTTAATTCCGCCGCCCCCGAACTTATCAATATAGTCGCCATCCTTTGGAAATCTCCACACCGCTTCAGCCGGAAGTTTATCACCATCTATCAGCAGAGCGCCCACCACCGGCTCCCGAAGTTGGGTTTTGCGAACTCTAATCTTGCCATAGTCCTCTACTTTGATATTGCCAACTTTAAAAGCCCATTCCGTTTTGGTTCTGCTCTTGACCTGATTTGCCGACATAGTTATATATTCGTACTCACGATAGACCACCACATCTCCCGGCATATTAAGCCTGGAACTGTTCTCCCCCTTGAGGGCAAGGTCAAAGATAAGGTCTACATGTTTTTTCTCCACATCAGTATCCACGCCAAGCCGACTGAAACAATCAAACAACAGCCGGGATACCTGGCTTGCCGGGTAGAAAAAGTAGGAGAGCGGAATCTTAATCAACTTGTCCATGTACTGCACGGCATCAAAATTCATCAGCGCGCGTATAGTCTGGTCGTCCTCCTTGCATATTTTGCCAAAACTGCAGAGGGATTCATCCACCTTACCCCACACCTTGCGGAGTTCGGGCAGGATTTTGTGGCGTAAAAAATTGCGGGAAAAAGAGGTGTCCTCATTTGTTTCATCCTCTACATAGGGGATTTCATTCTGATAGACATAGGATAGAATCTCCTGCTTAGGCACTTCCAGGAACGGTCGTACATAGAAGTCATCCCGTACCAACTCCATACCGGTTGCGCCACCCAGTCCGGAACCTCTCAGTATATGCAGCAGCACTGTTTCTGCCTGGTCGCTCTGATGATGAGCCAGTGCAATACGATCCACAATGCCCCTTTTTTTCAAACCCTCGAACACGCCATAGCGGGCTTCACGGCATGCCTCTTCCAGGGTATATCCCTTACGCTTAGCGAGCACCCTTGCCTCAACCTTGAACTTATGAAAGCGGATACGGTTCTGTCTGCAGTAGTTCTCCACAAATAGCGCATCGTGCAAATCATTAGCCCGTGTGTTGTGGTCGATATGCAGGGCAAGGATTTCAATATCCAACTTTTCACGGTTTGCATTGAGGAAGTGCAGCAGCGCCATAGAGTCAGCACCTCCGCTGCAGGCTACACCGATGACTGAACCTGCCGGAAAGAGCTTTTTTTCTTCAATAATTTTTAAGGTATCTTCAAACATATTCTTCTCCCTAAAACTTCTCTAATTACATTATAAACTATTTCAGAGGAAATTTCAAGGGGTTTTTCTAAATCTTTCTCCAAACCCTGCCAATAAGCACTGTCATATCATCCTGAGCCAGGTTATTACACTTGGCAAGTGCCTGGGAAACCACGGCATCGGCAAGGGTCTGGGGATTCTGGGTCTCAAAGTTGTTGACAAAATTCTTGAATTCTTCAATATCATCAAAAGCATCTACCACCCCGTCGGTTGCAACCACCACAAAATCTCCGTCCTTAAGAGCAAAACTGGCAACACTGGGCTTGACTTCATCCAGAATGCCCAAAGGCAGCGCACCTGCCTCAATCACACAAGTGCCGTCAGAAGACTTGATCAGACCACAGGGTGAGCCCACCTTGACAAAATCGCAGACACAATCCCGCAAATCAAAAATACAGACATCTAGAGCGGTGAAAATCTCCTCGCCTTTCAGCGCTAATAGTTTGTTTACACTTGACAGAATAAGGGAACTTTCAAACCCGGCACGGTAGAAGTTCTCAATCAGATTAAGTGTCAGGGTGCTGATACCCTCCGCCCTTTCACCACTGCCCATACCGTCACAGAGTGCCATGAGCAACTTGTCATCGCTCAGCCGGAGGACGGAGTGGGTGTCGCCGCTCTGCTCGCTGCCATTTTTTACCACTCCGGCACTGCCAAACACGGCATCAAAATTGACCCGTGCACCCAGAGTGACCACACTAAAGCCCGGCTTTTCCGCCGGCTGGACGCTTTTGACCTCCATTGGCGAGGAAAGCACCCGGCTGGTGACCTCTCCTATCTCCTCCCGAGTGGAATCAGCCGTCCTTATCACCAGGGTGACCTCGCTGGAGCCGGCACTCCGGCAGTAGACCACCGCCTCACTGCAGAGAATACGGTTGTACATTAAATCCTCTATAAGTTTTTGTTCTTTTTGCGTGTCAAAAGAGATGTTGAGGTTAACCTCTTCAGCAAGCGAGCGCAAAATTTGGGATACTCCAAACAACTGATCACCGATAAGCAGGCGGCTGGCATCCATACCGGTCACCATGCGGGCATACTGGCTGTACTCGGCAACCACACTATTTACCGTGTTTATGATTACATTTACCCGTTGGCACTTAGCGCTGAGTGAGGGTGGTAAATCCAACACATTGACCTTGCCTCTAGCAAAAGCCAGCGCCACCAACTTTTCAATATCAGCGTTGGTCTGCTTAATATCTACCCTCAGACAACTGCTCTTCATAACACATTGCTGACAGACCTTTTTCTTGATTTCTTCCACCAAAAACTCAGTCGCCAACTTGGGCGACAACACACCCCGTGCCATTTGTATGAACACCGATTGCATCTCCCGAAAGACCTCACTAACCCCCCAGATTCTCCGATAGAGAGCACTGCGGCTGCGGGTTATAATGTTACGCAGAGCAAAGTCGTCCTCATCAGCAATGATAAAAGTGTTTAGTTTTTGCAGACTGCTCTGAGGAATTAGCAGGAATAAAAAAACTCCGCTGAGTGTTCCCAGCAATAAAAAAGCGCTGTAGAAGTTGAAAAAGTATAGGCTGACAAATACATCGGCAAGCACCAGCCCGGCACAGCCAAAAAATTTGTTTCGGCTTTTCAGTGCATTTGCCACCAGAGCGCCCAGAGTCAGCACACACAACATAGATACCTCATTGGAGGCGAGCGCCACCCCCACCCCTAGCACCACACTCAAACTGATACTGGCGCCAGCGTTGAGAACCCACACCAAACACAGCACTAAAAACACCAAAATGGCACGGGAGATTATACCGGCAAAATCCGGTATACTGGCAAGACCGACCCCTATGGCAAGCACCAGAATACCCAGCGAAACCACTTCGTCAATGGTGTAGTGTCGCCTCAGCCCCCGCACCAGCACCGACTGCATAAAATAGAGGTAGGCGTACATGGCAACCAGCCCCAAAAAGACTGATATGCCGGCACTGATGATACTTTCAGTGCTGCCGGAGTTCAGATATAGAAAGGCAAACTGAGAGAGAAAAGCATACACCCCGACCAACAGTGGGTTGAGCGGTTTTTTAATCCTGAGATGCAGAAAATAGAAAAATGCAAAAACAAGCACGGTACACGACAGAATTATGAGGCTATGTATGCTGAAATGTGCAAGTAAGCCGCTTAAAATGTAAATTGGCGCCAACAGTAAAAGTTTTTGGTTACACCATACCAGTGCAAACAACATTCCAAAAGCAAAGGGGTGCAAGCCCTGCAGTTCTGCCATATGCAGCACAAAGAACAGGGCAAAGAATAACAGATATTTCAAGCATTGATACCACAGTTTTTTACTGTCTACTTTATTCATTTTATCCTCCGGTCTGATTATAAAATACCCGACCCGATTTTCGCTCTGAAAACTTTTTGTTTTTGTTAGAGGAAATTAAGTTTTTTGGAAAAATTTGTAGATTGGCATTTTTTCTTGCTTTTTTTGCCCGTTTGCTTTATACTGGTAACATAGTTGCAGGAGGGGTTTGAGATGAAAGTTGTAGTTATAACAGGAGCATCAAGCGGAATAGGGCTTGCCACTGCCAGTTTGTTGGCAGAAAACGGCTTTGAGGTTTTTTCACTCTCCCGCAGCGCCCCCGCAGACAAGAATATTCGGCATATCAGTTGTGATATAACGGACAGAGAAGCGCTGCAAGGCGCTTTTGATACCATAATCAAGGAGAGTGGCGGCATCTATGCCGTAGTTAATAATGCCGGCATGGGAATAAGCGGCCCGGTAGAATTTGCGCCCTGGGAGGATGTGGACAGAATCATACAGACTAACTTTAGTGCTGTTGCCCATATCTGTGCTATCGCCCTGCCCTGGTTGCGCAAAAGCCAAGGTCGGATTGTAAATCTGAGTTCTCTAGCGGCAGAATTTCCTGTCCCTTTTCAGGCACTCTACTCCTCCACTAAAGCGGCTGTAAAAAACTTCTCCCTGGCGCTCGCCAATGAAGTGCGCCCCTTTGGAATAAAGATATCCTGCATCCTGCCCGGCGACACCAAAACCAACTTCACTCAAAACCGGGTAAAAGCCTGCCTGGACAGTTCTAATGTATATAACCAACGCACCTGCAAAAATGTAGGGAAAATGGAAAAAGATGAACAGAACGGCATGGAACCTATCCACATAGCAAGGCTTATTCTGAAATGCCTGACCAAAAAGCATCCGCCGCTAGTTAAGACAGTGGGCTTTAAATATAAAATATTGCGGGCTGCTAAGCGGGTGGTTACTACTAAGACATTAAACAGCGTGCTGTACAGTATGTACGGTAAATAAGGGGGAAAAATGCGCATCTGTGTGCTGGCAAGCGGAAGTAAAGGCAACTGTACTTTTATTGAAAGTGATAACACTAAAATTCTTATCGATGCCGGGCTTTCAAAGAGAGAACTTGAAAGCCGTCTTTCTCTTATTGGCGTCAATCCGGCTGAGATTGACTCCATTTTAGTAACTCATGAACACAGCGACCATATCAACGGAGTGGGCAACTTCGCACGCAAATACGGCACTAAAGTCTACGCACATAAAAACACTTGGGATATACTCTCCCGTAAGATTGGACCCCTGGATTCCTGCCAGGAAATTGAATTCGACGGACGGGTTTTTTATCTGGAAAACCTCGCTGTTGAGACCTTTGATGTAGACCACGATGCCTCGCACTGCGTGGGCTTTTCGATTATTGAAAACAGCAAGCAATTCACCATTGCCACCGACCTCGGGCATACCACTGAAGACATACTCACCCGCTTTTCCTCCAGCGACCTGGTTATACTGGAGTCCAACCACGATGTGCAGACCTTGCAATCCAACCCTAACTACCCCTATCAACTGAAGCAGCGAATTATGTCTATGCACGGTCACCTCAGTAATGAAGTGGCTGCCGATGCGATTCTCAGCATGCTGAACGGCAAGACCCGTGGCGTGATTTTGGGACACCTCAGTGAACAGAATAACACCCCGGATCTGGCACTGAATGCAATCAAAAAGGCACTACAAAAAAATGGAGCCGCACCCAACGAACAATTTCGTGTGGATGTCGCTACTCAGAACCGTGTCAGCAACATATATAAAATAAAGAATTAGATAATTGGCGATGCTCTATAATTTCCGACAATCACAGGGGGAAAATATCTGCAGCCGTGAGCCCATTAATTACCACACTTCTGTAGGCAATCACAGGGAGAAATATCTGCAGTCTGAAGACCTTTCTGAAAGCAGTCTGAGCCATACCCCTTTGATACAGAAAACTGGCAAAAAAATATCGAATAAAAAACTCCGCCTCGCACAAACTAAACTAAAAGTGAGGTGTTTTTTTATGGCAAAAAAAGAGAAAGAGCAGAAAAAACAACCGGAGAAAGCAGTAAAACTCACCACCAAACGCAGGGTTATAGGCTATGTGGTCTACCTATCCTTTCTGGCTATAGTAGCATTTGCCTTTTTGGCGCAGATGGGATTTTTGGGTATGGATGGCGATGCTATCAACAGCCCTGATTTCCAACCCACACAAAACGCCCCTGCCGGCAATCTGCAGAACCAAACCGAAACATTGCCCAAACCTGAGCCGACACTTAGTGAGTCCAAAAACTCAATTAGCAATCCTGATGATTCACCAAGCGACACCGGGGCGGAAAATTCCAGAGTGACTCCATTGCCGGCGACTGAGAATTCCAACTCGACACCGGAACTGACCCAAACTAAAAATTCAGACCCGACGCCGGAACTGACCAAAACTGAAAATTCAGCCCCGACGCCGGAATTGACCAAAACTGAAAATTCAGCCCCTATGCCGGACAATTCCCAGGAGCAACTGAGCATCCATACAATCATTGTACCAGACACCACCCCGGAGCCGTATCGGATTACTGATTCATCCACCTCGACACCGTACCAAAACAATTCCAGTATCCAACCCGACCAGCAAGGCGAAATCACTATGACCGACAGCGCCCTGCCTATTCCTGACCTGAGTTTGGCTGAACCAAATCTGGAACGGGCAGCACCGGAAACCCTGAGTCCTCTCCCGACCCCTATTATAGAAGATGAGATATAGATATCAAAACAACCCCAGCACTGATTTATGTACCCAAAAAACAATCTCAAGCAACTCTTGCTAAAACCAGTCTTCACCACAAAAAAAGAGAGTTTTCACTCTCTTTTTTAAAGTCTGTTTAGACCAATTTCACCTTCTGTTTAGACCAGTTTCACCTGTGGATAGTATCCATTTTCGATTTTCCAAACTGTAGTTTTCCAAATACTTGCGTTGAAAGTTCCTGCTTTTTTACAGTCTGTGTCGCTGGTCGCTCCGTCTTTATAGACCATAGTCACAAATGGCAGATTTTGCTGTGAGGTCGGAGAACGATAATCTTTTTCTGCAACTCCAGTTGCATCCAGATTGCCCTTGTTGTACTTACTATTTTTTATAAACCCTGCTTCTTTATGTTTAACCGGGTCTGCTGCTGCATCGCTCCAAGCATCCCATATCAACAGCACCCTGGTGCCTCGTATAATACTCTGAGTTTCTGCAAATACCTTGCTGCCCGCAATGGAGTTATCAAAGGTTGCGCCCGAGAAACAGGTATCCATTATTGCATAGCGACCGTTTCCGTTGCTATCAGTCGAACCCTCAACAGTAACTGAGAATCCTGCCATAACTTTTGCATACAGGTGTGCATATGTCGCACAGTTTTCCACCTTACCACGGTAGAGCCGTCCAACCAGTCCGCCGGCTTTTTCGCCCTCCACTCGGATATTATCAAACACCTGACACTGCGCCAGAGCCAAGGTTTTATCGGAGGAGTCCGTTTCATCTATCATACTGATATATCCTGCCAGTCCGCCGGCAAAATACCCACGGATGATGCGTTCTGGGTCAAACTCGGCACCTGCCCTGCTTCCGATAATTTTAGCCGAGCCCTCCATATAGCCCACTAGTCCGCCGGCAAAGTTGCCTGCTGTAGTGCTTAGGGTTACACTGCCATAACTCTCACATCCGGACACAATTGCCGAGCCCACACTGGCTCCGACCAATCCGCCGGCATTTACCGTGCCGTCCGTGTTGGTGGAGTTGATAGATGCTGCTTTTTTGCTTATGCTATTACTAATATTGCCGCTGTTGTAGCCCACCAGTCCGCCGATATTCCAAATCCCGCCGGTCACTTCATCTGCTGTGATTGACACGGTGGCATCACTAGAGGTAATCTGTCCTACATTTTGCCCTACCAGTCCGCCCACATTCTTGCCGATACCGCCTTTAAAAGCAATGTTTCCACTCACAGAACAATCTTCAATCACGCCGGCACTAAAGCCTGCAAGTGCTCCGACATTTCCGCCTGCACTAATGCTTATATTTTGAATTGTGATATCTATAAGGTTTGCGTTAGGTCCCAGATAGCCGAACAGTCCGGCAAACTGGAAGTAGGAGTTTATTCCGATACCGGTATCGAATGTTATAGTCTTACCGTTACCTCGAAGTGTTCCGTTGAAAGGATTCTCCGCTGTGCCCAGTGGTGTCCAGTTAGCGCTTATGGTAAAGTCTGCAATTATATCATAGATTCCGTTGAGGTCACTTGCTATCGCTGCCAGTTTTGTCATACTGTCTATACCAGAATACAGCCAGGTGGCTTGTGGGTCATAGATATCATCGGATACCGATTCCCCGAACATGCGGAGTGTAGGATAGCCGTCGTTGACACCTTCACTAATTGCCCATACTCTATCAAAGTCCCAGGACTTAGAAATTGCAGCATAGGAAGAGGTTCGGAAAGTGGATTGAGTCTGCAACTCAGCAACACTCTTGCCCTGCACTAGTGCAAGGTCGGTCATGTCGGCATTTCCATATGTCCATTGGATGCCGTTGAATTCATCATTGGCTATAAAGAGGTAGTACACACCAACATAGCGGTTTTCCTGAATAGTTCCTGCCAAGGTGTCTACCTCATTGGTGTATGAACTGCCGTTGCTAATTGGGTTTCTGTTTTGCCCCACAATAGAACCTTTATTGACATCCGCTTCACTGGTAATCACTGCGGTGCTGTAACAGTTGATAATATTCCCCTTGAGGTTGGTGTGGTACTTATTCTCGCTGACTGTCTCAGTGGTGTAGGTGTTGAGTCCGACAATTCCGCCGGCTTTAGCATTTACTCCGCTTAAATTTACTTTGACACCGCCACGGCTATAGGAGTTTATAATAGTTCCACCGTAGTTACTTCCAACCAGTCCTCCGGCATAGGCAACAGCCTCGGAGTTAAGAAGCACAGCGTCCTGCTGGCCGCTTACAAAGGATACACGATCCAGTTTGGTGTTGGTTCCTGCCCGGGTCATAGTACCTGCGATACCGCCCACACTAGTGCCATTTTCGGCACAAAGAGTGGATATCCTTCCCTGCTTTACTTCAATACGGGAAATTGTACCACTGTTAGTTCCGGCAACGGAGCCGGCATATTTGATATTACCCGCAACAGATGTCCTGTCCAGCACTATGCGCTGCACATTTGCCCCTGCGTTGATTTTACTGAACAGTCCGGCGTTTTCTACATAACTGCCAGCAACAATACTAAGCCCGAATATGGTGTGGCCGGCGCCGTCATAATTTCCACTGAAGCCCTGCTCGCCACCGATAGGTGTCCAGTTTGGATATGTTACCAAATCAATGTTGTCAATCTGCAGATAGTTTGCGTTGAGAGGTCTGTTTGCGGACCCGATATCAGCAAGTTCCTGATCATTTTTGATATAGAAAGGATTGGTTGTACTTCCGTCCCCCACTCGAACGGTACAGTACAGGTTGTTGAAAGTCGGATTGGATGTCTCCAGGGTTATAGTGGTAGACCCGGCAGCAATCGCCTTATATTGATAAGTGAAGCCGTCCGAACTGACACTGACCTTCTCCAAAATGGAGTTATCTGATAACAGTGATACCGTGGTACCCCTGTTAGGTTCGGTCACAATTATCTTGACAGTGAAAGTATCCTCTTTGTTTACAGTTATGGTCTCGCTGCTCAGAGCGATGTTTTCCCGGTTCTGTACAAAGTAATATACTACCAGACCCAGACTCAGCGCCACAATTATAACGGTCAGAAAGGTCAGAAACATTCTGAACCGGTTAATTTTTGGTTTTATTATAGTTGGCATATAACTCTCCCCTGTGTTTCTGTGATTAGTATACCATAGTTTGGGGTGGCTGTCAATATCCAAATACAGTGTTTTTCATCCGAAAAACACTCGAATCGCTTTGCGATTCCGCCACTCGGTGGCGGGTATTTGGCTATTGGGGCATGGCGCAAGCTGTGCGACCAGATGCCAGCATCTGTCGCCACCCTCCTTGCTTATGCCCAATATCCGCTGGATTGAGCCGGGTTAAATACAATAAAATAGATAAGTCCTGTTCGGCGAATCTTAGCTAGTGGGATGCTTGGCTTTAATAAATTATGGTTTAATACAGGTTTTTCATCCGAAAAACACTCGAATCGCTTTGCGATTCCGCCACTCGGTGGCGGGTATTTGGCTATTGGGGCATGGCGCAAGCTGTGCCGCTTACAGTGAAAAAATCTTCGCTATCTTTAATACAAAAATAAAAACATCGTCTGATGTTTTTGGAATTTCGTCCTTAAACTATGCGTAAAATCCTAAAATCACAAGGTTTTTATGTTGTGGGCATCTGCTCTTGCTGCGCTATGCGTAAAATCACAAAGGTTCAGAGTTTGGGCATCCGCTTTTGTTGCATTATGCGTAAAATAACAATGGTTCAGGGTGTGCCATCCGCTCTTGCTGCATTATGTGTAAAATCACAAAGGTTTTATGTTGTGTGAATCTGCTCTTGCGGCATTATGCGTAAAACCCTAAACTTATAAGGAGCGCCTTATCCACAGTCTTCATAGATGCCGGGCTCATATCACCAATTTTATTCTGCAGACGGGTTTTGTCCAAGGTGCGAATCTGTTCTAGCAAAATCACTGAGTCCTTTTCCAGACCGTATGTAGATGCCTTGATTTCAATATGTGTTGGCAGTTTCGCCTTGTCTATCCTGCTGGTAATTGCGGCGACAATAACGGTCGGGCTGTACTTATTTCCGATATCGTTCTGCACAACTAAAACGGGACGAATTCCGCCCTGCTCGCTCCCCACCACCGGGGAGAGATTAGCATAATAAAGTTCACCACGCCTGATTTGGTCCACTCTGCTCCTCTATCCATTTCTCATATTTTTCAAGGTCGGCAAGGTCACACTGCACAAATTCATCGAGTTCAGAAAGCGCCTGAGCAAGTTGAATATCCAGTGGTCTATACTCCACCTCTGGCATAATATGCTCGCCGTGCGGCGGAATGTGCGCAACCTTGGCAGCCAGATTAGCCGCATACTCCTCAAAATCCTTTTTAAATGCTGACATAATAATTTATCCCCTTTAATTCATTTTTAAAACCAAAATCGCAAAATAAAAAGAAGTTTTTTTAACTTCTCTTATACTTTTTGCAATTTTTAGTAAATTATGCAGACCGCCGATGCCATACTATCGGTATTTGAAATACTTATCTCCACCGCACTGAATCCGAGTTTGGTCAGTTGCTCCTTTGCATGGCTGTGTAGGGTAACGGTAGGAGCACCCCGTCCATCAGGCAGAATCTCTATACAGTTTAGAGTGATTCCCTCACTGATACCTAATCCTAGCGCCTTGGCAACCGCCTCTTTGCCGGCAAACTTCCCCGCCATACGCTCCGCTTTTTTCTGCACCTCTTTTGCAGTCATTATATGCTCCTGCTCCGCTGGGGTGAAGACCCTGTCCGCAAATTTCTTATTGCCAACCAGCCCCAGAAACCTCTTCACCTCGACAATATCATTCCCAACTTTCATCTTCTTTCTCCTTTTTCAATTCACTCAGTGCAGCAGATATCTGTTGCCAGGAGAAACCTCGACCGTATAGGTAATTTGCACATTTTTGCCAATTTTGCACTGTTTTTTCCTTTTTTTTCATATAATTCTTGCATATTTCCTGCACGGCGCCGGCGTTGTCTAAATTCTCAAGCGCCTCCCGTATGATTTCCTCCCCCACTCCTTTCTGCTGCAACATCATCTTCAGGCGAGCACTGCCAAACTTATTCTTTGAGGAACTTACAAAATTCTCAGCAAAACGGCGGTCATCGACATACTGATATTCCCGAACTTTTTCCAACACCTCGTCGCAGAGTTTTGGGAGATATCCCTTGTCCCGCAAAAATTCCCGGAGTTGTTTTTCGGTCTTGCTATACTTACTCAGATGCTTAAGCGCCAGGTTGAAAGCGGTATCTTTTTCGCTCTCGAACTGCATCTTTTCCAAATCAGCAATAGCAATCTGCCCGCCCTCGGCAAGTTTATTCTTATACACCGTGAAGTCGTTCAAAAAACAGATAAATTCCTGGTCGACCCAAACGGCGACCCGTTTACCTTTGTTAGTATCACCTAATTTTGTGATTATTCCCATTTTCCCTCCTCAGTCCAGATGAAAGAAAATATCCTCAGACTGCAGCATAGTACCAAACTGAAGTTTGGTGGTCTTAGGCAGTATTGCCGTCAGTGTAACGCTCTGGGAAAACTCTATCTCGGACAATGACAACTCCTTGCGCTCCGCCATTTTTATAAGCTTTTCAAATTCTGGGAAACTGACCTCCAGCCGTACTTTTGAACATAGCGTCCACAGCGCCGGTTTGAACTTCAGTGCAGCACTGGCACAGGCGGAATAGGCACGCAGCAACGGACCTGAGCCCAGTTTAACTCCGCCAAAATATCGCACTACCGCCACCACTATATTGCACAAATCCAGCCTTTCAACTATCTGCAGAATAGGTTTGCCTGCAGTGCCGTGGGGCTCGCCATCATCGCTCGCCTTGCTTAGATTTTGAAAGCGCCAGGCAAAGGCGATATGCCGTGCATCCTTATGTTTTGCCCGGAGTTCGGATAGAAACTTTTCCGCCTCAGACACATTATCCACCTGAGTAGCAAAGCCTAAAAACCGGGATTTTTTCTCCGCCTGCTCGCTCTCCCAGACGGTGTTTTGTGGAACGGATAAAAAACTTGACCTCATCACACCAACTTCACTCTCTGTATGGCTTTTTTGCCCTTTTGCAACACAAACTCATCCTTTTTTAATTGAAAGTCAAAACTGTCTACTACCTCATCATCTATCCGGATGCCCTTGCCCTCAATGAGGCGTTTAGCCTCACCCCTGGAGCCCGCCATCTGGGTATAGATAAGCAAATCCACTATGTTTTGCGCATACTTTCTGTCTATTTTCAGCGTTTCCATACTTTTCATATCGCCGCCAAACCTAGCACGAGCCTGTTCCTGAGCCTGGATGGCACTGGCTTCGCCACGCACAATTTTGGTCACCTCAAACGCCAGTCTTTCCTTGGCAGTGTTCAGAGCCTGACCGCTGACCGAGCATATCTTTTGAATCTCATCCAGCGGCAAAAAGGTCAGCGCCCGGAAGAGTTCTTCAACCTTGCTGTCCTCCATATCACGGAAGTACTGATAGAAATCATAGTCGCTCAACTTCTCTCTGGAGAGCCAGATTGCACCACCCGCACTCTTACCCATTTTAGTACCGTCTGAATTAGTCAGCAGAGGCACAGTGGCACAGAATACCGGCTTGTTTTCCTTTTTGCGAATCAATTCCACTCCGGCAAGAATATTTGCCCACTGGTCGTCGCCGCCGAACTCCAGCACACAATTATAGGTGCGGAAGAGATGCAAAAAGTCGTATGCCTGCATCGGCATATAGTTGAACTCCAGCAGGGTCAGCCCGTGCTCCATTCTGGACTTAAAACAGTCGTGCGAAAGCATCCGATTGACCGACATATTCAATCCAATTTCGTTCAAAAAATCATAGTAGGAAAGTTTTTTAATCCAATCGTCGTTGTCTACCACTATCACATCATTTTTGCCGTTCTTTTCAAAGAAACTTTCAATCTGTCTCCTTATAGAGGCAAGGTTGTGCTTCCGTTGCTCTTCCGTCATCTGCGGCCGCATATCATTCCGTCCGGACGGGTCTCCAATCCTGCCGGTAGCGCCGCCCACCAGCGCTATAGGCTGATGCCCTGCCTGTTGCATACGCACCAGTACCAGCAGCGAGGAAAGATTTCCAATGTGCAGACTGTCTGCCGACGGGTCAAAACCCATATAACAAACTACTTTTTGGCTGCCAAGTAGAGCGTGTAAATCCTCTTCAAAGATGGTCTGTTTTATCAGTCCCCGCTTTTTCAATTCATCTAAAATATTTGCCATTTTATTCTCCTCTGGATAGATTTTAACACAGCACCGCTAAAAAAGCAACTTCGCATTACATTTTTTGCAAAATTCATAGTTTTTGTTTGTTTTTTAATGCTATTGTGTTATAATTTGAGCAAAGAGGTAGGAAAATGGAAGTCAGTAAAGTCAAAAAAGTCTATGCTCGACAGATTCTGGATTCTCGTGGAGTGCCCACTGTTGAGGTGGATGTCTGGAGCACCGCCGGCGGTTTTGGCCGTGCCAGCGTGCCATCCGGCGCTTCTACCGGAAGCAAGGAGGCTATTGAACTCCGGGACAATAATCCGAACCGTTTTTTGGGAAAATCGGTGCTGAAAGCAGTGGACAATGTCAACACAAAACTGGCTAAGGCAGTAGTTGGTATGGAGGTCAGCGACCAGAAGAATATTGATGCTGCAATGCTGAAACTGGATGGCACTGACAACAAATCCAAACTAGGTGCAAATGCTATTCTGGGCGTTTCGCTGGCGTGCGCCAAGGCAGCCGCCGCTGACCGAGAGAGCGGACTATATAAAAAACTGGGCACCGGGGTCACCCTGCCTATGCCGATGATGAATGTCATCAACGGCGGAAAACACGCAGACAATAATCTTAATATACAAGAGTTTATGATTGTGCCGGTGGGCGCTCAGACTTTTGCGCAGGCGCTGGAGTGGTGCACAACAGTATTTCATACTCTCAAATCTATTCTGAAGAGCAAGGGGCTCAGCACTGTGGTAGGAGATGAGGGAGGTTTTGCACCAGATTTCAAAAGTGATGAGCAGGCGCTCAAATTTATAATGGCAGCCATTGAGCGTGCAGGCTTTGTACCTGGTCAGGACTTCGGAATTGCTCTCGATGTGGCAGCATCTGAAATGTTTGCCGAGGCAGTAAAACGAGGCAAAAGAGGCGGCTATTTTTTCTGGAAGAGCAGGAAGTTTTTCACCGGCATCAAGTTGTTGAGGTATTATGAAAAACTGGTTGCCACCTACCCTATTATATCTATTGAAGACGGCTTTGATGAGAACGACTGGCAGAACTGGATAGAGTTAACTGCCCGGCTGGGTGATAAAATCCAAATTGTCGGCGATGACCTGTTCGTCACCAACACTAAGTTGCTGCAACAGGGTATCCAGACTAAGGCGGCGAACGCAATTTTAATAAAACTCAACCAGATTGGCACTATTACCGAAACATTGGAGACAATCAAAATGGCGAGAAAAGCAGGCTTTGCCACTATAATTTCACACCGGAGCGGAGAAACTGAGGATAATTATATCGCCGACCTCGCCGTGGCAACCGATGCCTTGCAGATAAAGACCGGCGCACCTTCCCGCAGCGACCGTGTGGCAAAGTATAACCAACTCCTACGGATTGAGGAAGAGTTGGGGAAAAAAGCAAAGTTTGCCAAAAAATCCAACAAAACTTTGAAAAGGGTATTGCCAGAATAGCCTTCTTGTGTTATAATTATTGTACTTTAACATTAGGAGGAAAAACAGATGTTTGCAGAGCAACTAACAAATAAAGACATCTTAGAATTTATAAAGGACAAATATCAACTTGATACCAGAGACTGGGTTACAAGAATGAATGGCACTCCCACCGTTTTTCGGGAAAAAGGAACTGAGGTAAAGAGCATAATATACCTCAATGACTTCACCATAAAGCAGGGTTTTTCGCAAGCGGTATTAACCCAGGAGCCCGTTAGCCCGCTTGACTTCAGAGTGGAGCAAAAACTTCAAGTGCTTTACTTACCTGAAAGAGCAAGGGAAAAAAATCCGCTCGAGTGGCGAGTGTTTATGATTGAAAAGTTCGGCAAACCATATTTTCTACAACTGCAGGAATACTGCAAGAGAGAGCGCCAAAATCAAAAAGAGCGTCCTTATGACAAACTTGCTGATGAAAAGGCTAACAAATTATATAATTACGCATTGCTGAGAAACCAGGCAAAGCATCCTGCCCAGAGCAAACTTAGCAACTTTGTGGGTAAAGAAGCACAAACTCAAAATATGTAATAGGGGTTTCGCTAATGATAAAAAAAATAAAGGCTAAAAACGACCTAAATATGTTTGTGGAAAGGATATCCTTTAGGGATAAGGAGTTCGAGGAATTCTACCGCAGGCGAGGTTTTGACTCACTTGCTATTCTGAGGTATGCTCATCCTACCCGATTTGGTGAAAACGCAATTTGTGTGCGCGCCCGGTCAAACCAGTTTGAGGATAATCAGATTGAGATAGAAGAACATTGGGACAACTGGGGTGCTTTCTTTTGGGAGAATACTCCACGAGCACGGGCAGAGTATGCAGAGCAAATAAAGCAAAACCCTTCGCCACACCGCACTCGCTTTCGGCATGAGAAAGACTACGGTAACAATCCCACCCCATTGGATTTTGATTGGCAAGTACTTCTGCTCAAGGTTTTTGGAAAAAAGTATCAGGACGCTTTAGAACTTCAGTACCAGAAAGAAGAAAAGTGGGATATAAAAGATTTTGAAAGGGCTTTAATAGTATCTCAGATAGCAAAGCGCAAAGCACAGGTAGAACACCCTGCTCAAAGAAAACTGGAAGACTTCCTGGAAGAGGAAATTCCTCTAACTATGTGCAAAAAAACAGAGAAGCAGGGCGAATTGTTAGCCCCGGAACTTGGAGACGAAAGATAATAGCATCTAACAAAAACAAAAAACACTACAAAGTGTTTTTTCTTTTTTATCAAAACTGCATTGTTTTTTGCTGCTTTGTTACTGTTTTTTATGAAAAAGTCATTGGTTTTTGCTGCTTTTCATTATTTTTTATGAAAATTTCCATACTTCTTTAAGTTTAAATCAGTCTGGCACCCTCTCTGCCCTCTTTCCACATACAAGGGTTTTTACATTCAAACTTGCCGGCAGTAGCGCGGCAGCCTTTAATGTAGCGGTTCAGGGTATCGGTCAGTTCCTGATCAACTGGGGTCATCTTCTCAACATATTCCCTCAAAGTCCGGCGAGTCTGCTCCGAAGTCTCCAACTGTGCATATGTGCAGATTCTTTCATCCGCTTTTTTAATTAGGTTTTTTGGCGAGCCTCTTTCGGTTATTGAAACATTCATTCCCTGCGGGAATATTTTCTTAACGCTTATCATATCCTCAACCCACTCCTCTTTAAGGTCGGAATTTGGGCTTGATTTAATGATTGGCGGAATATAACAACTGAAATCTTCCGGTATGGACATAGAATATTCCTCAGTCCGGGAACGGTGTTTTTGTGCCAGTGCAGCAAGCGAACTGAGATAGGTGGTACAAAAAACTCCCGGGCTGAAGACATCGGGAACTTTTTTGTCGTCTATCAGACTTAAGCCCCAACCCTTGCCGTCTGTCAGCAGCGGTTCAATAAGCCCCATATCTTCGATTTTATCACAAAATTCCTTCATAACAGGAAACATTAATTTATAGAATAAAGGTGGTTTTTCCTCTGCCATAGTATTGTGAATCCAACTGCAGATATAATTTAACTGTCTGAAACTCAAGGTGTGCACCATACTGGTGTTGGGGTTGAAAACTCCGGAAAAATAGCGGGCGTTTTCCTGCGCTAGTTTGTCCTTTTTATCAGCAAGAAAAGGAACGCTGTCCCGGTAGACTTCATCAATTCTCTGCCGTACTATGGCTTTCCATTTGTCATATAGTTCTGCCTGGCGACCCTCCAGTTTCATATTAGTGTATCTGGCAGATTTCTCCGAAGTCGTCATAAACCGTTCATTGTTCAGAAGCATAGCAAAGGCTTTTGGGATGCCGCCGAGATATAGCGTTATCGAGGAATGGTCAAATACGCTGTGGTGTTTGCTCTCCAGCGTCCTTTTTATACGGGCAAGTGTCTTTCTCTCTTCCTCAGCAAGCACTGTATCTATAGTGCCCGAAAGATAGCACACGCCGGCGGAATATCCGCTCAGTTTTTCGAATACATCCTTCAGTTTTTTATTGTGAATCGGGTCATCATATATCTGAGTTGCCGCTAAAATCCTGACTTCCATTTGCTTCTCCTTAAATAGTCATTTGTTCTGAAAACTCTTTATTGTACCTGGTATCAAACAATCTGTTTGCTATCTTTATACTGTCTTTGGCATGTTGAGTGAGTTCACTGTCCGAATCCTTTAGTTCCTTAAGTAAATCTTTAGTTCCTTTTAAATCCTCCCGTGGTAGCAACTGAAAGATTTTTTTCAACTTGCCATAGGGGTATTTTCCGTCTCCATAGATTTCTTCCTGAGCGACAAACTGTGACAACTCTTTAATTCCCCACATTATTCTGAAAGTAATTTCACTAAAAATCATACCGTCCAGATAGATTGTCGACACAGGCACGCCGAATTGCTCCGCTTTATATTGCAGGTCTTGTAGTTCTATGTCCTCCTTGCGTTGGTTGGTCTGCAAATCCCGGATGGTCTTAAGTCTCCGGCTGGAATTCTTCGGGAAGCAACTGCTGACCTTTCCATACAAAACAAAGAGTTCGTCGTCACTGAGCTTGTCCTCACTCTTGATAACGCCGTTGGTAAACTTCTCTAAATCAATGCCAACTTCCAAAGCCCCCTTACTTGGGTCGTTGGAGTCCAGCGGTATAATATCCCCAGGCACATCCATTTCTCTCAGACTACGCATTATCGCAACTTCAAGCATGCGACCGAGGACAGAACCTTTCACTGCAGCCTCAGCCAATGCTGTCAAATAATAATAGAACTTTTCTAAGTCTTTTTCCATTCCTATCACCTCAATTAGAGTATACCACATAAAACAGCCCTTGTAAATAGCCAATTTTTAAAAAGGGGGAGTAATAATGATGTGCAGACCAGAACCTTTCATCGGCAAAGGTCAACTAGACAAGCTCGGTCAGAGCATGCTCAGAGGATTATGTCTTTCCTTTAATTTTTTCATTATA
>CAYIZA010000006.1:13149-32581 GCA_964367965.1 uncultured Christensenella sp. | reverse complement strand
GGGACTCGAACCCCCATGAACTCAGCGTTCACTAGGACCTGAACCTAGCGCGTCTACCAATTCCGCCACTTGGACACATAATTTATTATAACATAAATTTTTGTACAAATCAAGATTTTTCACCTATTTTTTAGGGCACAACTCAAAAATATTGAATAAAAATAACGATTATCTGCATATGGTTTCTCAAAATTCGCTATTGATAGCAGTTGAGTTGTGCTAATAATTAAACATAAAAAAGGGGTACTAAAATGTTTGCGGGTTGGGGTTGATTTTGCAACTCGTGATTATGGCGAGCCGCCACCTTGTGAAGCCCGGTGCTGAAAGAACAATCCTGAAATTGCAGGGCATATCTGCTGGCCTGAAAGACAGGTTTTGAGACAACTCGGGAATATCGTGAGGTATATACAGTCCGAAAAAAATCAAAATGTTCACATTTGCGTTCGGTTTTGCGTAAAATACTTAAATTTTGGGAGGATTTTATGGCTTATAACAGTCCAAGTGATTTTTTGATTGCGGGTAATGATGAGCACGGAGTGCTGCCGCCAACGCTGGGCAAGCGAACTCCGGTGATGCCCTATGTCAACCGTTCATTTTATGAAAACGAATTCAATTTTGCGGCGAAAAACTATTTTCTTGCCGACTGCCTACGGCTGGGTTTCTATGTGCTGGATGTCAAACCCAACCGGCAGGATGTGTCGGTTTCTTCACGAGTAGTGACAGTCAACCGTGCAAACGCTAACCTGGTGGTTACCTTTGCATACAATGCTGCCGGCGACCCCAATGTCTTCAGCAGCGCCAACGGAATTGAGGCGTACTACTCGCCGCTCAATGTCTATCCGACACAGTCTCAAACCCTCAGCACCAATGTCTATGAAAATGTTGTTGCGGATACCGGTCGCCGAGGGCGAGGGGTGAAGACTATGGATGTCGGTATGCTGAGTGCTGTCCGCTGTCCTTCAACTCTACTGGAAGCCGGATTTATGACCAACTTTGAGGAAGCCAAACTTATGCTGGACCCGGACTATCAGGCTACTGTCGGGCGTGCAGCGTGCAAGGGGGTGTGCAAATTCCTCAATGTGCAGTATATCCCGATTGAAAGCACAGCATTTCCAACCCTCCGCAAGGGCTCTAGCGGTCGGTTTGTACGCTATCTGCAGTTTGTACTGAAGACTCAGGGCTATAGTGTGGGAGCGGTGGATGGCGTGTTCGGCAATAACACTCAAAACGCAGTTATTGCCTTTCAGACTGCCAATAACCTGACCGCCGACGGCGTGGTCGGACCTCTTACCTGGGAGAAGATCAACAACCTCAATCCGCAGAGTCGCACCCTCCGTGAGGGCAGCGTAGGGGTAGAGGTTAGATATCTGCAGCAGAAACTCTACTCTCAACTCTATAATCCCGGCACAGTAGACGGCATTTTTGGTCGGCAGACCGCCAACGCTGTGCGTGAATTTCAAGCCCACAACGGGCTGGAAGTGGACGGGATTGTGGGTCCAAAGACCTGGGCAGCCATTATGGCGAACCGGAATCCGCGGCCGCTGGTTTGACTGCTTTAAGCCAAAATGTAGAAAAATCAGGGTAAAAAACTGCATTTTGGGTGTTTTTTAGCAAATTTTACTCCAAATGGTGAAAAATAAAATAAAAACTGGGTTCTACCAGTTTTTATTTTATTCTGTTGAACCCCGGTCAGGCATTGACGAGGTTGCTACTTTTTCATCCACTTTCTATAGTGCTGTGGATTCAATCCAGGCTACAGACAAACTGCTTTTAATTCCACTTAAAGCATTTGTAGAGCAGTTTACTTCTAAAACATTTGGGCAGAACAGTCTTTTACTTCAGCGGTTTGACATAGCATCGGCGGCGACTCTTTGGTGTTGTCTCATAGACCTTGCTGAAGAGTTGTTGTACCTTATAGTTATCTTCTAGTTGGGCGTTGGTTTCAGCGGTGGTGATTCCCCGTTGGATAAAACGGGTTAGCATATTATTGAAGATTATAGAGGTCAGTCCTTTGCCGGCGAGGTCTTTTTTCACACATATAAGTCCCAAATCCACTGTGGTTGGATGTTTAATTGCCTTGAGTACAGTAACCCAACCGAAAGGCAGCAGCCTGCCTCGGGTCTTCTGCACCGCAGCGCCCAGTGACGGAAAGCCCAGCCCGAAGCCCACCACTTTGTCATTTTTATCCACTAACAGTGATATAAAATCCCGGTCGAGAATAAGTTTGAACTGTTTTATGAGGTCGCCACGAACCCGCTCAGTGAGCGGCACAGTGCCATAAAGGTCGCCGTATGCCTCATCCACCACATCCA
This sequence comes from uncultured Christensenella sp., assembly GCA_964367965.1. Classification (GTDB taxonomy): domain Bacteria; phylum Bacillota; class Clostridia; order Christensenellales; family UBA1242; genus UBA7584. Next base: position 30,269 of record CAYIZA010000006.1, on the reverse strand, counting down.
AAATCTGGTGGGCATACCGCTTGATAATTTGATCCCGGCTGAGCCCGGTAACCTCTCTGAAGCCTCCCCGTTTAGCAACGGCACTGGAAAGTTTACTGTTGCGTTCATCCACCTTATCTGGCACGGTAATTATGGATTCAAGCCAGTCCACTTCCTTTTTATAGCCCAGTTTTTCGATGTGTTTCTGATAATATGGGAAACTGTACTGCATCTCAAAAGTAGAGATTGCATCAAAGCCCTCAATAAGCAGTCCCTCTCGCTCCAGGTCGTTAAAACCCAGCGGGCCGTGTATGGTGTCCATACCCTTAGACTTTGCCCAGTTTTCCACTGCCTTGAATAGCGCTTTTACTACCTGATAGTCGTCCACAAAGTCCACACGGGAAAAACGTACCCGCTTGGAGTTGTGTTTTTCATTGTACAGATTTTGTATTATGCCGGCGATACGCCCGACCAACTTTTTGTCCTTATATGCCAAAAAGCATTGCAGGGTGGCACTGCCATCCAGGTGGGGGCTCTTGCCCTCGGTTAAAAGTTTCAGTTCGTCGCCTCTCAGTGGCGGAACATAGAAGGGACAATCCCGGTACAGGTTAATTTGAAAATCCACAAACTGTTTCAACTGTTTTTTGGTGGTAACTGGTATAACTTCAATCATTTTATACACTTCCTCTTGTGCTACTAAAATTCAGTATAATATATCAATATTAAAAAAGCAAGGAGAATATTATCTTTTTTAAGCGCTTAGAAAGATTTAAATATATGGCGGAGTTGAAGAGGGTATCGCACTGATTTTTAAGGGCGGGCGGGGTTAGATTATAATGCCGACTTATAATATAAGGGTCTTCTCAGCCTTTTATTTTGTCTGCCGATTGCCAGGGTAAATGCCATACAGGCTACAGAAATATATTGATTAGAGAGGCAATCTGATGCGCTGACCTTTTTTTATCTCACTATCTGAAATATTTTCCTCAATACCATTGACTTTTGTTTGCTTTTTTGTTAGACTGTTTCTGTTATCCGCTCAGAAAAGGTCTTAAATTTGTGTTTCACAAAACCTTTATCTGGCGAGGTTGGAGAGAGGAGGTTATTATGTACGCAATTGTAGAGAGTGGCGGCAAGCAGTACAAAGTTAAAGTGGGCGATGTAGTTTCAGTTGAAAAAATTGATGCACCGGTCGCAGAAAAAATTACACTGGACGCTTTGATGGTTTGCGAGGGAGACAAGGTGCAGGTTGGAAAGCCAGGCACCGGCGTAAAGGTGGTTGCTGAGGTTGTAGAACACGGCAAAGGCACTAAACTGCAGATTGCGGTGTACAAGAAGATGAACGGTCATCACCGTGCTCAGGGACACCGTCAACCATACAGCAAAATCAAGATTATTTCTATTGGAAAATAATATGATAAAAATTTTAGTTTTTAAAAATCAGGATAACTTTGCAAAAGTGGTCTGTGACGGTCATGCCGGATACGGCGTGGCAGGTGAGGATATAGTCTGTAGTGCTGTTTCCAGCATTGTGCAGACAGCCGCTCTGGGTGTGCTGACAGTCGCTCAGGCGGATGCCAAAATCATCCGGGAGGACAAAAAAGGTTATTTTGAAATCAATATTCCCGAAAGTCTGTCACCAGGCACCCGGCATGATGTAAATGTAATACTGAACACCATGCTATGCGGAATAGGTGACCTGCGAGAGGAATACAGCGATTTTATTGAATTGGAGGTTCGAAATGTTTATTAACATTCAGTTATTTGCCCACAAAAAGGGACAGGGAAGTTCCCGAAACGGTCGGGACAGTGAGTCTAAGCGTCTGGGAATTAAGCGTGGCGACGGCACTAAGGTGAACGCCGGCGAGATTTTGATTCGTCAGCGTGGAACGGCTTTTCATCCCGGTGTAAATGTTGGGCTTGGCCGTGACCACACTCTGTTTGCTATGAAGACGGGCTCAGTGAAGTTTGAGACCACAACTGGCAACAAGAAGCGTGTGAGCATTATTGAAGGCGAATAAAAAAGAGCAACTGCTCTTTTTTTGTGCGTATAGATAGACAGAGGCAGCCATTTTATGGTATTCTTTTCATTAAAAGGAGAGCAAAATGAAGATAACAGTTATTGGTTGTGGCAGGTGGGGAACTTTTTTGGCGCACTATCTGTCCGGAAAGCATCAGGTCACACTGTGGGGCAGGCAGGGCTCCCCTCGTATGAGAAAACTGCTAGAAACCCGGCAGAACGATTATATTACCCTGGGGGATAAGGTTAGGCTGGAAGTTGATCTAGACAGTTCAATGCAGAGCGATATCATCATCATCTCGGTGTTGGCACAGGAGTTTGGCAATGTCTGCCGTATGCTTCAGGGCTACGACCTCACCGGCAAAAAATTTGTATTATGTATGAAGGGCATTGAATCTGAAACTGGCAAGCGTCTCAGTGAAATTGCCATTGAACACGGCATTCCACAGGACAACATAGCGGTATGGGTGGGTCCTGGACATGTTCAGAGTTTCCTGGCGGGCACACCAAACTGTATGCTGATTGATTCCTATAATCCACAACTCAAAAAGGAGTTGGTGGAAGCGTTTTCTTCAAAACTGATAAGGTTTTACCTGGGCAATGATATCATCGGTGCCGAGTTGGGCGCGGCAGCAAAAAATGTGCTGGGAGTCGCTGCCGGTATGCTGGACGGGATGAATATGTCAAGTTTAAAGGGTGCTTTAATGGCGAGGGGCGCCTGGGAAGTGTCCAAACTGGTAGGGGCAGCCGGCGGCAACGAGATGACGCCGTACGGGCTGAGTCACTTAGGCGACTTTGAGGCGACGCTGTTCTCCCCCTTCTCCCATAATAGAAAGTGGGGAGAAAACTTTGTCACTCATTCCGATTTTGAAAAGAATGCTGAGGGCGTGTCCAATATTTTAGGAATTTTAGCCCTGGCAAAGAGAACCGGGGTGGAGATGCCCATCACCGAAACTCTATATGATATAGTGTACAAGGGAGAGGATATCATCAAGGGATTTGAAAGGATTTTTCAACGCACTATCAAGGAGGAATTCGCTCCGAGGAGTTGCGAAGAGAGAAAGAAGGCGAATATCTAAAAATGAGGATAAAAAAACCACCGTGGGGTGGTTTTTTCTTTCATCTGCTATTTCAGAATATCCAGCAGGCTTTCCAGTGCGCTGTACATATCCTTTTCCTCGTTGTCCAAATCATCTTCACGATTTTCCAGAATCTCTTCAATCTCCTTGATGAGGTCATCACGCTGTCTGAGCGATTCATCCTCACTTTCTGCTCGCATAATCTCCTGCGAGCGTTTTGAGATTGCCTCTAATTTTGCCCGAACCTGCGCCTTGTTGAGTTTTACAGGCGGCTTGTATTCGGTGTCCAGAGTTATCATTTCATCGAACATATGGTCGTTGCCGCTTGGCTCATCGGTCTTCACCGTGGTCAGCGTTATTCCTCCGGCACGCAAAAAACTCAGAAGCGGAACCAAATCGCCCATACCTGCTACAAAACAGTACTCATCAATATGCTCAGCGGTGTAATATAGGCGCACGCCGTCTACAAATATACGGGTGTCCAGTTGTGATCTCGCTCTTTTTTTGAAGCGCATTGTCGGCGCCGATTCAAAGCCGTTTTCCTCAATCAAGTCACCGAACTTGATATGCTTTCGCTCGTTAAAGCCAAAGACTTTCACCCAACTCAGTCTGCCCCTTGCACGCAGCGCGCGAATAATACTCTCAAAGACCGGCAGAGTTACTTTAGCGTTGTCTATGTCGATAAAAAGTGCAATGTTTTTCATAATTCCCTCCAAATTTTATTTATTTTCTCTTTTATAATAGAACAGATATTGCTGGCATATGCCCGATAATTTGCCAAACCTTTCCACCAGTTTTTTGCTCATAAGCCGGCGGTTTTTCTCGGCACCAAAGTGCTGCTGATAGACCTTCGCAATCCAGGTGTCCACCGGGAATACCTCGGTATGCCCCAGCCCGAACAGGAGGACACAGTCTGCTACTTTGGGTCCCACACCGGCAAGTTTTATAAGTTCCGCCCGTGCTTGGTCGGTGGGCATAGTTCTCAGAGTTTCCAGGTCAAAACCGTTGTTGATATCCTGAACGGTCTTAACCAGATAACTCGCTCTATAGCCTACGCCTGCCGCCACAAAATCTTCAACGGTTGCCACGCCCAACTGAGTGGGGGTGGGGAAACTAAAACCCTGGTCGCCCCGGGTACCAAATCGGGCACAGATTGCCTCCACACTCTTTTTGATACGGGCTATATTATTGTTTGCTGAAATGATGAAACAGATTAGTGTTTCCCATACTGGTTGTTTTAAAATTCGGATTCCTTGTCCAAAATTCAAGGCAGGCAGCATAAAGGGAAAGGCACTCAACTGTGAAATTAGTATATCATAGTCAGTATAAAAGTCAAAGTAATTTGCAAAATATTTTGGATTTTTGCAATGGATTCGGAAATTTTTTGCACCTAAGCACTCGATTTTTGCAGTTTGGTCGCCTGTTTTGACAATGTAACTGCCATTTTCGTGCCGAAAGCGAAACATCTGTCCGCTCTCCAAAATCTGCTTTGGGTCAAAGGTAGTGGCATCGCTTATATCCAGATAATTCTGAGTTATTTCAACTTTCATCTTTCCCTCTTTCTTTAAATATTTTATCACAATATCGGATATTTAGCAAGCGGGCAGAACTATAAACAAAAAAATAGGCAAACCAACAAAGTTAGTTTGCCTGGGAAAATAACACTAAATTTAGAGTTAAGGTTTAGGAGGTATTCTGGTCAGGCGGACTTTAAGGTAGGGGTCATTTTCATAAAGCCGTGCCTGAAGAGAATAAAGTAAAAACCTGGTGCATCACCACAAGTTGTACGGTTTCATAGAGGGTGCTGCTATGTGTCCACACTGTGCCAATTACACTATGGCTTTTACATCCACTCCTTGGGCAGTATATTCCTGTGTTTAATATTTTGTTAAAAATGATTGAGTTTTGGGAGCGGTTATGTTACAATATTCCAAAGGTGGCAAACAATGAAGGAAAAAAATAATTTTAAAAAATATCTGAATGTGCCCAACGCATTGAGTGCCTTGCGGCTGATTCTAGTACCTTTTTTCCTAGTGGCTTTCTTTTGGGGAAGTCCGAATTATATGCCGGCTTTTGTAATCTTTGTGATTGCCAGTTTGACCGATGTCCTGGACGGCTTTTTGGCACGGAAACTTAATCAGGTCACTCCGATTGGCATAGTGCTGGACCCGCTCGCAGATAAATTGCTGAAGATGTCCGCCCTGTTTGCCTTTGGCTATTTCAATATAATCCCGCTGTGGCTGGTGATTGTGCTCTTCGCTCTGGATTTCTCTATGATAATTGTTGGCACTATCCTGTTTAAGCGCCGTATAACTATCCCGAGCAATATAATAGGGAAAACCGGCACTCTGATTATGACTATAGGACTTATGATGTGCTTTTTCACCGATGTTTTTCAGCACTGGAATTTGTGGATGCTCTATCTCGGGCTAATAATAATGTTCCTCAGCGCACTGTTGTATGTAGTGTTGAACTTCCGGGAGGTAAAAATCAAGTGGCGTGAGCGTAAAAAGGACTCAAAGACCTGGCGCAAGCGAGGAGTGGACGAGGAAAAACTGGAATAACTTTTTTGGGATTTAGTATTGCAAATCCACCGAAAGTGTGATAAAATTAAAGTATAGATTAAAACAAAAAAGAGGAAAAATAGATGAATGCAATGTTATTGAGCGGAACTCTGGCAGAATTTCTATCCCACCCCTGCATTATAGCCGGCATCGTTGTGGCGGCGCTGGGAATTGCTCTCGCTCTGCTCGCCAAAAAGATTGCCCGGAGAATCACAGGTCAGACCGAACTGGAACGGGGGAATAAAACTGTCCGTGTTGTTCAGACCATTGCTGTCATTATGATTTTAATTGCAGTTGCATTGTTTGTAGTTGGAACCTGTCTGCTGGCAAAAATATTCTAATGCTGGAATAAGACAGAAAAAAGAGCGAGGCTCTTTTTTTATTTCTGTGAGGTTTTTTATTTATACCCACCGGTGAGATTTGGCACTAAACACTGCTCCGTCGAGGACTCTTTCGCCAAAATCCTACCCAATGAGTGAAAAAACTTTAAAGTCGCCCTTTTTTTGTGGCGGCTTTCGGGTTTATCTTTATGTACAATTAAAGCAGCGAGGTAGAGTTGTGGTGGTCTTTGTAGAAACGGTAATTTTGGAAAACCTGCTGATTGACAGTCTGCTCTTATGGCTGGTGCTCAAAAGTCTGCGCCTTAGAACCAACTGGGCGGGTCTATTGCTTGCCGGACTCTTTGGTGCGGGCTTTGCCCTTGCCAGTCCGCTTATTCAGGTCGGCGGAGTCCTGGCAATTTTAATCAAGATAGCGGCTGCTCTGTTTATGAGCATAATGCTCTGCCTGAACTTTCGGAAATTGCTCTTCAAGACCGGTCTGTTTCTGCTCTACACCTTTGCCTTTGGCGGCTGCCTTATTGCTATATTTACCTTTATGGGGGTAAGTGTGGTGGATGGAATGGCTCTAGGCTATCTAAGCGACATACCTCTGGGCGCTATGCTGGCGGGGGCTATAATCTTTGCTATAGTGCTGTCCCGAGCGTTGTCCCGGGTATTTAAAATGGCAAAGGTGGTGCGGTTTTGCCGTCCTATAAGCATAACTGTCAACAACAGGCGGGTGGATTTTCAGGGATTTTTAGATACCGGCAACACTTTGACAAGCAGCGGGGGAAGACCGGTGGTGGTGGTGGGTTCGGGTGAACTGAAACGGTGGTTTGAGCCCAGCCAGCAGTTCTGTCTGCTGATGAAAAAATTTGATAAACTCAACCTTAAAAATGCTGAGGTTATAACGGTAAAAAGCCTGGCAGGAAAGCAGACCCTGTTGGTTTTCGATGCCGAAGACTGCTCTTTCGGACACAAAAAAGTTGAGGTTGCTGTGGGTGTGTGCGGCGGAGGGTTCCGCTTTGGTGACCATTTCAACGCTATTCTAAGCCCTGGGCTTTTGGAGGATTAAATGTTTAAAAAATGGCTTTTAAAGTTTTTCAGGCGTACCCTCGGGCTGGAGTTTGAGGATGATGCAGCGTTTCTGCTCTTTTTATGCAATAACGAAAGTCTGCCTATGCCTATGGATGCTGAGGAGGAGGCAGACTGCCTTTTCCGGCTCAAAAACGGTGAGGAGCAGGCTCGTACCGATTTGATTGAGCGCAATCTGCGGCTGGTGGTCTATATCGCCAAGAAGTTTGAAAATACCGGGGTGGATTTGGAGGACTTGATTTCTGTGGGAAGTATAGGGCTCATCAAAGCAGTGCGTACTTTTGATGTAGACAAGAAAATTAAGTTGGCGACCTATGCCAGCCGCTGTGTGGAAAATGAGATTTTAATGCATCTCAGAAAGGTCAGCAAGCAGAGCAAGGAAACTTCACTGGATAAGCCACTGTCCTTTGACAGCGAAGGAAATGAATTATTGCTCAGTGATGTGCTTGGGGTAGAGCCCGAAGAGTTTTTTCAGAGTATGGAAACCAGCATGGAGAAAGAGGTAATATGGAAGGTGCTAGATAAACTCAACGACCGGGAGCAGAAGATTATGAAAATGCGGTTCGGACTGGGACAGGAATCAGAGAAGACCCAAAAAGAGGTCGCAGATATGCTCAACATTTCACAGAGTTATATCTCCAGGATTGAAAAAAAGATTTTAGGTAAAATGAAAAAAGATATGTCAAAATTGCTGTAAAAAAGTGCTTTCAGGGTACTTTTTACCATATTTCTTAGAGGGTAAACAAAACCCGAGCAAAGCCTGCTCAGGAAATGCTGTTAAACCAGATACTTTTTCACTACATTGAGGGCGTTTTTTTCCAGCCGGCTGACCTGTGCCTGGCTGATACCCACTTCTTCACTGACCTCTATCTGGGTTTTGCCCAGATAGTAGCGCATCAGCAGAATTTTTCTCTCACGGGAATCCAGAACTTTCAATGCATCCTTGATAGACACCTGGTCAATCCAACTTTCGTGGGTGCTTTTTTCGTCGGCAATGTGATCCACCAGGCTACTGGCATCGGGGTCGTCGGTGAAAATAGGCTCCTCCAGGCTCATCGGCTCACTTATGGCATCCAGAGCACATGCAACCTCGTAGTAGGGGGTATTCATCTCCCCGGCGATCTCTTCCAGCAAGGCTTCCCGCTGCAGTTCGCTCTCCAGTTTTTCTCGTGCCTGGAGTGCCCGATAGGCTATATCCCGCAGGCTTCGGCTCACCCGAACGGCATTATTGTCCCGCAGAAATCGTCGTATTTCACCTATTATCATAGGCACGGCATAGGTGGAAAAACGCACATTGAGACTGGTATCGAAGTTGTCTATAGACTTTATAAGACCCACACAGCCCACTTGAAAGAGGTCATCGGCACACTGTGCCCGACGGTGAGTAAATCGTTGGATTACCGACAGAACCAGCCGCATATTTCCATAGATAAACTTCTGCTTTGCCACTTGGTCGCCCTGTTTTATCTGCTGCATAAGGTCTTCCATTTCAGATGTGCTGAGAGTAGGAAGTTCGCTGGTGTTCACTCCACAGATGACAACTTTATTCGCCATATTTTCTCCTAAAACTTTTTAGTTAGGATTTCCATACCCCGGAAATAAATTCACACTGCACTAAAACGGTTATAAAAAAAGAAAACTGGTGATAAAAAACATTTGACTGACCGAACACCTCCCTAATTTTAAAATTAACTTTTTTTGCCGTTTTTTGTTTAAAAAGGGCACTTTTTCGACTTTTTTCATCTTAAAAACGACTTTTTTTGCAAAATTTATTCTCTTTTTGATTAATTGTCTCAAATTTAGTTGTGAAGTTTGCAATCTTTTTCTATGATGGGAACTATGTTTGTAGGAGGGATAAATGGAGAGAAAAGTGGTGGTTGTGAGTGACAATTTTGCAAATAGAGATAAGGTAAAAAGATACTGCGAGAGGTCGGAGGGCTACTCTCTGGTGGATGTGTTCGGAGAGGCGGCGGGGTTTATATGTTGGCTTCAAGAGAACGCCGATGAAGTCAATTTGGTCTTCATAGATATGTTTCTGTACAATGTGGACGGGCTGACTTTGCTGAACGAACTGGGCGAGTCTTTTCCGGAACTGGATTGCGTATTTATGTGCCCTAACTTCTGTGAAAATGTTGGCAGGCGTGCGCTGGAATTGGGCGCCAGACTGGTGCTGGACAGTGATTTTGAACTGGAGGATTCGCCGGGGCTTCCGGCACAGTTGGAACATCTGCAGAATGTGGAGTGTTTGGACGAGGATGCCGAAGAGTTACCCGATTCAGAGTTGTCTTTTGACGATGATTTGTCTGTGGAAAAACGCATAGACATACTCTGTATGGGCGTTGGAATTCCGTCGCATATACGGGGTTATCACTACCTTCGAGAGGCAATTTTGATATGTATGGACAACCCGGGTTGCACCAGCCGGGTAACCCGGGAACTCTATCCCCGGGTAGCGGAGAAATTCAATACTTCATCTGCCAGGGTAGAGCGGGCAATCCGCCACGCTATGGATGTAGCGGATATCCGCAAACAGCAGGGCAGGATAAGTGCAATCTTTGAAAAGGAGTTTCACCACGACAAGCACAAACTGACCAGCACTGAGTTCATAACACTGGCAACCGACAAACTTATGGGCAAGGGCTGGGTTTTGTCCGAAAAACAAAGAAGTTAAAAGAAAGTTGTTTATGTTTTGTCCAAGAAAATAGCGATTTCACCAGAGGGCGGGCGGATGAATTATCCGCTCAGAACCTAAGTAAAGGTTTACAGTAGCGGCTAAAAAGCAAAAAGGAGTAGGTACAGACTCTTTTTTTTATGGCAAATAATGTTGAAAAAAGCAATTTTCCTGGGAATATTGCTTGACTTAAGCCCGGCAAAAAGGATATAATTTCGGTATAGGGCGAAGGCTCGGAAAAAGACTGGAATATGCTTCCGTAGCTCAGATGGATAGAGCAGTGCCCTCCTAAGGCAAAGGTCAGCCGTTCGAATCGGCTCGGAAGCGCCACTTGATTTTTACTAAAGATGAATTCTGCATGCTCAAATAAGAATTTATCTCCAGCAGCACTTCCGCCTAAAAAACCGGGAAATTTACGAGTAATTTTTATTTTTAAGTAAAAGATAAAAACAGGAGATTTAAGATGAGTAAACTGAAGGGATTTATGTTCGCAATGCTGCTGCTTTTTGTGGCGCCTATATTGGGGAGTTGCGCACAGTCGGGTACTGTAATTCGGGTGGACGGAATCAGTCTGCCTGTCAGTTACACTATAGCGAAAGATGCTACCCTGCAACTGGAGCCCGTTATTACTCCTGTTGAGGCGACCAACCACAAAGTTACCTGGTCAGTAGTCAGCGGGAATGAATACATAACTCTCAGCAATACCGGGCTGGTGACTGCACTAAGTGCGGGAGAGGCAGAAATCCGGGCTATCTCCGACGATGGAAAGTACAGCGCTAAGTGTACTATAACCGTTCGCAATGACCCGATTGTGCTTGCTGCACCTACCGGGCTGCAATATAATCCCACCACCAAAGTGGTGACCTGGAATGCTGTTACCAATTCGTTGAATGACTTCCGGGCAAGTTATCAACTCAGTATTGAAAAAGATGGAGCGCCTGCAGAAATCACCAACACTCTGCTCACTACTAAATCTATCACAGTCGGCGGACAGTACCGGGTGACAGTCAAGGCAATCGGCGACACCATACTGTTCAACGACAGCACCACCACCGAATATAGTTTCCGAATTCTTCAAACTCCGGCAACTCCGGTAGTGACAGGAGGAGTTCTTTCAGCGGTTGCCGTTGAGGGAATTGATACTGCAATATACAAACTCAGCGTTATGAAGATGTCCGGCAGCAACGCAGTGGCGTTACCAACGGAGGACCAGGCACTCTTCAATGCTGTGATTCCATATTATAATTCCGCCCTGAATGTAATCTCCTGGGAAATTCCTCAGGGACTAAGCCCGGCAACCTACCAGTTTAAGGTTCGTATTGCCGCAGGAGAAGTTGAAAATCTATTTGATTCATCATACTCCAGTACCACTGCAAATGCCACCTTTACTCAACTGGCAGCACCAACCAATATGATTGTTGATGCTGGAGTGTTATCCTGGAACGCAATCACCGGCGCTGCCGGATATCAGATTGAGGTCTATGATGAAGATGATGAACTCAAATTCACCTACACCAGTTCAACCGGAAACAGTTATGCTTTGCCAGCCGAGGCAACGGACCTGGTATATTATGCTGTCAAGATGAAAACGCTTGGCAACGGCAGTGCCACACTTTCCAGCGTGCTGAGTTCGGCAACTGCACAGCAAAAATTGATAGCACCGACTAACCTCAGTGTGAAAAGTGTAGATGGACTGGAATTAAGTTGGGATATGGTAGCCAATGCAAGCAGTTATGAGGTACTCTTCGCCGGTAAGGACGCAATAAATTATGGTACTTTTACTACCGTTACCGAGGGAGATACAGCAAGAGCATTTTTAAACATCAGCCCAGATAGTTTGCAGGATATGTTCACCGAATTGACTCTGGGTGTGGGGCAGATTGCCGTTCAGATTCGTGCAAAGCCGATAGCCGGCAGTGCATCCTATATCGCCAGCGACAACAGCGCCAGTCTTATGATCACCAAACTAAGGGCGCCAAACCTATCCACCAAAGAGGGGAATATCTCCTGGAACGAAGTGGCAAATTCTACAAATTTTGCCTTTAAGATAGTCAAGGACAGCACTACTGTGTTCGAGGAAAACCTGGACAGTTTCAGGAACAACTACATTATGGACACCAGTTATGCTGCAGGCGAGTATAATGTGGAGATATCCGCTATCGGAAACGGAACAGATATTTTGGACAGCGACATATCTGAGCGAACCTTTACCCGGCTTGCTGTGCCTACCGGGCTGGCTATAAACTCCGATGGTTTAATCTCCTGGGCGCTTCAGACCGGTCAGAACCTGTTCGAATTAGTAATTACCAAAACTGAAGACTATACCGTTTCCACTATACGCCTTAGTGAACCCTCCTACAGTGTAAAGAACTATCTGGAGGGGCATGGGTTTGGGGAGTATTATTTCAGTGTGCGAGCGCTCAACAATGTTGCATCTGAGGCGAAGATAAACTCCAACCTCACCGAAAATATCACCGGCTATAAACTTACTGCACCGGACGGACTCCAGGCGCAGAATGGTATGGTGACCTGGTCTGCTGTTACAGGGATGAAAGTGGCAGACAGCACTATCAGCGATGCTAAATATCAGTACGAGATTACAATCGGAGGCAGTACTTTTATTACTTCCTCTCTCTCAGTATTGCCTACCAATATCAGCGCAGGAAGTTACTCTGTTAAAATTCGAACGGTAGTGAAAGGCTCTAACAAGTTCAGCGACAGTATATATCTGTTGCCGAGCGACTATGCAACAGGTTCTATTACAGCGACTAAACTCGCTACTCCAACCTCACTGGCAATCAGTGCGGGCACTTTGTCGTGGGGCAAGGTTACCAATGCTACCAAATACCAGGTGACCACTAAGTGGAAGGATGTCAACCCTACCCTCTCAGAGACCTTTGAAATCAACAGCCCGACTGACACCTCGCTTGCTATTTCCACCATTATGGACAGGTATGATGAGGACAGTATTGAATATCGGGGAGTATGCTACATAACTATCCGTGCACTGGGAACGGGTGGCTTTTTGAGTTCTGATTTATCCGCTCAGACTCAAGTCTTCAAACTCACTGCGCCAACACTAGAAGTAAAAGACGGGCAACTTTCCTGGAACAAAGTGTATAGCGAATACAACAGTATGCAAATCCCTGCAGGACAGTACACCCTGCAAGTAAATGCCGAGGCAGATTTTAACGGCACAGTAGACGGCAACGGTTACAGCATTGAAGGAACAACGGTGCAAGTAAGCACAGGTACCTATGCTGGTAGTTATATTATTGCAGAAAATGCAGTGTCAATAGGCGGAGTAAACTACTTCCTCAAGGACGGCCGCCTGTTTAGGGAAGAAAGCAGTTTCTATCCGACAGAAACAGCCACCACCTGGGCGCTGACTGGCTATGCAGGTGGAAATTACCTCATATCAGTAAAAGCAGGCAGTGGTAGCACTAGCGGAACAGTGATTGAAAGTTCTGACAGCGTGGCTATTCAGGCATATAAACTTAGCAAGGTAGACAGCACCACCTTTGCGGGCTACAGCAGTTCAGGCAAAAATAACGGTGTGAGTTGGAGTCCGGTAACCGCCGCAGGCATATCGGTAAGTTACCAGTTGACTGTCAACGAAATAGAATTAGATGGCCGCACCACCTTGCGACACAGTGTGCCAACTCAGATCAACTACTGGTACATCTTTGGTGATGACCTGATAGGCTCCGATTATCGGCTGCAGGTTCGGGCAATCTCAACAGATAACTATGTGATAAACGCAGACTACACCGATGCGCTTGATATAAAAAGGCTTGCTCGTGTGGCTCCACTTGCTATAAATGCCAGCACCGAAGTTTCTTGGGTATCATCTACTGGGGCGGACGGCTACCGGGTGTATCTCGGAGAAACCCCACTCTCACTGGATAAAGTGGACTCTGTAAATCGTAAAATCACTATGCTGGGCGGAGATAATCCAGTATTGGAAATGGGCGAAGACGGAACTTTCAGTGTCCGTGTAGTGGCAGTGACCAACAAGACTGGTTCAGCCGCCTTAGTAGGGGGCAAACTGACCATAAGCGCTGCACCAAGCGAAACGCTGACTATTATAAGATATAAGTCGGCGGCATTGTCGGTCAGCAACGGTAAAATCTCCTGGACAAACTCCAACCTGACCAACTACGGCTATCGGTTAACCTTTGACAGCGGCGTAACTACTGTCACTGTAGACCTGCCGCAGAACTCTTCCAGTTATGATATGAGTGCCGCCGGACTTATAGCAGGCACACAATACACAGTCAGCATTGTTGCCCGGGGCAACAGCGGATCCTATTTGAACTCGCCGAGTGCTGCTCTTTTGGGAGCCTATGTTATCCGGCTTTCGGCACCTGAATGGAGAGTTGAGGGCGGAATTTTGGTTTGGGATAAGACAACCGGAGCAAGCAGTTATACCGTTCGTACCAGCGACTCACTGGGCAGCACTAAGACCAACACCGGAATCTCCGGGACTGTTGGCAGTACAACTATCAGTTATTTACCGAGTGCGGCATCCGGCACTTTGAAATTTACTATCCAGGCGATGGGTAGTGTGGCGGCCGAGGGTGGGAATTTCTATGTAGACTCACTTGTTTCAACCACTCAGAGTACGGTCAACAAATTGGCGGCGCCAAGTGACCTTACAGTAATGGACGGCGAGATAGTCTGGAATCGACCTAACACACAGGTGAACATTGGAGGACAGAACTACACCACAATCTCGGAATATATGGTTAGTTTCGGCGGCAGTGCAGAAAAAGTTGGCACTGCGGAGGACTTCTTCCTCAGTGAATTTGTTTCTACCACTCAACGCAATATAAGCGTACGGGTAAGTGCAATCGGCACAGCAAATTCATCTGGACTTCCAGCAGCAGCAGTCTTTATCAGTAGTGACTACTGTAATGCTAAAAATGTCAACATCAACCAGCAGCCAAGCGGACTGACAGTAGAGGACGGAAAGTTGGTATGGGTGGATGACGGCGGCAACTATAGCGATTATGAACTTTTGATAACTGATTCTCTCGGAAACAAGATGATAGTGCAGAGCATATCACGGTCGCACTCTCTGTCAACGCTCTCTGGTGAGTTTAGTTCCATACAGGTAAGACACTATGGAACGGTGAATGGTGCCGGTATGTCCAGCATGTATGTCAACTCGGCTTATAACGAAATTCCACTGGAGAAAGTTAAAAAACTAGCACAGCCTGTGACTAAAATCAACGAGAACGGGCTGTTTGAGTGGAATCCTGAGGACTATGCCTTAAATACTGGGGTGAAGTTAAATGTCAATCGTGTAGCAGCATACGGCGGTAATATTATTGTGGAGAAAACCTACGACCTTATCACCGGCAACGACAACGCTACCACAGTGGCGAAGAACTTTGCACTTGAGGGCTATGTTCAGGGTTCGGTCAACGGCGATGCAAGGGTGGACGGCTACCTTAATATCAACAGTAACGCCTTTACAATGGAAGCATGGCAATTCGCTCCGGTGACCAGTTTTGAGGCAATTCGTGGTTTAAAACTGAGGTGGAACATAGACAAAACCACTATCCAGATAGGCGGTGAAGATGTAACCAACGATCGATTTATTATAAAATACACCCTGGACGGGGGCGTAAACTGGCAAACTCGTGTAGTGGAAGACCTCAGCGAACTTCCGCTCTGGGATTTGGGCAACTATCAGGCTACCATCACAGTCAGATCTTCAGGCGCAAATGTAATCCCAAGCACTCCTTATCATTTGAACAGCGGCAGTCCGGTACTCTTTAATAAGTTTGCTGGCGGCGACGGCAGCCCGACAAATCCATTTATTATTAAGACCACCACAAACTCTGATATTATGAACGGCGTAGCGTTGGAAAATTCAACTGCAGAAACCAAAATGGGCTATATTAACCTTATTCCAAGTTGCTACTTCAGACTGGCGGAAAATGTGGTGTTGACTGACCTGGCGGAAAACAGTTTACTGGATAACAATATGCCAAAACTCTATGAATCCGATATTCTGATTAATGAGGCCACACTGACCGGCGGCTTTGATGGTGGCAACTACACTATCAGCAACTACCAGGTGGGCAGATTATCAGAAAACTCTGCACTTTGGGCAAACCTGTACGGCAGTGATTTAGCCGGATTTACTGAGGATAAAACAGAAATCAACTTCTTCGGCAGGCGTGGAGTTATACAGAACCTGAACCTGGAAATCTCTAGATTTGATTTGGACTTCTCAGCAACCTTAGAATCTGAGGAAACGCCTCCAGCCTATTTCTTAGCATTTATTGCACAGTACTCAATGGGCGGCTGGATTTCCAAATGTAATGTCAGTCTGGCATCCAGTTTTGGAGAAGATGGTATTGTCAAGACTGGAATAGACAGCGCAAGGCAGATTTGGTACGGTGGAATTGTCGGATATGCAAGTTCAGTTGCGGATTCTGCATTCAGCGAGGCGAGAGTGATGGGATGTACTGCCAATGTGAATATCCAACTGATAAAGAACAGCAGCAATCTGCAGAACCCTACCTGTCTCGGCGGAATTGTTGCAATTAGCAGCGGCGCCAAAATATACAACTGTGTAAACAACGGCAAACTGACAGCAACCCAGGTGGGTGGAATCGCCATAGTCAGCGAGAGTGCTGGGGTTGGAGGAATTGATTACCTCTCCACGATCAGCGGCTGTATAAACGCAGGCGCTCTGCACGGCCTGCCGGGGAGGAAAGGTGACTACTCTCACCTTGGCGTTGTCGGTGGAATTGTGTCTGTAAACTCCGGACATATAATCTACTGTCTGAACTCCGGCGATATCACACTCAGCAATATCAACTATCTGACCGAGGGCACCACTACAGCGTGCGGAGCACGAGCAGGTGGAATAGCAGGCTTCTGGGGTGATACCGGTAAACTGATTAACAGTCTTAGCACTGCAAGGATAACTCTTAACAACCATGTTACAGTGGAGAAAATCGGAGGACTTATAGGAAATAATGTGGGCGCTACTGGAAGTGTGGTAGAATCTGCCTCTGCATTCTATGACTTTACGCTGGCGGTAGATTATTCTGCAAGTGGGGGCGAGGGCACTGGCTACGGCAGAAGTACTGAGGCTCTCAAAGCAGCGGGCTTTGTATCCGGCTCCACTCTTAACACCCTTGTGAGCGGCACATACACCTATTACGGCACAGGGATGCTCAAGCCAGTATTTGTCGGAGTTACCAACGGTTACCCAACAATACAGTGGATAGCGAGTTAGATTGAAAAGAGAACAGAAGACGGGCAATAGCGGTCATCGGTGATTCGGGCTGTCCGGAAATCGGAGGATATCGGGCAACCCGGCAACCGGCTGACAGTAGCACAAGAAAAGAGCACAGACCAACAAAGCAA
>CAYIZA010000006.1:6509-13049 GCA_964367965.1 uncultured Christensenella sp. | reverse complement strand
AAGTGGAGGAAATATGGCGACCAACCCAAAAATCAGATTTAGAAGAACCCGCAGTGAGTCAGTGTTCAAAACAGTGGCTATTATGCTGACTTTGATTTTGCTGGTTTCGGCGATTGCTATGCTGGTAGTCTTTCTGGGGCCAAACAGCCGCAGACCTTCAACGCCTCTGACTACCCCCACTAATCTGAGAATTACCGAGGAAGAGGTATCGGGAACAACGAACTACTTTGCCACCTTTGATGAAGTTCCCAATGCTGACAGGTATCGCTTATACATATACAAAAGTGAGACGGCGGTAGATGAAAGAAAACCCGATAATGACTGGGACTTCAGTAGAAGAACTGTTGAAAATGTAACCGCAGCACTGGACAGGCCGGGAACCTATTACTTTGCTATCCAGGCAGTTAGTAACATAGACTCTTATAGTTCCGGACGCAGTAATCCGCTGGATTGTGAGTTCGAAAAGCGGGTGCAGTTGGATACCCCTCAGTTGGAGGTGGTGGAAGACGGCGCCGGTGTGCATTACAGTTGGGCGAGCGCAGGAGAGTTGGCGAGCGGCTATGAAATCGATATACAGGTTAGAAACGGCGAAACAAGTACCAGTATTCTGGACGAGGTTATATACACCACCGGGCTGACCTATACTATGGATGAGGAAACCCTGGACAGGATGAGCGAGGAGTACTACACTGACTTTGAGGTTATGGTGCGTGCGGTATCGGACAGCACCTTTGTGGACGCAAGTGAATGGGCAGTGGAAAGTTACTATACAACTAAATATATTGAAACACCAACCCTGAGTTATGTCTATGAGAACGACAAGCACCTGCTCAGGTGGCAGGAACTCGACAGGGTAACCAGTTATGAAATATGGTTATTATCCAGCCAGAGAGCGGAGGCCATTGCCTACACCATTGAAAGGCAGGAGATTGCCGGGGTGATAAGTTGGAAAGTTCTCATCGGCAATGTACTTCAATACACTATTGACAACCCGGTTATAACCGAGGTTGATATCTCAGGTGCGCTGAACCCAGTTAACAGTTCGGGCGTTCTCGACACTACCAGGCTGGGGATACACACCGTCTATATAAAAGCCAAGAGCAATAATCCAAATGTCGTCAACGCACAGAGTAATCTGCTGGATGACATTGAAATCCGGTACCAGTTGAATAAACCAACTGGGTTGTCTGCTCAAACCAGCGGACTCAATGTAGTAATTAGTTGGTCTGCTGTTGAACATGCAAAGACCTATCGTGTATATATCCGCAACAAGGCTGGACAAAATGTTTTAACTAGTGGTGAATTTATCGTTTCAGGTAGCACCTCTTTTACTGGAAGCCAGACACTTAACCCTGCGGGCTATTACGCCATTCAGGTGGTTGCGGTTAGAAATGAAGACTTCTATGACAACAGTGATTTAAGCAATGAAAAAGTGCTGGAGATAGAAACTCAACTAGCGGCACCAGCGAATCTGCGTTATACTCAGAATCCTAGCGGAGCAGCAACTCTAGCCTGGAATTCGGTTAGTTATAGCAACGGCTACCTGGTAGATATATATCAACTTGTGGGAACTGGAGAGGAACAGGTGAAAACCGAGATCGTTACCCATGCGGTAGCGGCTGGCACAACCTCACTTTCTCTCAACACACTTAAGGACGGAGAGGGCAATCTCTATATAGCCCAAGGTGGAACCTACTACTTCAGAGTAATGGCAAAGGGCGGACTTACCAACACTATCTACACTGATTCGGAATACGGTTCCGAGGTTGAGGGTGTCTTCAAATCCGCTTTACCAAAGGTGACCGGAGTGACTGTGGTTGGTGACAGCCTGCTGTGGAACCTGGAAGAGAAGGCAATCGGATACCAGTTGAATGTAAATGGCGAGCCTGCTAAAATAGGTACTAACACCGACCTAATAATAACTCAGACTAAGACCGAGGATGGCTTTGACCTTGCTGTCAATGGCGACTACACTATTTCAGTAACAGGGGGCGTGATAACCCTCAGTTCGCTTGCGACTTACTTTGCAACGATTGTATCCGACACTTACAGCCTGACCATTACCGCACTTGCTACAGGTTCACCTTACTGGAGTGACGGTGAGACTTCGGATGCTGCATATTATCAGGTGTTCCATGTGCTGGCTACACCGGTCATAACCGGTGCCGTACAGTTAGGAGTAGATTTCTGGAGCAATACAATGACACTGAGTTGGACAACTGACTCCAACACCAATAGGTGCCAGGTGCTTGTTAATGGTATAGTGGTATTGAGTTCAGATAATGCATCGGATAATATATTTAGGTCAGGCACCAACTGGTCTTGTGATATCGGTTCCTTCCTGACTCCGGGTCAGAATAAAGACAAAGTTATAGTGAAGGCATATTCCAATGACAGCCTATATGCATCTGCTACCAGCGAAGAGTTTCAGATTACAGAATTCATCTACTATGTTCAGGCGAATATGAAAGACGTCTATATCCGCTTTAGTGTGGACAACGAGGGGATTGCATCCTACAGATTATATTTCAGAAACGACAAATTTGCAAACGCCTATAAGTTTGTCTTCTATACCGTGGACAGTAGCGTGTCTCAGGTAACTATCGGCGATTCAAAATTTGATATTGTGGGCGGTAAGGTTACCATTGACGGCGTGGAGTACACTTATGATACCTTGAGCGGCAAACTACTGGATGGGGCAGGTGAAGAGCCGGCTGTTATTTGGGAGAATATTTTTGAAGACAGGCAGTCCGGCATAGAATGTTGGATTGACATTGATAACAAATATATCAGCACCTATGGCGAAACAAAGTTCACAGCGGAATACAGTGCAATTTATACTTCACAATTCCCATATCAAGACCCAACTGCCGACCAGGATTATATAAGAACTATACTTCTTGACACTATAGATGTTTACAAGAATGAAACCTATTTGACTCCAGTTGAGGAACTGAGAAGTGAGCAGACCGCTGAGGGTTGGAGATTCCTGTGGAAGTATGACTCTGACCTGGTGAAATATGTAAAATGGTTTGGAGTTGCCTACCAATTCGTTGGAACCACCACCGGCGGCACTGCCATTGTGCCTACAACTAGTAGTATGGTTATAGACGGTGTCACCTGGTACTACACAGATATCATCTTCACCGAGGTGGGAAGGGTAGAAATCAGTTTCATTGCCCGTACTAATGATGATAAAAAAGCCAACAGTGTGGCGCAAACTCTGACCATGGATGTGGCGGTGGTGCTGAATGCTCCGACCGAACTTGAGATAGGTGTCGATCCAATCAACGGATTATATATTCAATTCTTGCCGGTTAAAAACGGCACGACTTATACTCTGTTGCTGGAAAAGATAGGCGCCGGAGGGGTGGTTTTAGCAAGTTTCACAAATACTACAGCCACGGCGAACACTAACATAGACGGAGTTAATTATGTCAGGGTTTATGCAAGCAGTTTCGCAGGATTTGATAGCGGAGAAATGGCGACCTATCGTGCATCGGTAAAAGCAAATGCACACGATATCGGAGAGGCAGACTTTAATGGCGATGCTGACGGTAACGGTTACAGCATTTCTGGAAATATAGTGACAGTAAGCGCAGGAGAATATGCTGACGATTACACTCTTTCAGATAACAAGGTAAACATAGGCGGCGTGGAGTACTCCTACATTTCAGACAAACTCTGGATGTACTACTACCGTGAAAGCGATCAGACCACTTCGGAAGAATTTGAGTATGTGCCATCGCTTGCTACTCCGGACTTCAAGATTGAGGACGGCGTTCTGACCATAATCACTGATGTGGTGTTGGCGAACAAATACAACATATATATAGGCACTGAGAATGATATCAGCAAACTTGAGTTGGTAGACCTTTCTGCTTATGCAAGTGGCGACACCGGACGGGTCTTCAACCTTAAGAACTACTTCAACACCAGTACGGGAACTACTGGAGTCTACTACTTTGCGGTGTCTTCAGCACAGACAGTTTGGGATAGGGAAAGTGCATTAAGTTCAATCAAGTCGTACACCTATAGCGAAAAGTTCGGCGCTACTTCCTCACTCGAGGTAGAGTGCCAGAGTTACACCCTCACAGTCACTTGGAATGCTGTAACGGCAACCGGATATGGCGATACTATAATCGTTCCGGGCGGCTACCAGTTCAAAGTTTCCAGTTGGACGAACGAGCCGATAATAACCTTTGCATTTAATGCCCGGGGCGCCGGATTTGATATTGTGATTGACTCCACAACTTATCTATGGGAAAATTCTGAGATTATAGCCGAGGGTACTCTCTACAGTTATAACCTAGCCGGAATGACCCTGCTTGTTTCTAGCAATGGAACCCTGCAATTCACCTGGAAAGATGCCGGTAATACAAAATTATTTGAAGGCGGAATTAACTACAAATCCTTTATGAAGACACTGGGCAACAGTGCGGCGTACTATCTGACATCAACTGCCGAAAGACAACGGGATTTTCAGTGTAGTCTGAACTCTATTTCTACACCAACAATAAGTTTTGTAAGCGGAGAGGTTCTTTCCACCGATGAATATATTGAAACCGAAGGCACTGGCGAATCGGCTAACTTTACTATATACATTACCAACTCGGATTACTCGGGGCGCTTTACTGTGGTTGCTAAAAACCTTATGACCGGCAATCAGATAGTCAAGACAAATCTGGCTGGGCAGCCTGCGATAATAGGCGATGACCACTACAAGAGTTATACTCTCAGCGCAACCGACTTTACGCCGGAGCGTGGTATCTATGAGATCAGTGTCTACTACCAGGCAGTGGTTCTGTATGGACAGAGTGAGGTTTCCAACAAACTTTGGATTTACCATGCAATGCCAGCGAGCGGAGCAGAAGAGGTTTATGCCGTGCGCAGCGATTACGGGGCTGTCGACAGTCCAGTATCGCTACAGATAGCAATCGATAAGACAGCGTTCGAAAGTATGGGCGATAACTTCACCGGCTTTGACCTGGAGATACAGACTACTGAGAGCAGCCCACAGAAAACCACCCTTGCCCTTACTACTGCAAACTATGGCTGTGCAATAGACTCCACAGGTGATTTAGTGCTGGTGACCTATCTGTTGCCGATTGAGGATATCAACGGATTCAACGGTTGGATTCTGGACTATAACATAGTCTTTAAAGTGCAGATTCGTGGCTGGGAGACCGCTGCACTGGATGAGTACTCTATCGGTGTTGATTGTCCGGAAAGTTTTGGTTTCTACACCAACTCGGTGAACACGGTATATGAACTGCGAACCAGTGACAAATCAGCAGCGGTGCAGGAGGTTTCGCTGGATGATGCAACCGGCACTGTCAGTTGGGAATACCAGGATAGCGGAATGACCTTCTACTATATGTACTACACCCTCAACACCATCACCGGCGAGTACACTCTGTACTACAACGACGGCGGAGTGGCAACACAACAACTCTACATAAATGACGGAAAACTCTACCTGGATGCTGATTATACCTTTGCACTGACAGATATTGAAAACAGCAGGACAGAAACTCGCTGGTTCAGCACCACCTACCAGAACTTCAGTCTTGGTGATGCCTTTGTAACTGATAATGTCACCACACTGTTCGGCGTGATGATTTTCGCTGCGACAACAGATACAGAAGCAGGTATCAACCCGTCCTCTGTGCTGATGACTTCAGTGGCTCGGGCTCCAGTGATTTTGACAGATGCCGATTTCGGCGAAATACAGGTGACCCTAGTGAGTGGTAACTACTACTTCAGTTTTGACGACATATTCGGCAATTTAGGATACACTGAAGATCGGGATAGTCTCTACTTCCTGAGAATCAATGGCAAAACGATCACCCTCAAGAGTGTTGGAGAAATCGACACCAACACCACCTATGCCGGCGGTCGTGTAAAAGTGAATTATGGCACTACACTTGGCAAGAATCTGACCTACAGTCTGGGTGTAGTCCAACTGGCGTTTACTGTGCTAGAGAGCAACATTGCTGCGCATCCGGTAGTAGCGACTATGTACTTTAGCGGCACTGCTTTGGAGCCGCAAATTATAGATGGTCCTGTCAACAATGTTAAAGTTGATAGAACGGATGGCAACTATCTGGTAACTTGGGATGAAGTTACCGGTGCCACACTGTACCGTATCTCTATCAAATCTCAGAATGGTTCAATTACCTATGTGGACGATATCTACAAAGAATCTAACAACAAACTGGGTATAACGACCAACGATTTTGATATAACCGACTACCTGGCAGCAGCGCTGCTTCCGGCAGGCACCTATCGGGTGGTTGTGGAAATAATGGAAGACCCAGCCAATGCAGTTTCACCAGGCAGCAATACTTCTGGCTACGCTACTTTTGTGTGGACTGTTGCCTATGCTCAGGTGGGCTTGGGTTACTCTTCGGAACCTATCTATGGCACAACGGGCAAGACAATCTACTGGCAGGATTTATTAGCCAGTGACGGCAATCTGGTTTCGGCAAAAGCAGTTTACAAACTGGAAATCTACAAGAAAAACGGCACTAACCTGGA
>CAYIZA010000006.1:1253-6409 GCA_964367965.1 uncultured Christensenella sp. | reverse complement strand
TGCCTACCTAGCGTACGGAGAAACTGACTTTGCTGACACCGTTGATAAAGCATTGTCTAAGAGTGGAAGCACCCTTTATGTAAGTATAAAGGACTGGCTGGATGCTCTGAGCGCCGGCGACTATGAGTTGAGAATCACCACTATGCCAGACACTTCAAACTCACAATTCCTGGAAAGTGGTGTTGCAACTCTGCTCATACAGAACAGTATAACATTGACACTTAACGCCGAGAACTATCTGCAACTTTGGGTGGACACCTTCATAACCGGTATTGCCGGCGGTGAACCTGTATATGGTGAAACCACTCCGACAGAGGTGATAAATTACCTGATTGAGGATAACTTCAACACCAAGACCATTGAACTGCTGCAGACTATTGCAAACGCAAGTGGAATCAGACTTATAATCAATGGAACCGAGGTGGAGGCACATATCAGCACTGCCGGCGGCAAGGTTGATATCTCGACATACCTAATCCGTGGCACAAACACTATCAGTCTGCAGGCGACCGGCGACGGAATTTATTACATAGACAGCGATATCAAAACAGCAATCACAGTGACGGTATACGAGAGGCTGGATACTCCGGCTCAGGCTCAATTTACCACTGGATACAGCGATGACGGCAGCCTCAATAAGTTCACTCTTACACATGGCGTATCTGCAATAGGTGCGCAATATGAGGTCTACGGCTTTGAGTATGCTGATGGGCAAATTGTCGGCGACGGCATTTTGATTGGCACCTTTACAGTGTCCGGTACTACTCAGGATATTCTGGAATATATCAAAGCAAACTCAGCGTTGCGTGCGGCAGACTATGTCTTCCGGGTGCGGGAAATGGCAACTTCAGCCCAGATTGCAAACTGGCAACTAAACAGTGATTTGTCTGCTCAGTCTGCAGTCTACAAACACCTGTCTAACCTGAAAACCCCTGTGCTTTCTGAAGTAACAGTAGCGCCTGTGGATTGGGAGAGTACTCGTACCGCAGTGACCAGCACCTCCTTTAACTGGACTCTGGATAATCCACTGGTGGACGGTATCCTGGTCTACAAGGTGCTGCTGAAAGATTCCATATCGGACTACAACGCTATCAGTTACCGTATCGGAATCAAGGTTACCTACACCGGCACCACTCCAACCTACCAGATTTGGGAAAAGGCAAGAGGCGTTCGGGAAGGTGTGGGTTGGAGTTGGGCTGAGAGTGCCCTGGCTGGCTACTTCACCCTTGAGGGAAACACTCTCCGATTTGAAATGATAAAATATATCAACAACACCGAGGCACTGCGAAGCGGTGTGGCTCAAACTGTGGGCGACTACCAATACCAGGTTTGCGTGGAGGCAATGCTGGACAGTACTGCTGACAGCAGCGACCTGCTCGACCTGGCAGGCAAAATGCCAAATGCTAGTGAAAAAAGCACTGACTTGCTCAGCCACACTCACCAGGATATTTATCCTTATAATGTGACCGGGGTGAAAGTGGAAACCTCTACCGCAAGCCCATACTACGGCAATCTGTTGTGGTATTTCCAAGACCCAGGCAAGACAGCCACCGCTTTCCAAGTCTGGGTGAACGGCAATACCTTTACACTGGATATTCCACTTGGGCAGCGTGACGGCAACAAACACGAATACACAATGAATATAAAAAACCTGCTGTGGGCAGGCGATGTCCTGGACGGTGCTAATTACAACGATGTCAGAGTCTGCGTTGTAAGCTTTTCTAATGCTAACTACAAGCCTAACGCCTGGGTACAGTGTGCCCTATTTGACTGGGAAACGACTCTTGCTCAGAACAGTTTTGCCGACTATAGTTGGAATGTGAACACTGACAACTTTAACTGGAGCCTTAACTTCAACCCATACTTTGTGGGTGACCCGCAACTGACTTATGGGGACGGTTCAACTCCTGTGGAATACCAACTTATCATCAGGTATTCAGCAACTGAGGGAGGAGAGGTTACAACCACAGTCACCCTCGACCAGTCTGAATTGGGCACCGCAGCGATATTCACACTGACCGGTGCTACACAAACAACTGCGCTGTCTTTGAAAGAAATACTCAGTGCAACCGCCCTCTATGACGCCACTACTAAAGCGCTGGTCGGCGGCTGGTACAGAATCCAGTTGATACTGACCGGAGAAACGACTAAATATGACGACGGAACACTGTTTGCTGTCCAGAAATTTGTGCCGGCGCCTTGGGAATTGAGCAATGCTCTGATAGTGGACAGTGCTGGAAATATGATTTCATATGCCTATGATGGCGGAGTGATGATTGATGCAACTGCTATCCAGCAAGAGGCTTGGGCAGACGGAAACAAAGAAGTTGCTCTGACTGTAGAAGTTAAGAAAGTGGGAAACAACTACCCACAGAACCTGGATTTGACTATATTTAATTTAGCAAACACACCGCTGCTAACTATTAGTTACAACTCCGACAGCGATCTCTTCACTGTAGAAGACAAGGGTAGTTATTTCCTGATAACTTTGGATATCACCAAAGTGTTCACCAATGCCAGCAATTTGAAATATACTGCCGGCACCTACTACCTTAAAGTCAAGGCTTTGGCGGTGACTAATACTGCGCTGGAGTCTGAAATTATCGCTGACAAAGTGGTTCAGCACTATGTGCGGTTGGAGGATCCGAAATTTAGCAAGCAATCATCATCGATACAGGAGATTACCCTCTACTGGACACATATTGCAACTAGCGGAATTCAACAGGTTGTGATTACCAACTATAAAGAAGAGAGTGGTACCGAGGTGTACGGCTCCGTCACTTTGGAATGGTCACAAATTAAGTGGGATAACAAATTGTCACTTTACTACTATACCTTTACCTCAGAGTCCACCCTCGGGCTGGTAAAGAGTTACAACAAGGATTTAGTGAAAAACAACTACCTCACCTTTAAAGCGATTGCAATTAGCGGCAGCATGTATCTCGACTCCATTGAAGGCAACCGAAATGCGGTGAAATGGTTAATAAGCGCCACTCCGGAAGACCTAAGCATTGATATCAGCAACAGCCGTGGATACTTAAACTATCCGATTGAGGGCGCTGACCCGACCAAAGCATCCAGTTTTGTTATGACTATGTCCTTAGTCAAAGATGTTGTTACAGAAAACGGTGTCTACATACAAATGGGCGTTCGGTTGAACGGTACCCTTATAAACGGGGTAGAGAATGCTGTCAACACCGATGGAGTGCTGCTGTGGTTGAATGGCGGCGAAGAAGTGTGGTGTGGATATTATGCTGACGATGCCTTTAAGTCCTTTCCTGACGGATGCATAGGTTCCTACTCTGAGTCAACTGACGATAATAAAAAATACATAATAACTCTGAACTCTCTTATCGACTCCTGGCTGTTTGGCGCTTACCCTGCCAATGTGGTGGGCGATACCTATGAGGTGAGGATGCAGTTGTGGTATCCAAATGTTCGGAACAGCACCTGTAAAAACTTTGATTTCAATAACTTTATGCGTCTGAAATCGCCTACCGTGAGTGAATTCACCCTAAGCGGCGACCGAATCGGCACTCAGAATGGAAATGTTTATATCAAAGCATCCGATAAAAATAACAGTAATCCAAGGGTGACCGTTGTAGTTTCCAATGTCTCCGAGAATGCCGACGGCATCCGCCTGGTGTTCAGCAGAGCAGAAAAAGACAGTGATGAGGAAACCCCTGCCGAGGAGATATATAAAAATTCCGCTGTCGTTAATAAGATTGAGGGTGAAACCTGGACGCTGGTCTTTGATGAAAACAGCAAACTCGTTAACTGGATTATGCTGTATGCTCCGGGCACTCTGCAGATTAAATCGCAGGCGCTCACCAATTATGACGGTCAGAACCTCACAATCAGTTTTGGGGATGATAAAACAGTGAAAAAACCAACAGCCGGTTACTATATCGACGGTAACTATGATGCAGATTACAAACTTTACCCTAGTGAGAATCCTACCCACATAGCACTCAACGGCGTGGATTACCCGATTAAAACAGACGGCAGGTACATTGAAAAGGATGGAGTTCAATACCGGCTTAACGATAACGACGAACTTCAAGGTTTCTTTGGCTTTGAAAGTGTAATCAAACGAGAATTAGAGCATCTTGATTGGGAGTTGAGGTTTAGGTTGGACGATGGTACGATCAGCTCACAGGTTGTGACAATAGGGGAAGATGCTATTCTAACCAATCTTGATAAGTACAACAGCAATTATACCTTTGTCGCAAACCCTGAACTGTTTGCATCAAAATACAACATGCCAAATGGGAATACTTTCGTCAGCAGTATAAAATTCACCTTCCAGGTTTCCTATGGAACTAAATCTGCTGCCACAGTGTTCTCGCTGGCGCAAGTTCAAGAGGGGATATCTATCATGGTCTGGCTTACCGAATTCTTTGATTATAATGGAATTGCCAACGGTACAGAGGTTGAAATTCGTGCATATGTGCTCAGTGGAAATAACGACACTCTCAGCAGTGACTTCTGGGTGGAAAGTACCACTATAGACGGCAACAGTTACAGCGCTCATAACCTTATTTTCTACCGTGACTTTGATGTTGGAGGCTTGAGCGTGGGTACTTTTGGCTACGGTACCCTTATTGAGGAAGAATATTTAATTACTCCAATTGAGGAAGAATATTTAATTACTCCAAACGATATTCCACTGAGTTTCACTGTCAGCGACAGCATCAACGGCTACTACAAAAATATCACTTACTCTGTGACATTGACATCATGTTGGAAAAAGCCTGATTGGACAGATTTTGTGATGAAGCAAACCACACTGGACGTGGAGGATAAAGAAGGCGCAAAAGTCATGAACCTGGCTAAGGCTGCCAACTCACTATTCAACTTCGCTAATTGGACTAATATCACCAATCTAGATATAAAGGAGGGCGCTGATGGCTGGTGGAAGGTCAGCATCACACCTGTTTATACCTTTAATGATTCAGGAAACTCCTACAGTGTCTACGGCACTAAGTCTGATGAATTTAGCTGGCCGATGAAGTTGAAATTAGCGGGTGATGCCAGTATTTTTAACTTTGGCTATGAATGGCAAGAAGGCTTCGGCACTAAAGAGGAGGGCGGTGAAAACTACATTCTGAAAGAGAAAAGCACGGTAACAACAGAAAATGCGATCAGCCGTTTTG
>CAYIZA010000006.1:0-1153 GCA_964367965.1 uncultured Christensenella sp. | reverse complement strand
TACATTCTGAAAGAGAAAAGCACGGTAACAACAGAAAATGCGATCAGCCGTTTTGTTTCTAACGAATCAAACTCTCTGGCAAATAATTGTTATATTGAAATAGACGGAAAAACCTATGATATCGAAGATTTTTATAATGACTATAAAAAGTTGTTCAGTGCTATTGAAGGCGCACTAGCAAACTCTCCAGGCGCCGAATACACCGCCAAGATAATCCTCAAGGGAGGGCTTGTAGCCAGTTCGGAAAAATTTGATGTGACCTTTGCATACAGGCGTGCGGATAACCCGTTGAATGCAACCGCCAGTACAGATGAGAATGGCATAACCCTTACACCAACAAGGTCTTCGTCTTTCTCAAGGGATTATCGGCTGGGAATCGTGCAGAGCAATGTCAAGACGTCAGGAGATGAATTGTATGACGCCGGCACCTCAAACACTATGGAGTTCGGGGATGACCTTAAAGCGAAAAACTTCGCTTTCGACCCATTGCATTGTGATGCTCTTATGTACGATGGATACAAGATCGCCGATTTCTTTGAAACCGGACTGACCGCGAACCCAGGCTATGTCCAACTCGGAAACAACACCCTCAGGCTTGAGGTTAAAGGCGATGAGTACAACCAGGGCTACTATCAGGAGATTGAAGTAGAGTTTGGAACATATGAGGGAACATACGGAGGAGAGGATTACAAACTCACAGGACCAGTGCTGGCAAAAATCAAAAGTGCATCGGGAATAAATGTGACAGATAATCGAGCAAGGAGGATTTATTACAACTTTGACAGCGCTGAGTATGTTGTGGAGAGCAGGTTGTATGTAAGCAGTGTTTATAATAAGCTATTCCCTTATGAAAGAATTGTGGGGGCTACCAGTTCTACAGCAAGTATATACCTAAATGTAGCAGTTATTTTAGCCTTAGGTCTACATGGGGGTGCAACTTTTACAGAAGATGGGTACTTAAAAACTAAGTTCTCTGGAACCAGATTAAGAGCCACTATGGCTAGTAATGTTATAATAACAAATTCAACATATACCAACATGGAATCGACCGTTTCCGGGTGGTATCAAAAATATGGAGAGGATAATAATGTTAAATTAAGCACCGACACTACTGAAAATTACACTACTGACAATGAAACTGTTTATAACTTTG
>CAYIZA010000005.1:0-33567 GCA_964367965.1 uncultured Christensenella sp. | reverse complement strand
AAATAGAATATATCAATATTCTCAGGGAGGGGGCGAAGATGGCTTTGGAACCACAAATAAAGGAAATTCAAACAAGGTACACCACTAAAATAGGGGAAGAGAAGACGCAGACTGCTATTAGTCTGACAAGTTCAACAGGTGAAAAACTGGTTAAGGTGCTGTCGGTGAAGGGTTTGCCGTGCGTGGAAAGCGTGGTGCAAAATGCTGGCAGTGTGGTAGCGGAGGGGCATGTCTGCGTGCAGGCACTGGCGCTGTCTGAAGAGGGGGAAATCCTGGCGATAACCGGACAGGCTAATTTTTCCACCAGTTTTAATTCCTCCTCGCTGACTGCCGAAACAAAGGTTATTGTCACCGCAAAAAACCTGGGCGTGGAAAATATCGGGCTGACCGACAGCGGAATCAGTCTGGTAAGTTTAATCGGGGTGGAGTATGTTATGCTGGTGCCGCAGTCTATAAAGTTTGTACAGAATGCAGCGCCCGCAAATCAAAAATTCGGTGTGGTAAAGTGCAGTGACATCACCAGTGCTGTTTCAGAGACATTTGAACTGACCACCGAAATAGACTCGCCGTCTTCAGCATCGAAGATTTTGCTGACCGAGAGTTATGGTGTGCTGACCGGAACTTCGGTCTCCACTGATTTGATAACCCTAAAGGGTGAGGTGGTGACTAACCTGGTCTATCTGACCAGCGATGAAAAGCCGAAACTTAAGAGCCAAAGTTATACCACTGACTTCAATCAGGAGATTTTAGCAACTGGAGTATCCGCCGGACAGGAAGTCCGAGCCAGTCTCTATACCTCCTGTAATAACTTTGAGGTGCACGGAGAGTTAAACAGTTCCAAAGGAGTGGTGGTACTGAAGAATAAATTCCGGGCTAACGCCTATGTGTTGGCAGAGCGAGAATTCGAAACGGTGGTGGATGCCTTCTGTCCGGACAATGAAATCAAGATGAAACTGGAGAGTTTTAACAATCAGACGCTGGTCTGCCAAAAGTTCGCTTCTGAAAAGGTGGACGGCAATATTGTACTGGCACAGGACACTGCAAGGATAGACCGTGTGCTTGCCACATCCTCCGCTTTTGTGCTGCCCGGTACTGTGACTGCGGCAGACGAAACGGTCACCGCAACAGGCACAGTGTTGGCTAATGTAGTCTATCTGCTGGATGATGAAGAGCAGACCTTGCAGTCCATTCAGGCAGAGATTCCGTTTGAGATAAATGTCAAATGTGACGGGCTGCTAGATGGCGATCAGGTCAGCGCCAATGTGGTGGTTAAAGAACTGGAGGCACGCAACAAGAAAGCCAAGGAGATAGACATTCTGGCAGACCTGAACATCCAGGTGACGGCAACCCGTGAAAGAGAGGATGTGGTAGTCAGCGGAGTGACTCTCGGCGAGCCAGTCAAGTCAAGGGGAGCAGCGATGGGCGTCTATGTGGTGTCCGAGGCTAACGAACTCTGGGATATAGCAAAGGCACTTTCGGTCAATCCGGATATGCTGTTGTTGCAGAACCCCGACCTGATTTTTCCAATCGCAAAACCAACTCAAGTAGTTGTATACCGTCAGAAGATTTTAAAAGGCTGATTTCCAATTTGCAAAAAAACCGGGTAAAAAAGCATCAAAATATGAAAATTTGGTGCTTTTTTTGCATTTTTTATGTTTAGAAACTAAATTTGAGTAGATAATAACGACGATGAGGGGGACTTATGGAGAACGGGAAGGGTGTGTTTGCAGTGGTAATTTTAGCGTTCGCTATCCTGGGGGGATTGCTTTTTCTGCCGGGCTCCGCAGTGGACAACAACGCCTTGCATGCCGATGACTTTTTGAGAATACATATCAGGGCAAACAGTAATTCATCGGCAGACCAGCAGGTCAAACTCAAGGTTAAAGACGAGGTGGTCAGTGTGCTTGCTCCACTCTTTGCGGAGGCGGACACCAAGCAAAAGGCTATGGAAATTATGGACAACAACTTGGCGCTGGTGACCGAAACTGCCAACCGGGTGCTGGCTCAGAACGGTTTTGGCTATACCAGTAGTGCTAGCATTACCAGCGAACAATTCCCCACCCGCAACTATGCCGACCTGACACTGGAGGGGGATATCTACGATGCTCTTATCATCAACCTGGGGGCGGCAGCCGGAGACAACTGGTGGTGCATTGCCTACCCTCCGATGTGCTTTGTGAACATTGCCGATTCCAGCGGAGAGGGGGTAGTATACAAATCACAACTTGCAGAAATCATCAAAAAATTCTTTAATAAGGGGTAAAAAAGTGAAGAAATCATTGAAAATAGTTACACTTTCGCTATGTTTGATGCTAATCGCCTCACTCGGAGTGGTGGGGAATACTACGGCACAGACTACATATCAAGAGCAGGTCTCAGTAGAGGCTGCTCTTACCAGCACACAGACTCGCACAGTGCAGACTAAACTCAAAAACTGGGGTTACTACACTGGTGCTGTCGATGGAATTTATGGTTCCAAGACTCGTGCCGCCGTGGTTGCCTTTCAGCGCAAAAACAAGTTGGTTGCCGACGGCATTGTGGGAAGCAAGACAGCCGCTGCGCTCGGGATGAGTCTGACCTCTCAGACTAACAACGACCTCTACTTGCTGGCAAAGTGCATACACGCTGAGGCACGGGGTGAGCCATATGCCGGTCAGGTGGCAGTGGGTGCTGTAATCTTAAACAGGGTCAAAAGTTCTAAATTTCCCAATACCATTTCTGGGGTAATCTATCAGCCCTATGCCTTTACTGCGGTCAGTGACGGTCAGATAAATCTGGAGCCGAACACCACCGCTTACAACGCCGCACGAGATGCTCTGAACGGCTGGGACCCTTCCTATGGGGCAATCTACTACTACAATCCAGCCACGGCTACCAGTTCGTGGATATGGTCGAGGCAAATAGTTGTTAAAATCGGCAAACACAACTTTGCAATTTAAGGGAGGTCAAAAATGAATAAATTTTCTTTAACCATTGTCATATGTGCGGCTATTGTTGCGGTGAGCGTGGCAGTTACCGGAATGGTGGTGGGACTCACCAATTCCACAGTAGCAGACTATAGGCAGCAGTTGAATTCACTCTATCAGAACAGTTTCTATGCGCTATCCGACGATGTCAACAATATGGAAAACAAACTCAGTAAGTTTTCAGTTGTCACCAAGAATACTATGAAGGAAAAATATCTTGCCGAGGTGGTAAACCTCTGCAACAGCGCCCAGGACAAACTGTCCTCATTGCCGCTGGAACATAACTCCATAGACAAGACGCTGAAGTTTGTAAACCAGTTGGGCGGCTACACTCACACACTGCGGGAAAAAATGGCAAATGGTCAGGACATTACACTGGACGAATACGACCAACTGAGTGAACTCTATGATTCCTGTGTCAAAGTTAAATTTGAACTGAACCGTATGGCTAATATGATAAATGCCGGCTACTCAATTGTGGATAATATCGGCGACCCACTTTCCAACTCCAACAAATTCAGCGGCGAGTGGCAGAGTTTTTCCAACGACATAGTGGACTACCCACAACTGATATATGACGGCCCGTTCAGCGAGTCGCTAGAACAAAAAGCAATCAAAGGTCTGGGCTCCAACACTGTCAGCGCCACTGAGGCAGAACTGTTGTTAAAAAAGTGGTTTGAGGGCTGGGATATCACCGCCAACGGCGAAACTGCCGGCGGCGACTTTGAGACCTGGAACTTTATACTGGAAAAGGACGGCGATGATGCCTATGCGCAGGTGACTAAGCAGGGCGGTCTGTTGCTGCAACTTGGGAGCGGAATAGATGCCGGTGCCAGCAATAAGACTATCAGGGAGTGCGAGATACTCGCTGAGGAATTTGCCACCCTGGTGGGCATTAAAGATGCCAAAGTAGTCTGGAGTACCGACTGTGAGGGCTTTGTGTACTGCAATTTGGTCTATGTGCAGGACGGCGTGATTATCTATCCGGATATGATTAAAGTTAAAATCTCACGGGCAGACGGAGCAGTGGTGGGCTGGGAGGCTCGCAGTTGGGCTTTTAACCATACTACCCGAACCGAACTGACCCCAGGTATTAAACAGGCAGTGGCAAAGAGCGGATTGGATTCCTTCCTCGATGTGTTG
The DNA here is from genome assembly GCA_964367965.1 of uncultured Christensenella sp. Taxonomy (GTDB): domain Bacteria; phylum Bacillota; class Clostridia; order Christensenellales; family UBA1242; genus UBA7584. Next base: position 29,458 of record CAYIZA010000005.1, on the reverse strand, counting down.
TCTGAAAAACTGACCGTTATTCCTGGCGAATACTCCGGCGAAAAACTTGCCTGGGAATTCAAATGCATAAAAGAGGGCAATATCTACTACATCTACATTGATGCCAACACCGGCGAAGACCTCAATGTGATGAAGGTCATCCTCACCGACGACGGCGAAATGCTTATGTAATCATAGTATAATTTAGTCAAAACAGCATATACTATCTCTGTAAACTGTTGACAAACATTGAGTTTTGCTCAGTTTACCACATAGAGCCTTCAGGCTCTATGTTCTTTATTTAGAAAAATAGTCTAATTTTATTTTCTCTAAATGGTTTACTTTTTTAAAATATTGTGGTATGATTTTTAAAATAGAACCAAGAGGTGTTAAATAATGCTTAGCATTCAAGAATTCTCTGAGGAAAAACTGCAAAGGTATGGAATTTTTCAACTTCGTGAGATTGCCAGAAATGTAGGGGTGCATCTTCCTACTACCTACAAAAAAAACCACTTGATTGAGAAGATTCTGCAGGTAGTTCGCGGACAACTGGAACCTTTTGTGCCGAAAAATAAAAAGGGCAGACCGCCCAAGATTTTTACCGGATACAGTGGAGCCTGGGATAAGCAAAATCTGGAGAAAGAGGAAAAGTCCGAGGCGGCAACTTCGTGGGAGCAGGGCAGTTGGGTGCGACCGGTTCGAGAACCTGAGGGGCTGGGCGGTATGCTCAAAGTAAGTATGCCAGAATATGTGCTGGAACAGCAATTTGTGGTGGATGAATCGTTGCCCCGTGCTGAGGGAATTGTTCTGATTGAGCCAAACGGCTGGGGTACTCTGCATATAGACGGCTTAAACAAGATAAATGATGCTAACATAATTGCCGTGTCTCCAAGTATGGTCAAGCACTACAATTTGCGTTCCGGGGATTTGGTACGCGGTACTTTTTCACAATGTGAAAAGATAGAGATTCTGAGTGCAGTGGTCACCCTGAACGGGGTGGAGCCTACACAACTGCAGCGGAAAAACTTCAGTGACCTGGAGAGTATAGCGCCAAACCAGGCATTTCCGCTCTGGAAAAACCCAATGCTGATATTTACTAAATATCTGTGTCCTATCGGCAGAGGTCAGCGAGTGATTATGAGAGGGGAGAGAGGCTCCGGCAAGACTACTCTGCTGTATGAAATGGCAAAGACACTGGACAGCGAAAAGGTCAAGGTCATCTTTGTGGCAGTGGACAAGCGCCCTGAGGACAAACTGGACTTCAGCAACACCGAGGTGGAATACGCTTTCTCAGCGTTCGATATGATTCCGTTTCGGCAGATGTATATACTGGAACTTGCACTAGAAAGGGCAAAGGTGCTCTGCGAAAAGGGCGAGGATGTTGCACTTATGGTGGATGACCTCTTTTCAGTGGTGCGGGCATACAGTTATTGCCTGCCTAAGACCACTCAGGAGTTTGGCATTGAGGTATCCGCTATTGTGGCGCTTAAAAAGATGATGGCAATTGCAAGAAACACCGAGACTGCCGGCAGCATAACTTTTATAGGCACAGTGCGGGATGATGTGGGCGAAGATGAGAAACGGCTAATATCCCAACTCAGCGACCTCTGCAACTGTCGCATAACACTGGATCGGCAACTGTTTATCTCCGGTGCAAAATGTTTTGTGCTGTCAACCTGCCACACCGATAACGCAGCAGCACTGCTGGAAAAGAAGGAACTGGAACTAGGGCAGAAAATCCGAGCCGAAACTTTAGACAAAACGCTGGTGGAAATCGCCGGCATCTACAATAAGATTATATAAAAAAGAGGGTGTGCCCCTCTTTTTTTATTTGTCTGATGAGGTGGTGTTTGATTTTCCTATGGTCTGTGCAAATTGCAGTTCAACTTTTTTAACCTGCCTGACCAGGTTTTTTGAACTTCACAATGGTCTGAGTCAACGGCAGTTCAACTTTCTTTTTTACTTGTCTGATGATTCAGTGTTTGAACTTCCCAATGGTCTGCACCAGGTATCATTCAAGCATTTTTTTACTTGCCTGACCAGGTTTTTTTGATTTTCCTATGGTCTGAGCCAACGGCAGTTCAACTTTCTTTTCCACCTGGCTGATGAGGTTTTTTTAATACTGAACCCGCCCCGGGAATCTCCGGAGTGATCTAAGCCGTAGAGTTTGTAGCAGCGAGATAATCTATTCATTTTTTACTCCCTCATAAAAGTCTAAGCCAGAGATTGTGTAGCGGGGAGATAATCCTCACCAAGAAGTTATTTAGTATGCTTTTAAAAGAGCGGAGCATCCTTGAACCGTCAAGGATTTTTTTTATTTACTCTCTATTTATCACGCTGACATTGACATAGACCTCCAGCCATTGCAGGTAGTCTTCAGTGTTTTCCAGGGTTGCCAGGAACTGCTTCCACCCTACTGAGTTACTTATGTTAAAGAGGGAATAAACATCAATAATATCATAATTACCCTCTTTCATCTTAGCGATAGCATCGGCGATATCCTGCTTGACCTTGTTCCGGACTGTCTCCACAAATGCCGGGGTGTAGTAATTGCTATGACTGGTGTAGATGAAACCGTCATCATTCTCTATGCTTTCAATTCGGGTAATCAGAGTTGTATTAACTTCCAAAACGGGGATGCCGTTCACCAGTTTTGGGTTGAAGGAAAGGTTTTTGCCAGTCTGAACCAGGCTGATCTTTGCGTTGTTAAGTTTTTGGTCGGTGAAGTTTTCCAGGTCGATAAAAGTCCGCTGAGATGTCGGGTCTAATCGTGATATCTTCTCCACATCCTCTTTTTCCAGGATTTCCACCCGAACTCCCTTTTTAAAGATTGCCACCTTGCCCCGGTCATCCAGGACATTCTCAGAGGCGGAATATCCTAAGCCCGCACTGTCACTCGCCCCAGAAGAAGAGTCCTCCTCACTGCCACCGCCACCACCACCGGACTGACCTTTTTCCATAGCGGTCTGGTTGATTCCTACTGTGTTTATAGCCGAACAGGATGCCGGCGAGAGGTATTGCTTATAGAAATCAATCAGGCTGAGACTGGCAGCAGCATAGTTTTCCTTGTCGTACTTAGTGAGGTTCTGCAAATTGTTGACATCGCCGGCACTAAGTTGCGAGGTCACCTCCAACAGTTCTTTGGCAGTGCCCTCAGTATGAAACAGGGCGGTGTTGTTTCCCATAATATTACTGCGAACCAGAAAGTCTAAAACCTCGGCTAGGTTTCGGTCGCAGATTTCGTCGCCCACAATTACAACATAGCAGTGAGCCAACCCCAGCCGCTGACCAATCTTCAGTTCAATGGAACGGATGCAGTCCAATATGCTGGAACTCTCGGCAGAGGATATAATAGTCCTCGGGGCATAGCCGGTACTGGGCTGGGGGATAAGCAACTGTACTGAAACCTCAAGCCCTTCCGGGGAGGCATCAATACCCAGTCCGGAGACCAGTCCCTCGGTCTGAGCCTGGCTGTCCCGGATGACTGCCGAGGGTAAAAATATCAGCAGAAAAATCACCACCACCCAGACTACAATCCGATATTTTATGGCGTTATCCATTTTCTCCTCCTTTTAAAAATGAGGTAGCATAGACAAAGCAGGGTGTATAGAATAAGAACCCCACCAATTATAAAGTTCCAGGAGTTGTTTATCTGTTCCTCCATAAGTGTAATGCTAAACTCGTTGATAAGAGCCAGGACTGCAATGGTCACTAGCGATGCGCCTACTGGAAAAAAGGGTTTACGGAATCCTGTAATCCAGCGCCCCAGCAGTCCCAGTGCATATAGAAAGATGCAACTCACCAGGAACAGTGCAATGGTACAGACTACCACACTCAGCCAGTTGAGGCGTCCCAGGTCGGAAACGATATAACTATACTGTGGCAGGTCTGAGATAGTGAACTCAATATAAACGACAGTCGGCCCGTAGATAACAAAGAATAGCAGGCTGAGCCCCAACACCAGAACCGTTCCTGCCAAAGTGCTGAGCCATAGTTTAAGATGAAATTTCTTATTAAAGTCCACTCGACCCATAAAACAGAGCAATATTATACCGTTTCCGTAGTAAAATATTGAGTTTTTAACTCCATCCAGGGTCTGGGTAAAGCCGTCCTCGAAAAAGGGCAAAATGTACTTAAAATCCAGGTTGGAGAGCGCCGTTATAGCACATGTCACAACCCCAATCAATATAAAAACCCACAAAATCTCCAGTGTTCTGCCGATCACCCGGATGCCCCGGATGGCGAAGTACCCGGTCACAAAAAAAGCCGTCATCACATAGACCAGTATTGGCAAATCCTCGTAGAGCAACTGTAAGAAGAGCGAGTATGTCTCCTGGTAGAGCATCAACGCTTTCAGTAATATAAAGACGAAGAGCAGTAGCAAAACCACACGGGAAACAACCTCGCCCAGCGACCTTTTAAGAAGTTGAAAAAAGGTGGTGTGCGGATTGCGCTTCATCAGCCAAACACAGAAGAATAAAATCAATAAATCCAGCCCGACAGAAAGCACCATAGACCAGATAGAATCCTTGCCTGCGCTTTCGTGAACAAAGGGCTGCAGCGTCAGAAGTTTGGTGCCCACAAAAAGGAAAAGCCATATCAGGATAAATTGACGGGAGGTCAGCGTTTTCATTTTTTAAGCCTCCTGGAATTTATGTTCGGAAAACTTTTAGGCCGGGTAATCTGGTTGGTGACATTCCCCTTGATGAAGCCGTCTTTCTGGTCGCTGGGCACATAGGGCCCGATCGGTGCAAGATAGGGAGCGCCATAACTCTGGATGTTCACCAGATATCCCACCAAAAACAGCGAACTCATAATTATACCATAGAGCCCCAGAACTCCCCCTATTATGGTAAATATAATCCTCAGGAATGACACCTGAGGGTGCTGTTCCGGTACAGTGTAACTCATAACTCCGGTCAGGGCTACTATCATAACCGCTGGCGGACTGACTAGACCGGACTTAACTGCGGTGTCCCCGAGTATCAGCGCTCCGATGACTGAGAGTGCCAGTCCCAGATACCGGGGCATGCGCAGACTTGCCTCATAGAGCATCTCAAAGAGAAAGATGATAAACAGTACTTCCAGAAATGGCGAAAAGGGAATTCCCTGAATACTATTGGAGATGCTGGTCAGCAGTTTTATGGGGATTATTTTGTAGTGATACATTATTACCGCTACATAGCAGCCAGGCAACAGCGTTGCCAGCGCTATGCCGCCGAACCGAAGCCAACGCAGAAAGGTAGCACGGCTGGGGCTGGTGTAGTAGTCATTACTGCTCTGGAAGTCCTCCAGCAGCAGAAAGGGCAGGGTCAGCACAATAGGGGAACCGTCCACCATTATGGCGACACGCCCCTCCAGCACTTTGGCGGTGACGATATCCGGTTTTTCAGTGCGTCCAATCTGGTGAAATATACTATGGCGCCGGTCGTTTAGGAAATCCACCAGATAGTTGGAGTCCACAATCCCGTCTATATCAATTTTTTTCAGCCGATCCTTTATGTTTTTAACGATCTTGGGGTCGGCAATACCGTTTATGTAGCAAATTCGAACTTGTGACTTGGTACGCCGTCCAATCTCCATTCGGTCAAACACTACATCGGGCGTTTTTAGCCGCTTTCGCATAAGGGCAACATTAGTGACCACATCCTCCACAAAGCCCTCACGGGGGCCGTTGAGGACAGCGTTGGTGGGCGGCTCAGTGGGAAGCCTAATCACCCACTTGGTACAGTCTACAGAGATTGCATTATCACAGCCTTCAAACATAACTATACCATAGCCGTTGGTAATTTTCTCCAGCAGTGGGGTTTCCTCGCTTTCCACCGATAGGTTGGAAAAACCGACTATGTTTTGCATAGCATATTTTGCAGCACACTGATTCTCGGGTTTGGGTACCGATATCTCCTGCAGCGGGCGAATCAGTCCGCTGATGAGAAACTGTTTGTCTATAGTGTTGTCCAGATAGAGTAGTGCAGACGGGGTGTTCTGAAATGAAATAAATTCCCGCACAATCAAATCCTCAGACTGGTGGAACAGCTTTTTAAAGGTTTCAACATTTTCTTTTAGCGATTTTGTCAGCATATTCCCCTCCTTGCTGATATTTTGCAGAAAGTTTACATTTTTATGCAAAAACAACCAGTTTGTAGAAAGTCCTTGACTTTAGGGTGCCTTTTAGTTACAATAATAAACGATTAAAGGAAATAAACCCCTACAATTGATAGTTTTGCGCATAGTTTTATGCGCCCGACCTCAAAGAGAATGAGGGGGCTGGAACGGCTCGATCTTTAGGGAAATTGCCTTAAAAGATAGGATGATTATGAAAGATTTAACAAGCAAAAAACTGATGAAATTATGGCGTCAGTTCTGGAACGAAAAAAAACATACTGAGATTGAGGGAGCCTCTCTTATTCCGGCGGATAACTCCGTTCTTTTCACCACCGCAGGAATGCAGCCGCTGGTGCCATATCTGCTGGGTAAGCCGCACCCGATGGGCACCCGACTTTTTAATATCCAACCTTGCTTGAGGACGAACGATATTGAAGAGGTGGGCGACAACCGTCACCACACCCTGTTTTTTATGCTGGGCAACTGGAGTCTGGGCGACTACTTTAAGAAAGAGGCGATAACCTGGAGTTGGGAATTTTTGACCGATGCCAAGTGGCTGGGCATACCTAAAAATCGCCTGGCGGTAACAGTATTTGCCGGCGATGAAGATGTGCCTCGGGATGACTACAGTGCCAGCATCTGGAAGAGTTGCGGTATGGACGCTGACAGGATATTCTACTTTCCCAAAAAGGACAACTGGTGGGAGGTCGGCGGCGGAACAGGACCCTGCGGACCGGATACCGAAATCTTTTTTGACACCGGTAAACCGGCTTGCTCCGAACATTGTGACCCCTCCTGCGACTGTGGAAAATGGGTGGAAATCTGGAACAATGTATTTATGGAATTTATCATAGACCAACCAGGCAGCCCCCTTCGCAAACTGCCACAGCAAAATGTGGATACCGGTATGGGTATGGAGCGGGTTGTAAGCACCTTGAACGGTTTTGAGAGCACCTATCAGAATGACTGCTTTGAGGACTCCATTGCGCTGCTGGAAAAGTTGAGCGGCACCAAATTCGACTTCAAAAAAGTGGAGAGCCGACCCTTTGCTATAATCTGTGACCACCTCCGTGCCAGCGTGTTTCTGCTGGGCGACCTAAACCCGACCACTCCGAGCAACACTGGTCAGGGCTATGTGTTGAGACGACTGATACGCAGTGCGGTAAACTCTGCTCGGGCGCTCAATATCCAAGCGGAAAGCCTCACCGAAGTGGCAAAGTGTTTTCTGGATTTCTATGCTGAAGAGTTTCCGAACTTTAGAGTTAAAGAGCAGTTTATTCTCGATGAACTGACAGCAGAGATTGTCAAGTTCCAGCATGCTCTGGAGGGTGGACTCAAGGAGTTCAACCGCTGTATATCCACTCTGAAAAAGGGTGATATGATGGACGGCAAGACTGCCTTCCGTCTGTTTGACACCTTTGGATTTCCGGTGGAATTGACCTGCGAGTTGTGCTGTGAAAAGGGTATAAAATTGGATAAAAAGGGCTTTAATGAGGCGTTGAGCGAACACCAGCAGAAGTCCCGGGATAACTCGGGCGCTATGTTCAAGGGCGGAGTCGGGCAGGTTGAAAGCCAGGAAGACCAGGAGCGAGTCGCAAGACTGCACACTGCCACTCACTTGCTGAATGCGGCACTTCGAAAGGTGTTGGGTGATAAGGTAGAACAAAGGGGAAGTAATATCACCCCAGAGAGGTTGCGTTTTGATTTCCTCTGTGACCACAAGATGACCCCGGAGGAGTTGGCTGAGGTGGAGAAACTAGTCAATCAGGCTATAGCGGCGGATATTCAGATAGAGTGTCAGGAGATGACACTGCAGCAGGCAAAAGAGAGCGGCGCTATCGGTATATTTGAGTCCAAATATGGCGACAAGGTCAAGGTGTACACCGTCGGTGAATTCAGTCGGGAGATATGCGGAGGACCTCACGCCAAGCGTACCGGAGAGTTGGGAGAGTTTGTCATCCAGAAAGAGGAGAGCAGCAGCAGCGGCATCAGACGAATAAAAGCGATTCTGAAATAATGAATTGGAAAAACTCGTTGACTTAGCGGTGTTTTAATAGTATAATTGAGTTCAGAAAAGATGAAGGAGTTTGCATGGGATTTTTTGCAACCATTACAAAGTTTATTTTGATTGTTGCCACCGCCCTTTTGGGGATTGCTATAATCCTGGGCGCTATACTGTTGATTTTTCCCGGGGTGAACTATTTCGGGCTGCACTATATAAACGGAGATGGCAAGACTCGCAGTGATGAAATAGCACTCACTTCCTCAGACTATGAGAATGCCGATACCATACGGGTAACCACCAAGGGCTATGACATAGTAGTCCGGGTTAATACCGATGATGAACTAGTGGATGTGAATAACAATCTCACTGTGGTGTACTCCAACAAGTATAACGGCTTTGTGTGGGGCGAGGTGGATCGTCCAACTTACTCCTGTAATATTATTGAGGAGAGCGGCAAAAGTGTAATATCCTTTGAGATAGCAGAGCCGGACGGCTGGCTTATGCGTGGTGATGCTAAAATAAATCTTATAGTGGCTCCCAACACCCTGGCAGATAAGACACTGGAACTGATTACCTCGCATGGCGAGATAACGCTGGGTGGAACTATAAATAATGAACACAACAACCGGATTGCTATGAAAAATCTGAATATTAGTTCAGACACCGGCAAGGTGGTTCTGAAAGATTCATACATCCAGGAGTACCTGGCGGTGACCAAACAGTCCGGACATTTTGAAACCCAAACAGCACTCAACGGCGTTGCCGATATAGAGGTGAAGGGCTTCGGAAACATTATTATGAAGGACTTGGGCACCGGCGCCGACCCGAACTCAGCCATGATAAGTATAAAGGCAGGCAATTGTCACCTGCAGTTGGGTGATATCAACGGAGATTTTGATTTCGAGGCAGAGAAGGGGCTTTTGGAAGTCGGAAATATCAGCGGTGATGTAAACCTCAAAGTCAAATCGTGTGTTATGAAGATGAGTGATATCGGCGGCAGTATAAATCTGGACGGAGGCACTGGATATCTGAATATCGGCAAACTGACCGGTGAGGCAACGCTGGAGGCAACCGACGGAGATATAACCATTGACGAAACCAACGGCAATGTTACCGCTGTTACAGTACGGGGTTCGGTAATGCTTAAAAATGTCACCTCGGAAGTCGGATCGACTAAACTCATCGATTTGGAATCGGTTTATGGCGATCTCACCGTGAACTTAGCAGAGACTGCTCCGGCTATAAATCTGAAATTCAGGAACCGTCACGGAGATATAGAATTCACCAACCTTAGAGGCACAGTGGATGCACTCATTACCTCACCGGGTGGGGGCAGTATAAAAGGGAATTTCTCGGAAGTCAATGGAACCAGCAAACTGGAGTCCAACACCGGGTCGGTCAATGTGGTGTTTCCTGTCCAGTCCTTTTATCTGAAATGGTCTTCACAGAGCGCCACTGATATTCTTTTGGGCGGATTAGAAAGCGCTGCGAAAAACAGTGGCAGTGAATTCCAAGAGGTGAACCTTACCGGCGATGCAAGTGAGGACGACAAAGTTACTGTCATCAGCAGCACCGGCAAGATTACCCTGAAAACTGCTTAAGTAAATTATAAAAAACAGTGTGTTATCACTGTTTTTTTGTGCTTTTTTAATAACAAAACACAACACAGCCCGCTATACCTGAATACAAGGTGCTGCTCGTTAAGTCTAGCACAGTTAAAAATTAAAAGGGTGTATTATCACTGTTTTTTGTTTCATATACATAACTATGTTTATTGTGGTTAAGAGCAGGCTTTTTGTTTCTATATTTCTGTTTTGTGCTTTGGTTTTAGGGGTGGGGTGTCTGTACTGGACTCCCCAGAGCTCTACTGCCGATATTCCAGGACAGAACTTTTGTGTGGTGCTGGATGCCGGGCATGGAGGTATAGATGTCGGTAGTATCGGCAGATCCACCGGAGCCTATGAGCGGGATATAAATCTGGCAGTCACCAATAAGATTGAGGGGCTGCTTAGGACTATGAATATTCGGGTAGTGCAGACCCGGCAAACCGAGGACGGGCTGTATGGCGTTTTTGCCAGCGGCTTTAAAAAACGGGATATGGCTGAACGCAAGCGGATTATCGAAGATGCAAATCCCAATCTGGTGGTAAGTGTGCATATGAATTTTTTCCCGGACAGCAGTGCACACGGCTCTCAGGTGTTCTATAAGCCCGGCGATGAAACCAGCAATGCGCTTGCTGTCAATATGCAAAAATTATTTGTGAAAAATCTGCACAAGTCACGGCAAAGTTGTGCCGAGGGCGACTTTTTTGTGCTGACCAGCACCAGGGCTGCCGGCATTTTGGTAGAGGGCGGCTATCTCTCCAATCCCGAGGATGAGGCACTGCTAGTCACCGACGAGTACCAGACCAGACTGGCATACCAGATTTTCTGTGGTATAGTGCAGTATTTTGATTTGACAAATTTTTAGTTTTGTTTGTTGTGTTTATATAAAATTTGTGGTACAATAAGGGCATGGAATTTAAAATCTCACACTTAAACTTTGTTAAAAGCGACATTGAGAATATGCCGTCCACTTCGCTTGCCTTTGTGGGCGATGCTTTCTTTACTCTTTTTGTGCGAACCCGGGTGCTAAATCCACGGGAGAAGTCCGGCAAACTTCACCTCAAAGCGAATAATTGTGTAAATGCCAAGGCGCAGGGAGAGTACCTGGTTCGGGTGCTGCCTCACCTGACCGAGCAGGAGGGTGATATTGTGCGCCGTGCCCGGAATACCCACACCCTGAGCAAGAGCAAAAACGCCGGGCTTGCAGACTATAAAAAAGCAACTGGATTTGAGGCACTGGTGGGCTTTTTGTTCTTGTGCCAGGAATATGAGAGGTTGGAAAAGATACTGGAAATAGCGCTGGGCGAGGTGAAATTATGATAATTTTTGGAAAAAACACCATTATGGAGGCACTGAAGTCCGGCAAGGCGGTTCATAAACTATGGGCGGCAAATGACCGAGACAACGATTTGCTGGCGTTGGCGAGAAAATCTAATCTCAGGGCGCAACTTGTATCCCGGGACAAACTGGATGAACTCGCTAACGGTGGCAGCCACCAGGGCTTTGTGGCTGAGGTGGAGGACTTCACCTATTCCTCAGTGGAGGAGATTCTGTCCTTTGCGGACTCCCGGGGTCAGCAGCCGTTTTTGGTTATTCTGGACGGAGTAGAGGACCCGCACAACCTGGGCAGTGTGCTCCGTGTGTGTGAATGTGCAGGTGTGCACGGGATTATAATCCCCAAACACCGTGCCTGTGAGATAAATGAAACGGTTGCAAAAACCAGTGCTGGAGCGCTGTCTTATATGCGTGTGGCAAAGGTTGTAAATTTGAACCAGACAGTGGATATGCTAAAGTCCAGAGGTGTTTGGGTGTTTGCAGTTGAGTTGGGAGGACAGGATATCTACAGCCAGAATCTGACCGGCGCACTTGCGCTGGTAATCGGCAGCGAGGGGCACGGCGTGAGTCCGCTCCTGAAAAAGAACTGTGACGGTGTTCTGACTCTGCCTATGAAAGGTCAGGTAAATTCACTGAACGCCAGTGTAGCGTGTGGCATAGCGGTATTTGAATCGCTGCGGCAGAGGGAGGGCAGATGAAAATTTTAACTCCGGAACAGACTGCCCTGCTGCTCGCCCGTGCGAGAAAGGGCGACACCACAGCACTGGATGACCTGATTGAAAACTTCAAGCCTATGGTCAGCAGTATAGCCCGTGGCTATTTCTTAGTGGACGGCGATGACGAAGATTTGGTGCAGGAGGGTATGATAGGGCTGTACAAGGCTGTTCAGAGTTTCAAAGAGTCCGGAGGTGCCAGTTTTTCCAGTTTTGCCTATCTCTGCATAGTTCGTCAGGTGCAGACTGCTATCCGCTCTGGCATACGAAAAAAGAGCACCAATGCCTTTCTTTCCATAAGCAACCAGGGCAGTATTGACTTGAGCGAAGAGGGCGACGGGGTAAGTATATTTCTGGTCAGTAGCGATTTGACCCCGGAGGAAAAGTTTCTGCAACTGGAGAGCAAACATGAGTTGAGTGCTCTGATAAAAAAACAACTCAGCGATTTGGAATTCAGCGTTCTGGGTTTTTATCTGAAAGGTTTTTCCCATGTGGATATTTCGCAAAAGTTGAATATAGATCTCCGCAGTGTGGCAAACGCTATAGCCCGGATGCGGATGAAATTGAAGGACCTGTTCGGTGAAAATATATCTGGAAATTTTGCCAATCAGTAAAAAAAGAGCGAAAAAGTGAAAAAAAGTGAAAAATAACTGGTAATTTTATCAAAATCTGATAAAATGGTTAAAAGCAGTGAAAACATAAGAGGAAATTTGGAGGATAAAATGTACTTAGCACTATACCGAAAATTCAGACCGGAGAGTTTTGATAAAATAGTCGGGCAGGATCATATTGTCCGCACCCTGACCAATCAGATTGAACACGACCAGGTGGGGCATGCCTATCTGTTTTGCGGCAGCCGGGGAACGGGTAAGACCAGCGTGGCAAAGGTATTCGCCCGTGCCATAAACTGTCTGACACCCAAAAACGGTTCACCGTGTACAAAATGTGAGGTCTGCAAAAATCTCTCGCAGTCGAACAATATGGATATCATTGAAATTGATGCTGCCAGCAATAACCGGGTAGATGAAATCCGGGATCTACGGGACAAGGTAAAGTATCCGCCACTGCACGGCAAATACAAGGTCTACATTATAGATGAGGTGCATATGCTGACCGACAGCGCTTTCAATGCTCTGTTGAAGACCCTGGAAGAACCGCCGGCGCATGTAGTCTTCATACTGGCGACCACTGAGCCGCATAAACTGCCTGCAACCATATTATCCCGGGTGCTGAGATTCGACTTCAAACTGGTTGGACAGGAAAATCTCGTAAGTCTTCTACGGACAATATTTAAGCAGAGCGGCATAAAAGCGGAGGAGCAAGCACTGACCCTGATAGCCAGTGCAGGCGAGGGCAGTGTGCGTGACACTCTCTCCATAGCCGATATGTGTGCCAGTTTTTCTAACAATGACATAAAATACCAGGATGTGCTCAGTGTGCTGGGCGCCAGCGACCGTGAGGTACTGGGTGCGCTCTCCGCTGCAGTACTGAACGGCGATATTGCAGGGTTTGTACAGGTGTTAGATCGGGAGGCAAAGGCAGGCAAGAACATCATAACCCTGGCGTGCGATTTAACCCGATATTTCCGGGATTTGCTGGTACTCAAGGCTTGCGGGCAGACCAAAGAACTGGTAAACCTCCCGGAAGAGGAACAGCAAAAAATGCTCGGTCTGAGCCAGGAATTCTCTAATGAAAAACTCAGTGAGGTACTCCAGGCTTTCAGCAGGATTGAGTCCGAACTCAAATATGCTACCAGCCCTCAACTGCTGGTGGAGGTGGCAGCCATAGCGGTCTGCGACAGTAAAAAAAAACGGGTGATTGAGGCGGCGAGCGGTCAGATAACACCTCAACCCCAAAAAGAGCAAGAGTTGAAAAAGCCAGCAGCGATGAATCCAAAAAAAGCCCCGACCGGGAGAGTAGAAACTGAATTTCAGGAGACACCGGAAGCGGTACAAAAAGTTGAAAAAGTCGCTGATGAAAGCCCGCTTGAGGGCATCAAAAACGCTCGTTCAATCTGGGGTGAGGTACTTCTATCTATGCGTGACCAAAAACTGGTGCTGTTGCACTCAGCGTGTTGTGAACTGAGCGAGGTGGAAATCGAAAAAAACACTTTCAAGGTAACGGTGGGCAGTAATAGTATTTATGATATGCTAAAAAATTCACGAAACTACAGTGATTTGGTTGCTTGTTTTACAAAACTTGGCTATAATTATTATATAGACATTCAACAGAAATCTATGGCGGATAAAGTCAAGCCGGACAAAGCACAACTCATCAGCGAACGCTTGGGTGTGGAGGTTAGGAAGTCCGATAAGAAGTAAATCTGTAGTTATGGATAACGATAAAAATTTATTAAAAACAAACAAAAAGGAAGTGATATTATGGCAGGATTTAATGGTTTTGGCGGCGGCGGTGGAGGTATGCAGGTACAGCAACTTATGAAACAGGCGCAGCAGATGCAGGAAAAGATGCAGAAGCAAAAAGAGGAACTGGAAGCCAGCGTTTTTTCAGCGACCAGCGGCGGAGGCATGGTAGAGGTCAAGATGAACGGCAAGCGTGAACTGGTTGCGGTGAAGATTAAGCCCGAAGTGGTCGACCCAGATGATATCGAGATGCTGGAGGATTTGATTGCCGCAGCAGTCAATGATGCAAATGCACAGATAGATAAGAAGATTTCGGAGAATATGCCGGGAATTCCGGGAGGTTTTTTCTAGTTGAAAAATTTTATCGAGCCACTTGAGCGACTGATAAAGGAATTTTCCAGTCTGCCCGGAGTGGGAAGAAAGACTGCGGTGCGCTATGCCTACCGTATAATAAATATGGACAGCGAAAAGGTCGGCGATTTTGCCGATGCCATTGTTGATGCCAAGAACAAAATTCACTACTGTGAAATCTGCGGTAATTTTACCGACGGCAAAATCTGCACCACTTGTCAGCGGGGCAATCAGAAGATTGTCTGTGTAGTTAGCGAACCCAAAGACATTCTGGCGCTGGAAAAGGTGAGGGATTTTAACGGCACCTACCATGTGCTGCACGGCGTTTTAAGCCCTATGGAGGGCAGAGGGCCGGACGACATACGCATTAAAGAACTGCTGGCACGGGTGCAGAAATACGGGGTCACTGAGGTCATTATGGCGACCAGCCCAACGGTAGAGGGTGAGGCAACAGCGATGTACATCGCCAAACTACTTAAGCCCTTTCAAATACTGGTAACCCGTATTGCACAGGGCATTTCGCTGGGCAGCGATTTGGAATATGTCGATGAGTTAACCCTCAATCGTGCTATTCAGGACAGAAAAGAGATTTAAGCGAGTTTCAAAGGGCTGATTAGATTTAAAAAGCCTCTTGAGTCCTTTGAACGGCTGACCTGCCAAAAACTTTGAAAGTTGAGAGAAAGAATCAAAAAGGGCAGAGAGTGGCTGGCTGTATTAAACAGAAAAGTCTTTGCAATACAAATACTTTTCCAAATGCAGGTCATTAAGAAGACAGCCCGCGACTTGTAGCCCGAATCAGTTATTAAAAAGAGTTAATCGCTCTTTTTTTTCAGGAAATCTGCCAATTTTCTTTTGCTATTTAGCAATCGTCTTAAATCATACCCGATATTTTTATTGTGCCGCACCAGCAACGCTGCCTCGGCATCGCATATCTCTCTTTGCAGAAATTCCAACTGGAGAGCGATTTTTGCTTCACTTCTCTTCATAAAAACTCCTTTTTTTAACAAAAAAAATCAATTGCTCATATAAATTACAAAATCGGGGGGAGCGCTATGTCTTTTGAATTTGATGATGAAAAGTTGGCTGATGATAAAAGTGTGTCACAGATGCAGGCAAATTATGCAAAAGTGGGAACACAGCGCACTCGGGTGCTGCAGACCGAAATCCCGGCTACCGATATGCCCGAAGTAGCGAGAGGTATTGCACGAACCGGAACCCATCTCGGATTTTTGCAAGACCTCACCGCTGGCGACGACCGGGAATATATGCAACGGTTGATTGATGTCAACGATGCTGA
Organism: uncultured Christensenella sp.; assembly: GCA_964367965.1. Classification (GTDB taxonomy): domain Bacteria; phylum Bacillota; class Clostridia; order Christensenellales; family UBA1242; genus UBA7584. The sequence goes on along the minus strand of CAYIZA010000005.1, from coordinate 13,706 downwards.
ACTGCAGGACCTGCGAGCCAACTATGATAGCCTCCGGGACTTCGACCGTGTCAATCCGGAAAGGGTGTGCCGACCCACTAGCAGGATGCTGATAAACCGCAATCTGGCACGCAATGAGATAGGGGTAATCCAGGGGCTGTTTAATACTTATGTTACTGAAACTAGACCGGAGACCCGAGTTCTTCTGGAGCGGATTATCCGCCGCCGACTGGAGTCGCTGAACTCCATATTTCTCCGCCCAAACTGGCGATCATGCTAAAAAGTTTAAAAAGTATGCTCAAAAAGCAGACTTTTTTCTTTTATTTTGATATACTTTTTATATGGAAATAAAAATACCGCAAACGCTGCTGGATTTGGATGAAATTTTTGCTCAGAACGGAAGCCCACTCTATATAGTGGGTGGCTTTGTGCGAAATGCTCTTTTGGGGTTTTGTGAAACCGATTTAGATATCTGCGGAGTGCGGCATTTTAAAGAGGTTCAGGAGATGCTCAATGGCAGTAATTTTTCTGCCGAGGTAGTAAACCCCAAGTTGGGCACTCTGCTGATAAAGAGTAAGACAAACCAGGACGAGTTTGAGTACACCACCTTTCGCAAGGAGATCTATACCAAGGGGGGAGCGCACGCCCCGGAAAAGGTGGTTTTTGTGCAGGATATCAGGGAGGATGCCTCCCGCCGTGACTTTACTTGCAATGCTGTGTACTATGAGGTGAGAACGCAGACTGCCATTGACTTCTACCATGGAATTGAGGACACTCTTGCACGAGTTTTGCGCACAGTTGAAGCACCGGAACATGTGTTTTCCAGTGATGGACTCAGGATACTCCGATTAGTTCGTATGAGCAGTGAACTGGATTTCAGTATTGCTCCGGACTGCTTTGAGGTGGCGAAAAACATGGTCAGCCAACTTGCCGACATCTCCCAGGAACGCTTCAATAAAGAGGTGGTGTCCATCCTGTTTGCCGACTACAAATATGCCGCTATCCGGAATCCGCACGCCCCTGCACGGGGGATAAAAATGCTGAGCGAACTGGGAGCGTGGTGTTATATCTTCGGCGAACTCTCGCTGATGCTCGGTGCCAGACAGATAGACACCAAACTCCGGGAACCCTGGCTGAAGCAATTTGAAACGGCTCCGGCAATCCACCGGGTAAGCGTTTTCACCTTTGAACTATTGCAGGCGCTCGGACTGGATATAACAGGTGACAATATCAATCGGGTGCTGGGCACGGCAGGACTGATGCTCTCCAGGCGGGAGGTCACCCTCCAGACCCGGCTGATAACCGGACTGGTTACCATATCCAAACCAATGGAGGAGGAGCAAAAACGCCTCTTCATCCAGGCAAACAGCGACATTATCTCCCGGATGACCGACCTCGCCGCTATCTTTGGTGTGGCGGGAGATTTGGAAGTGCTGCACAGTCTTATGGTGGTGGACGGCGTACCTATGAATCTTAAACAGTTAGCAATCGGCGGTACCGAGTTGGAGGAATTTTTCCCAACTCTGCCAAAGCGAAGATATGGAGAAATTCTGGAAAAACTACTCAAAGTGTGTTGTCTGATGCCTGAACTCAACACCAAAAGCCGCTTGTTAGAACGGGTGGCAAAGGAAATTAAGGAAGTAAGGGCGTGATTTTAAAGGAATTGACTTCATCTTGCGGAGAAATAACCCCTAAAATGGAGCGGCAGCAAGGGAGTAAGGTCATATTTTGCGGTTACATTCAATTGTGTAACCGAAAATGGAGCGATACAAAGGTAGTAAATTCATATTGCTGAGTATACCATAAAAACTTAGCAAAACCCCGATTCTACAGCAAAACTCAACAAAAAATCCGCCGGATCGGGCGACAAAGGAGGCAGGTATATGATAAATACAATTTTAATTGCTGCAGCGTTGGCGACAGGCATTCTGTGTTTGATTTTGATGTTTATAAATCAGCGCAGAAAGAATAAGGACGCTCAGTTGGACGGCGTGGGAATCCTCAACGCTATCAGGCAGGAAAATGAGAAGATGCAGGCACTGTTGCGTAACGACAGCGAGGCAATGGTTCGTATAATCCGTGAAACCAACAACAACATTTTGGACTATGTCAAGAGTTACAATGATGCCGTTGCCAAGGGGCTGAACGACACCTATCGTATGCAGAGCGACCAGTTGGATGGCATAGAAAAACGAATCAACGAACTGCTCAAGGTCAGCGATACCCGGCTGGAGAAAATCAACTCCACCCTGCAGGAAAGTATCAAAAATATGCAGGAAAGTAATGAGAAAAAGTTGGAGCAGATGCGGCTCACTGTGGATGAAAAACTCCAGGATACCCTGGAGAAGAGAATAAACAGTTCCTTTACTCAGGTCAGCGAGCGTCTGGAACAGGTTTATAAAGGGCTGGGAGAGATGAAATCGCTTGCCGGCGATGTCGGCGACCTCAAAAAGGTGCTGACCAATATCAAAACCCGAGGCACCTGGGGCGAGGTTCAGTTGGGCAACCTGCTGGAGCAGATGCTCTCTCCGGAGCAGTTCCAGGAACAGGTTATGCTGGACAAAAACAGCACCGAACGAGTGGACTTTGTAGTGGTTATGCCGGGGCGTGACGGCGAACAGATATGGCTACCTATCGATGCGAAATTCCCAATTGAGGACTATCATCGGCTGGTGGAGGCGAGCGAACGCAGCGACATTGCCAGCATAGAGACAAGTGCCAAAGAGATTGAAAAACAGATTAAGAATTACGCCAAGGATATCAGCAAGAAGTATATAAAAGTTCCGGCAACCACCGACTTTGCTATAATGTATCTGCCGATTGAGGGGCTGTACGCTGAGGTTATCAAAAACTCTCAACTGGTTCAGATGCTGCAACGAGATATGCGGATTATGGTATGCGGGCCGACCACACTGGCAGCATTGCTGAATAGTCTGCAGATGGGCTTCCGTACACTGGCAATAGAAAAGCGCAGCAGTGAGGTTTGGGCATTGCTGTCGCTCTTCCGCAACGAGTTTGGAAAGTTCTGCGACCTGCTGAGTAAGACCGAGAAAAAACTATCAGAAGCCAGCAATACTATTCAGGACGCTACAAGAAAAACCCGCACTATTGAGCGCAAGCTGAGGTCGGTAGATGGGCTTGCTCCCGATAATGCGGAAAAGAAACTTGTTGACTTTGATGAGGACAATTAACACCAAGGGCGTGAAGGTTTGCAATCTCGGATTTCACGCGCTTCAAACTTAATATCTACGCACCAGTGTCCGCTTATCTTCTGTGGCGGTTTTGGCTGATGACGGCAGTTGTCATGGCATGGGCAGTTACATGGGCAGTGGCAGCGGCTTTGAGTTGGGTAACTGTAGTTTTCCCAGGATTTACAAGATCCGTAGTTTGAGTTTTGACACATAATATTTCCCTCCGTTCGTATATTTCATAGCCCGGGTGTTGGGCACCTGGTGGCTATGTAGAGGGAGTTGTAATCTCTTACATACTATGCAAAAACGGTTTTTTGTGACACTTTTCAAAATATGGGCTAATTTATTTGCCAAAAGTGGTTAAAAATTATATAATCATAAAAGGAGAGGGTGTCATGGGATATTTCGACTACTTGGATGCAACGGTTGAAAAGACTCACGAGGTGGGCGGAACTGAGAAAAAAGGCGTGATTGCCTTTTGGTACAGTATAGGTTCTTTGGGAATGCTGCTGCACTCGGTCATATTGCTTTTTGTTCTGGGCTGGGGAAACAGTGTCTTTGCTGGAATACCGTTGCTGTTTGCAATTGCACTCGGTTTGGTGGGGCTGGTATATTCCATAGTCGCCAGCCGTGCTGCAAAAACCATACGCCAGAAGATTCCTGTAGCAGGAATGGCTCGGGCATATTGTATTTTGTGGTTGCTGTTAGCTATAATTATGCTCTGCATAAATAGTATTATTTCAATACAGGCAATGATAGGATAAAAGGGGTTAGAGAATGCAACAGTTTGTTTTTCCGGCAGTTTTGTATAAGGATGCCGAGGGAAGGGGTTACACCATTGTTTTAGAGGATGTGAACATCTGCACTGAGGGGACTTCGGTGGAGGATGCTTTCATCCGCGCAAAGGAATTCCTGGATGTATACTGCCGCTGCGCCTTGGAGTACAATGGTGAAATCGAGGACGCCACTAAATTTGAGAAAGTTGTGGCAGGTAAGGGAAACATTGTTCTTCTTGTGGATGCAATCTACAACGGGGATAATGTTGTTTCTGAGTCACGATTTAGCGTGGAATTGTAAACTCAAGGGGTGAAGTGATGATTGAAAAAATGTTTACAAGTGAGCAGGCAATGGCGCACTTGGGCTATGCGATTACATGTGGTTTCTCCTTTGAGAAATTTATCTTTGGCAAGGGGCTCTATGGAAACAGGGTATCTCTTATGAGAGATAAAAGCGCGCACAACCTGTTTGGTGCAGAGTCGCACTTTAAGACCAGCAGTTTCCATGTAGTGGAGGGCATTAAGTCACTGGAGATTCCGCAGACCATTATAATAACCCGCCGAAAACTGGAGTTATTCTGGACAAACCGGGAGAATATGCTGGACTTTTTGGACAACTATAAAGCGGACTTCGTGCTGTCCGGCGATATGGAAAAAGTGGCGGATAGTTGGTATAGCGAGGTGGGCAAAAAGTTGTTAGTGAGCCCGCTGACCGACTTTAACCGCTTGAATAACTTTGTTATAATGAATATGTTGTTTCTGCTGCCGATAAGTACTCAATTGGATATAGCGGAGTTCAGAAAGACGCAGATTATGACACTGCTCACTCAGCAGATTGTGTCTGAGGACTTTGCCCGTGCACAACTTGCACTTATGCCTGCAAATCAGGATGAATTGGTAGAGAAAAAACAGAAGTTGCTGTTGCAGAAAAGGCAGTCAGTCGCTTAAGCGAAATAAAAGGCGTGTGTCTGAGGAAACACGCTTTTTTGTTGAAAAAGTGAGGTAGTTTTTCAATTTTACTGCTTAAAGTGTGGAAAAAGGGGTGCATTTCTGCACTTTTTTATAAAAAAACAACTTCCAAAAAATTTCTTTTAAATGTTTGCTATTTTATTTGAATTTTTGTTATACTAATAACAGGAGAAAAAGGATGCAGTCCAAAGTTAAAGTCTTCATATCTTTTATTATACCTCTTTTGCTTATAGCAGTGCTGGCGGTCGCTTTCCCGATGGCTACTTTAACAACTCTGGACAAGTCCAGCAATCGACTTGCCGCCGCATCGGTGTGGGATGGTACTAATACAATGCCTAGCGGTGCCGGAACTGAAGCGAGCCCCTACTTAATTTCCAGCGCAGCCAACCTTGCTTGGATCAGCGCCAACCCGTTCTCCGGGAGCGGCAAATATTACAGACAAACTGTGGATATCGATTTAGCCAGCCGGGCATGGACGCCGATAAACCATACTGGGGAAGCATATTCTTATTATTACAACGGCGATGGATATAAAATCAGCAATCTATATATCAGCTCCTCAAGTAGGGTCCATGTTGGGCTTTTTGGCTTTTTGGACGGTGGGTATATTAGAGATACACATATTGCAAGTGGCTCTGTTACCGAGACCAGAAGTTTTGGCGAGTATAATATGGGCGGATTAGTGGCCTATGTGAACGGTGGTGCTATTATTGACTACTGTAGCAACAATGCATCTATTGCAGGCAAGAATAAATTTCAGGGCGGCATAGCGGGGCAGGTGGGGCATGGAACAATACAGAGATGCTGGAACACCGGTAATCTAACTATAAACAGCGGAGGCAATAACGCTGGAGACATAGGTGGTATTGTGGGATGTATACGTACTGGCGTTGTAGTCCAATACTGTTGGAACAGCGGAACAGTAGGTACCCTGAACAGCAAATATTCGGGTGGTATTGCTGGTGCAACTGACGGAGGGACAATACAGCAATGCTTTAGTGTCTGCTCAATGGATTTTGGTAATACGGGGATCGGTAGTGCCTTTCGTGGGGGAATAGTGGGGTATGTCTTCGGCACTAATCCCTATGTGAGCACTAACTACTTTGATAGTTCGAAATGTACAGGGGACATGGCTAGAGCGGCGGGATCATTCCCTGGGGGTACAGTTACAAACACTCAGGGTCTCTCCACTGCTCAAATGAAAAGCACAGCCAACGGTAGTTTGCCAAGTGGAATGACATCCTTTACCGCAGGTCAATGGCACCTGGTAAACGGGTTCTACCCGGCGATCAGGTATTTTAATTCAATGGAGTTGACGATCATATAGTTCAGTTTGAATTTTAAAGGTTTTTTCCATTGTAAAGAGTAGAAAAGGGATAACTCCCTTTTTTTTCAGTGCACGCAGTGCGTAAGCGCCTTGCCACTCTCCAGACCTAAGCAAAAAACACCGCCTCTCATCCTCGCTCAACTCCGCACTTCTCTCCCGGAAAAAGCCGCCTGAATCAATCTTTTTTCTCGTCTTGTTACAGTCACCATAGTGTATATTTATAACAAAACTGCAGAAAATAGTCAAAAACAAGAGAGGAGTAAATGAAGACCTCACCGAAGTTTTTAAATGTCTTTCTGCTTTTGGCGGCTATGCTGGTGTGTGCTTGCCTTTTCGGCATGCCACAATCGGTATGCTGTGCTGCTCCGGTGCAGGCCGATACCACTGCCGAAGAACAATTCGAGCCCGTCGTGCTGGAGTTCTGTTATAAAGGCAAAATCTGGCGCTGGGATGATAAAAAACTCGCCGGAAAGACCAAAATCTTCACACATTCCGCACAGGCACAAAAGCATGGCAAGTTGGGCAGCCACCTCCAGCGAAGTGCGCTGGTGAAAAGGGTTCATGCCCTGGGCTTTAGTTGGGAGGACTCTTTCGACTACACTTTTTTCGGGCTGCGGGAGTTGGTGGATGAAATCTGCCGTACCATAGATATCCAGATGCTGGATGCTACCCTCACCTTTGACCCACAGACCAAACCTTGGTTCCACTTCACTAATGAGCGCACCGGTTATTTGGTAGAAAAGGAGAGGCTATACCAAAAACTATGGGAAACGCTGAAAGAAAAACCGCAACTGCGCATAGATATACAGCCCAAGGTTATAAAACCTCAAATCACCCGTGCCTACCTGGAGAAATTCCAAAATATGAGAGCGAGTTTTGAGACCAACTACCAGACCAGTAATGCCAACCGCAAGAGCAATATAAAACGGTCTATAAGCGAGTTCAACGGACTGGTAATCCAGCCCGATACCGTCTATTCTTTTAACACTATCACCGGCAGGCGTTCGACTGAAAAGGGATACCGTGAGGCGAATATCATTGTGAACGGCGAATATGTCGAGGCGCCGGGCGGAGGAGTCTGCCAGTCCAGCACCACACTGTACAACGCTCTTTTGTTGGCGGGTTTGGAGATTGTAGAGGTTCATCCGCACACTCTGGTTAGTAACTATGTGCTGAACGGTTTTGATGCTATGGTCAACTTCGGCTCCAGTGATTTGAAGTGGAAAAACACCTCGGGCGAGCCTATGTATGTGCGCACCTATGCCAACGGCGAAGTTGTCGGAGTGGAGGTGTTTGGGCGGGCAAAGCCGGGCGAGTTGAAGATTAAGCGCTCCAGTATGGTGCTGGAAAAGATTTCACCGCCTGCCGACCGGGTGGTGGAGGATGCCGGTTTGTTTGAAGACGAGAAGAGTTATCAGACCTATCCTAAAGAGGGGTGTGTGGTGAATTCCTATCTGGAATTTTGGAAGGACGGCACCCTGTTCACAAAGAAATTGATTCGGCAGCAGAAATATAAACCGGTGCAGGGAGTGTTACTCAAGGGTACCAAAATAAGACCACAAATGCCTCAGCCTGAAATTTTTTATGACAACAATCAAAATTTTATTGACTATTTCAAAGGTTATTGATAGTATTAGCATGTAAACTGGAGTTTTTCTTATGTGGTGGTTGTGGATACTTTATGTTACCTTGATTGGCGTAATTATATATCTTTCAATTGTGCTTACCAACTTTATTGAGCAGTTGGAGCGTCGGACCAAAGCGTCGGGCGCTCTTTTGAGCGGTGTTATACTAGCGGCGGCAACCTCTTTGCCGGAGTTATTTACCTCCATTTCAGCGACTCTGCTTTTAAATGAGCCGGCTATGTCCTACAACAATATACTGGGCTCCAACTTCTTCAATGTCGCTATACTCTGTTTATTTATAGTGCTCTACGCCAGACTGGTGCGCAAGCGTAGGGTCAGCAAAGCGAGTGGAGTTTTCCTCTCACTGGGTCTGATCCTCACCGTGCTGGTGTTTATCCACACCTTCCTGCCGGAAAACTTTATGGTGATACCTTTTATCAACATCAATACCCTGTCCTTCATAATTCTGGCATGCTATATAATCAGTATTATATCCACTCGCAAAAAAGAGGATACCCGGGAAGAGAACCGACCCTTTACTGCCAGCCGGCTGTCGGTGCGTACAATTATCATACTATTTATAGTGGTCAGTTTCCTTGTTATAGGAGTGTCAATCGCCACCACCTATGTGGTAAATGCAATCAGCATAGCCTATGGGATGGATAAGGGCTTTGCCGGGGCGCTATTCCTGGGCTTCGGAACCAGTTTGCCTGAGGCAGTCGCCTGTGTAACCTTTATAAAACGAGGCAACTTCGATTTGGCGCTCGGCGACATTGCCGGAAGCAATATGTTCAACCTTGCCATTCTGGTAGTGGCAGATATCCTCAGTTTTGGTGGAACAGTCTTTATGCAGGACCTGTCCGCCAGCCTTATTTCCGGAATCAGCATAATAGCAATTGCTATGTTGTTATCACTTTACCTATTTAAACGCAAACGCTTAAGTTTTATGGAAAAACGCTGGCCGTACTATATTTTTGCCGGTGTTCCGGTAGTCTGTTACATAGTGTACATCGTGTTGGCGTCAGGAATTTAGTTGTTTTTGTATATTTTACTCTACCCACTGTGGATAACTTTGCATAAAATGTGGATAACTTAAATTTTTTATGGGTAAATATACAATTTTTTGCTTAAATATACAAAAAGTTAATAAATATACACTAAGATTTATAATTATTCTATGTGCATAAGTTGATAATTTATGTGTACAACTGGCTTATCACTAGGTTCACTCCCCTTTGTTCTAATTCTTTATGAATAATTATAAATAAGCCCTAAAAACATGGAAAAATAAAAAAAGTTGCTGTAAATCATTGACATATGCAAAAAAATTTGATAAACTCACAACACTACAAAATTGGCTTTGTAGCGTTTTATTTTAGAGGTTTTGAGCCTGGAAGTAAAACAACTTCACCGGAATCTGTCTTCAAGCGTTGTGTGGGGCAGCATCCGTGAAGGTCTACAATACGATAATATAAGCGTGTTTAGACAAGGTGGAAATTCTTTAGGGTTGTTAGAATTCCATAAGAAACTAAGTAAGGAGAGAAGAATGCCTACTATAAATCAGCTAGTAAAAAAAGGCCGTAAGAGCAAGGTCCGAAAGACCAAAGCGCCGCTGTTGGAAAGATGTCCGCAGAAGCGTGGGGTTTGTACTTCGGTTACCACTACTACGCCAAAGAAGCCTAACTCGGCTTTGCGTAAGATTGCTAAGGTGCGTTTAAGCAACGGCGAAGAAACTACAGTATATATTCCTGGTATAGGTCACAACCTTCAGGAACACTCTGTAGTGCTGGTGCGTGGCGGCCGTGTGCCTGACCTCATTGGTGTGCGTTATCACATCGTACGAGGAGTGCTGGACACTGCAGGAACTGCTAAGCGAAATCAGCGTCGTAGCCTTTACGGTACTAAGAAAACCAAATAGTTTTTAATTAAAACTACCCTAAACCAAACTAAAATTTATTAAGGAGAATTTACACTATGTCAAGACGCAATGCTGCACATGTTAGAAAGATTCTGCCAGACCCAAAATATAACAGTCTTGTTGTTGCAAAACTTATCAACCAGGTTATGCTGGATGGTAAGAAGGGAACTGCTCAGAGCATTGTATATAATGCACTGGAGATACTGGCTGAGAAGTCTAACATGAGTGCAATTGAAGCATTAGAGAAAGTTTTTGAAAATGTAATGCCGCTGGTAGAGACAAAACCACGCAAAGTGGGCGGTGCAAGTTACCAGATTCCAGTTGAAATTCGTCCGGTTCGTCGTCAGACGCTGGCGGTTCGCTGGCTGGTATTGTCTGCCGAGAAGCGTGGAGAACGAGGAATGGAAAACAGGCTGGCAGGAGAACTTCTGGATGCATTCAATAACACCGGTGGAACTATTAAGAAGAAAGATGATGTTCACCGTATGGCAGAGGCAAACAAGGCCTTTGCACACTACAAATATTAAGATAATCTAAGAGAGATAAGGAGATAAACCATGGCAAGAACAATAGCGCTAGAAAAGATACGAAACATTGGTATTATGGCGCACATAGATGCCGGCAAGACCACCACCACTGAGCGAATTCTGTACTATACCGGAAAGACACACAAAATTGGTGAGGTACATGAGGGCGCTGCCACTATGGATTGGATGGTTCAGGAGCAGGAGCGTGGAATAACCATAACCTCCGCTGCAACCACTACACAGTGGGGCGATTGCCAGATAAACATTATAGACACCCCCGGACACGTAGACTTCACTATTGAAGTGGAGCGTAGTCTTAAGGTGCTGGATGGTGCTGTGGCAGTTTTCTGTGCACGAGGCGGTGTTCAGCCGCAGAGTGAGACAGTATGGCGTCAGGCGAACAAGTACGGCGTTCCCAGAATGGCGTATATCAACAAGATGGACATGAATGGCGCAGACTTCTACCGTGCAGTCAAGATGATGAAAGACCGTCTAGGGGCAAATGCAGTTCCTATTCAACTTCCGATCGGCCACGCTGACGAGTTCAAGGGAATCGTCGACTTGGTGGAGATGAATGCTGTTATGTACAAGAACGACCTAGGCACAGATATGGAAGTGGTGGCGATTCCGGAGAATATGCTCGCTGAAGCGAAAAAGTACCGTGCTGCCATGATTGAGGCAGTCGCTGAAACCGATGATGTGTTGCTGGAGAAATTCCTGGATGGTAAAGAGTTTACAACTCAGGAAATAAAAACCGGACTTCGTAAGGGCACTTTGAGTTTAAAACTGAATCCGGTGGTATGTGGAACAAGTTACAAGAACAAAGGAGTTCAGAAACTGCTGGATGCCATTGTAGCCTACATGCCGAGCCCACTGGATATCCCGGCTATTAAGGGAGAACTGCCGAACGGCACCCCTACCGAGAGAAAAGCCAGTGATGACGAACCATTTAGTGCGCTTGCGTTCAAAGTGGTTACCGACCCATATGGTCGCCTGACCTACTTCAGAGTGTACAGCGGAAAGATTGAGAGTGGCAGTTATGTCTACAACTCCAGTAAGGGAAAGAAAGAGAGGATTGCACGCCTGATTCGTATGCACAGTAATGAAAGACAGGAAATAAGCGAAGTTCGCACCGGAGATATTGCCGCTATTGTGGGTCTTAAAGATACCACTACCGGCGACACCCTCTGTGACGAAAAAGCGCCTGTACTACTTGAGAGCATCAACTTCCCGGACCCTGTAATTAAAATTGCAATTGAGCCTAAGACCAAACAGGACCAGGAAAAAATGATGGCATCACTGCTGAGATTTTCAGAAGAGGACCCGTCATTTAAGACCTATACTGACCAGGAGACCGGTCAGACAATCATTGCTGGAATGGGTGAGCTTCACCTTGATATATACCGTGACCGCCTGGTGAGAGAGTTCAATGTAGATGTGACCGTAGGACAGCCTCAGGTTGCCTATAGGGAAACAATACGGGGACGCTGCAAACAGGAAGGAAAGTACATCAAACAATCTGGTGGAAAAGGACAATACGGTCACTGTGTTATCGAGATTGAGCCGCTTGAACCAGGCAAAGGATATGAGTTTGTTGACAAAATTGTCGGCGGAGCGATTCCAAAAGAATTTATTGGGCCTATTGACAACGGAATTCGTGAGGCAAAACAGAACGGTGTCATCGCTGGCTATGAAACAGTGGACTTCCGAGTAACCTTGATTGATGGTAGTTTCCACGATGTTGACTCCAGTGAAATGGCGTTCAAGATTGCAGGAAGTATGGCTTTCAAGGAAGCCGCAAGGAATGCAAGTCCAATTTTGCTTGAACCGATGATGAAAGTTCAGGTGGAAGTTCCGGAAGAATATCTAGGAGATGTCATGGGAGACATAAACCGTCGTCGTGGACAACTTCGTGATATGGAACTCAAAGAAGGTCAACAGACAATTAACGCCCTTGTCCCGCTTGCTGAGATGTTTGGCTATGCGACTGACTTGCGCAGTCTGACACAGGGCAGAGGTATCTTCATCATGGAACTTTCACACTATGAAGAAGTGCCAAAATTCATCGCAGACAAGATTGTTGGACAACGCACAAAAAATGCCTAATTAAATTAGAAAAATAAATAAGGAGATTAAAGATTATGGCAAAAGCAAAGTTCGAAAGAACAAAACCTCACTTTAACCTTGGTACAATAGGACATGTTGACCATGGTAAAACAACATTGACGGCCGCTATTACTTCTACACTGGCTTTAAAGGGATGGGCAAAGGCTCGTGACTACGCTTCCATTGACAACACAAAGGAAGAGCGTGAACGAGGCATCACCATCAACACCAGCCATGTAGAGTACGAGTCGGCAAAGAGACACTACGCACACGTAGACTGTCCAGGACACGCTGACTATGTAAAGAATATGATTACCGGTGCAGCACAGATGGACGGAGCAATCCTGGTGGTTGCTGCGACCGACGGTGTTATGCCTCAGACCCGTGAGCACATACTGCTTGCTCGTCAGGTAGGCGTACCTTCTATCGTGGTTTTCGTAAACAAGACTGACCAACTTCCACCAGCTGACAAAGCAGAGTTGCTGGAACTCGTTGAGATGGAACTTCGTGACATTTTGAACGAGTACGGATTTGACGGAGATAAGACTCCAATCATTTTTGGTTCTGCAATTAAAGCGCTGGACGCTGCTGTTAAAGGCAATGGCGACAGCGAAGACAGCAAGTGCATATTTGAACTTGTTGACGCAATTGACAACTTCTTTAAAGACCCAATCCGTGCAATCGACAAGCCTTTCCTGATGCCAGTTGAGGATGTATTTACAATCACTGGTCGTGGAACTGTTGCAACCGGTCGTGTGGAAAAAGGTGTTGTAAAGAATGGCGACACTGTGGAAATCGTTGGTATGGGTCCTACAAAGACCACTGTTATCACCGGCGTTGAGATGTTCAAGAAACTTCTTGACCAGGCTCAGGCAGGAGACAACATAGGTGTTCTGCTTCGTGGAGTTGAGCGTAAGGACATCCAGAGAGGCCAAGTAATTTGTGCACCTAAGTCTATTACTCCGCACACCACCTTCAAGGCAAATGTGTATGTCCTGAAAAAAGAAGAGGGCGGACGCACCACACCGTTTGTGTCTGGTTACCGTCCACAGTTCTACTTCAGAACTACCGATGTAACTGGCTCAATTGAGTTGCCTGCTGGCGTGGAAATCGTTATGCCTGGTGACAATGTTGAGATGACTGTTGAACTTATTACACCAATCGCTATCGATGAAGGACTTCGTTTTGCTATCCGTGAGGGCGGCAGAACAGTTGGCTCCGGTGTAGTTGCAAAAATTGTTAAATAGTTTACTTTTTAAAAATCCGCCCCTTATCCGGGTGGATTTTT
>CAYIZA010000004.1:0-33721 GCA_964367965.1 uncultured Christensenella sp. | reverse complement strand
TTTACCCATTGAATACCACCTGCTCCTCACTTACTCCTGTCTGCCCGACAATCAGTTTTGTTATCACAGCATACTTATCTATATGCGCATTTTCCTCCGATAGAACGACCTTTGAGGTTTCGACAAAAATATGGGAAATTTTCAATTTGTTCTCCTCCAGGGTCGCCCATATTTGAATCTCAGCACCTGAGATACCCGCAGTGTCCAGCAAGTTCTCCAGACTGCTCTCCACTGTCCGAATCTGCTGATTTTTAATTGTCTCCATATAGCCCTCGTCAACAACCACGGTGGAGGTTTGGAATATCGCACTAAAATCAATTCCATTTTTCAGTATGTTTGGTATTGGGCTGGCTATGACAAAAATAATCACCAGCGACATTACCCCTTTGATATATTTATTGATCTGACCGCTGGGCATAACGAGATCAATCAGCACGGTGAGCATAACCACGCCGACAATACTCAGCAAATAGAGCGAAACTGAACTCATCTTCACCTCCTACACCACATTGGCGGTGCAAAGAATCATACCTATGGTGATAACATACATAAAAGCGACCCCAGCAACTATCATAACCAGCAGGTTAAGTGTTTTGGCGACCTTTTGAAGGAATTCCGGGATTCTGCCAGCCCCGACCACGGGTTCCAGTATGGCGGCGGTCAGCCGGAGCAGCAACACCGAGACTATTATTTGTATTATAGGGGTCAGCACCGAGGCGAACAGCAGCAGTATGCCAGCAAGTCCAACCACATTTTTGATGATTACACTGCTAGCCATAATCAGATTAAAGCCGTCAGATAAATACCCGCCCAAAATAGGAATATAACTCTTTATAGCAAAGCGTGTTGCCCGGATGCTGACGCTGTCAAAGGAGCCCGCTACAATGCCATGAACCATTAAAACACCCAGAAAGACACTAAAGCATATGCCTGCCGTCCACTTAAAAATGCTGGAGATGAAGGAAATAAACTTATCCAGTTTGACCGAGGGTGAAAGGTGTCCTACCACCACAAAGACAAAGAGAAATACGAAGAGCGGTACAATTACTGCCAGAAATATATTTACAATGACACCAGACAGAATCGCCACCGCTGGCTGGAATATTCCGGCAGACACCGTGCCGCCCACTCCGGCAAGCAGGGTCAACAAAATAGGAAAAATCAAATTCATCTGGGTCTGTATAGACTGCACCACCGCTACCGAGGACTGCAGCAGCCCTATCACCACGGCGCTGACAATAACCACCACTACACCAAAGCACACAAATTCAATTATCTGACCGACACTGCCCTCGCTCTCCTTGCTTTTTATACCTGATATAATGCTGCCCAGTATGGTCACCACCACAATGGTTGCCAGCATAGGAATCAGCGCAACAAACTCCTCAAATAACACCGCCAGAATAGCCTGAAAAAATCCGCCGTAGCCGTCGCCGAAGTCGCCCGAGAGCAACCGGTTGAGCTTGTCCCAAAAACTGCCGGAACCGAATATATTCCGCCCTTCGTCAGAGAGACCGTCCAATATGGACTGCAGTCCATCGAAGTCAAAGCCGTTGAGTTGCTCATCGACAGTGCCGTCCAGTTCTTCCTGGATATCGGGCTCATCAGTGCTTTCTGCAGAAAGTGACTGATTGAATTGTGAAGGGGAGTTAGGTTCTGTTATCATACCCAAGCCCCCGCCCAAAACACATACAAACAGGGCAAACAGAACAATAAATAAAAAGCCTTTTCTCATGGCATTATGCTCACAATTAACTCAACAAGCGAGGTTATCACCGGAATTGCCAGCACAAATATCACCAGTTTTCCTGCGAGAAGAATCTTACTGGCGATAGCGCTGTTGCCGCTGTCATTACAGATTCCTGCCGAAAATTCTGCTATATAACCTACACCAACCATCTTTATCAGAAGCACAAAGAGTTGGCTGTCCAGATTAGTCTTCTGCATAATATAGTCAAAGAGTCCTATCACCTGTTCAAGCAAGTCCACTATGTAGAGAAAAACCAGGACGCTGCCAGCCACCCCAAGCACTAGAGCGATTTCAGGCTTAGTCGGCTTAACAATCAGGACGCTCACCGTAGTGATTAAACCAATGCCGATGATTTTAAAAAGTTCTTCCACAATCTGCGCCTCCTGCACCCCCTAAAACAGATAAAACATATTCCCCACCGCACTGAAGAGTTCACTTATCATATCGACTACCATAACCAGCACTACCACTAGACCGGCAAGAGTAACCAGGGTGGCAATCTCCTCCTTGCCTGCCTGTTTCAAAACCTGCGCAACCACAGCCACCAGCACCCCTATGCCTGCGATTTTTAAGATTATTTCAACATCCATATCTCTCTCCTACACTATTATAATGAGAACCGCCAGTCCGAGCATGATACTCAGGCTGAGCACCAATTTACCTTTTTTCTGCTGCAGTTTTTTCACTTCATCCTGTTTGGCACGCAACACCTCTTTAAAGTTCTGGATTTCTTTGGTCTGAGTGGTACTGTCTACCCGACCTAGTTTGGCAAAGAAGTTTTTCAACTCATCCACCTCCTGAGTGCCCAGAAGTTTCTGCTCCTTTGCCCATGCTTCCAAATTTTTGTTTTCAGCAAAGTCTTTCAGCACTCCGCTAAAGTCGGATTTATATTCATTCTTCTGCAAAATTTCATTGATTTTATTTTGAAAAAAAGCAACCTCAGTTTCCAGAATTTCGCAAAATTGCAAAAAATCACCATAAAAAAGCACTCTTTTTCGATAATTTTGATACATATTCCAGCCGATATATAAAATACAGCCGAATAGCACTAACCCAACAATCAGATTTATACTCATTCTATACCCCACTCATCAGAGAGATTTGGTTCTCGTTATATACACCCTCCAGCGTTCCCGCCCCGGAGCGATTGGAGAGTTCCACTATGCGCTGGAAGACCCCTGCCTTTATTATATTTTTGAAATAAGGGCGCTTCAGAAACTCGCTGAGGTTAGATGCGTGCGCTGTCGCTACCACCTTGACCCCAGCGCCGATTGCGTAGTCCAGCGCCTCAATGTCTGCCGGTCGGGCAAGTTCGTCCATAAAAATAACCTCGGGGGCGAGGGTGCGGATACCGTTCTCCAACCCGAACGCCTTGCTGCAGTGTGTTAAAATATCGGTGGTCATACCGACATTCATCTGAGCCCGACCGTTCCGGCAACTGGCAATCTCACCCCGTTCGTCAATCACAAGCAGGTTTTTTGCAATAAATTTATTGGAGAACTGAGCGCAAAGGTCACGCAAAAAAGTGGTCTTTCCGGCGCCCGGAGGGGCGATGATTAAAGTGTTAAAGGCACCTTTTTCGTCATACAAATAGGACAGCGCCTTGAGCGAACAGTTTGGAATTTGGTGAGGAATCCGGATATTTATAGAGGAAAAATTCTTCAGCGTTCGAACAGTGCCGTTCTCGAATACCAGTTCGCCACAGATGCCCACCCGTTCGCCACCTGCCAAGGTGACATATCCCAACTTGAGTTCTTCATTGTGGGCATAGATTGAAAACTCGCACGCCTTGAAGACGATATCTGCCAGTTCTTTAAAGTTGCAGACCAGCGCTTGCTGCTGGTCGTCCACAATGCCATTTTCGCCCAGAAAAAAGAGCGAGCCAAAATCAACCACCACCGGCTGGTCGACCCGTATACGAATTTCACGCAAACCTTTATGATGCAGACAATTCAGCCCACGATTGATACGCTCCGGCAGGATATTTGCGAACATAACTCCTCCCCTTTGTAATAATTATATTGAGCAGCGAGGGCGGTTAGAACAAAAAGGGACAAGCTCTGATTAAGCGATAAAATTTCAAAAATGTAAAAAATATGCCGATTTTTCGCAAAATTTAGTGTTTTTTAGGCTGTTTTTTTGCATTTTAACAAAAAACGATGGTTTTTGAAGACTATATGGCAAGGGGGCGGTGTTTTTAAAAACAGGCATTTGAGTGCAAAGTTGTCGAGAAAAAACTGTTAAAAAATCATCTAAAAAAAGTAGAGAACCAGCCCCTAATAGTTAAACTCTTAAAAAAATTAACAAAAAAAGAGCCTGAACTCTTTTAATGGTTGTTATTAAAGATGAGGCTGATTACATTTAGATATAAAAGCAATTACCTTTAATGTTTATGCTTTGCTAGGCACGCTCAACATACTCGCCGGTTCGGGTGTCTATCTTTATCTTCTCACCCTGGTTTATAAACAAAGGCACCTGGACTACCAGTCCGGTTTCCACACGGGACGGTTTGAAAGATGCTTTAGTGCTGTCACCCTGGATGCCGGGTTCACACTCACTAACCTCCAGAGTCACAAAAAGTGGTGGGTTTACGCTAAAAGCCTTCTCTCCCACAAATCGCACAAACACATTGGTGTTTTCCAACACATAAGGCAAAATTTCTTCCACAAAACTCTTCTCGTACGGAATCTGGTCGAAGGTCTCCGGGTCCATAAAATAATACAGGTTGCCGTCGTTGTAGAGATAGGTCATCTCTTTTTCGGTAAAAGACACTGTAGGAAACTTGTCCGTCGGGTTAAAAGTGTCTTCCACCACCGCACCGGTCAGCACATTTTTCATCTTAATCCAGACTACGGCACCACCCCGTCCATGTTTATTGTGTTCAAAGTCCATAACAGTGAACACCTGTCCGTTGCGCTCAAAAAAATGCCCCTTTCTCAATTCTCCTGCTGAAACCATAAAAATTCTCCTAATAATAATCTAATAGATAATATCACAAATAAATGAAAATATCAACTTAATTTCTTGAAATATTCTAACATTTTTACTGCATCGGGTGCCTGAGTACCCTTGGATTCACAGATGATAATCGGCTCCAGCCCTAACTCGAAAATTGCATCCAGCATCGGTTCAAAGTCCGGCCCATATTTGTCGTCGGCAAAAGTCAGGTGGGCAATCTCGCCTTTTTCTCCATATTTAATCTTGGAGAAGTGAATGTGACACTTCTGCATTTTCTCCCGCCCGATTTTCTCAATTCCACGGTTGAAGACATCCAGAAAAGCCTGCTTGCTGTTCATCTTGCCACCGGTCAGACTGTTGATATGCCCGAAGTCGAAACACGGGATAATTGATTTATCCCAACTGGCAATCTCCAGAATTTCTTCCACTGTTCCAATCTGAGAGAACTTTCCCATAGTTTCCGGCATCAGATAAAATCCGTCATAGCCCGCCTGGTAGAACTCATCTAGGAACTCCAAAAAACTGGTCTTTAAATTCCGCATAGCCTCCTCCCGGGTCATCTTCATCTGTGAGCCGATATGGAAGATACAGCGGCGTCCGCCAATATCTTTAAGATTCTTCAGCGAATTTAGCAGGAATTTAGAGTTGTTTTCCCTGGAGATATCGCTAATATTGCAAAAATTTATGAAATAGGGGCCATGCACACTGACCTCAATGTCATAAAGTTTTGCCTGCTCGCCCAGTTTTTTGGCGGTCTCTTCGCTGAGATAGCGCCCCAAAGTCAAACTGTATTCATATGCTTTAAGTCCCATTTCAGACAGCCATTTCGGCGCCTGAAAACTATCCTTATATCCCTCGCTATAGAACACTTCGCTGTTTCCAGCAGGCCCAAATCTTACCATTTTCTCCTCCTTTTTCTACACCAACCACGGTTTAATTTTGATACCACCTTTATTGTCCACCTGTACTAACCCTTGCAGTTCGCCATCCTGATATACCCGATAACTGCCACTGTTTTGCGCACAGTCTAGTGAAAGTCCGTTGTGGATTCTCTGAATCTCTTCGGCTTTGAGTTCTAGAACCGGCAACTCGGCGACAACTGTGTCAATCGGTAGCATATCGCTGATTTCGGCTTGCTCCAGCGACCGAGCATCTGCTATATCAAAAGGCCCGCACCGGGTGCGTTGCAACGCTATCATAGTGGCATAACCGCCCAGCCGCTTTGCCAAATCCCGGCAGATACTGCGAATATAGGTGCCTCCGCTGCACTCAATTTCAAACTCAAAACTGGTGTCAGTCGGCTGGCTCAAAAGCACTATGGAATAGATTTCAATGCTGTGCGGTTTAATATCAACCGCCTCGCCCTTTCGGGCAAACTCATAGGCTCGCCTGCCGCTGATACTCTTAGCAGAGAACGCCGGGGCGGTCTGAAGTTGAACACCTGTCATTTCGGGCAGCGCTTTCTCAATCTCTGCTTTGGTTGGAATATAATCACTTTGAGCGACGATTTCCTGACTCTCGCAGTCCAGACTGGCGGTCTGAAAACCAAACTCAAATACGGTACGATAGCGCTTCCGCTTGCTGAGCATAAATTCGAACAGCCGGTTTGCCCTCCCCACTGCTACCACCAGAACCCCCTCGGCGAGAGGATCCAGGGTGCCCATATGCCCTATTTTTCCTTGCAAATTAAGTTTTTTTCTCAGTTGCCATATTGCCTTTGCCGAACTTATCCCAACCGCTTTGTTGAGATTGAAAAATCCGTTCACCGGTTCAACTCCTTATTGCATTCTGCCACCAATGCCCGAAGTGCTTTTTCCAGTTCGCCTTTTAGTGTCAGCCCGGCAGCCCTGACATGTCCGCCGCCGTGAAAGCGCTGAGCAATCCGGGAGACGTCTATGCCCTCACGGGGCGTTCGCAGCGAAATGCGCCAGAGGTTTTCAGTGTCTTCGCTTATGTTGATAGAAATCTTCACCCCGGCAATGGACTGCATATAGGTCACTATAAACTTGCCCTCTTCCCGGGGACATTTGGCAGCGAGAAAGTCCTCCTTTTTGAGGATGGACACTGCAATCTGCCCCATTTTGAAAAAGCGAATAGAATTAATCGCTCTTTTTGTGATTTCAAAATTCTCCCGCCCTGCAACTCCAAAGCAGACAAAAAAGTCATCGTTTACTGTAGGGCAATGCTTCATAAGTTCTGCCGCACAGCGATGAGTCTTGGAGTTTGCGCTGGAGTATTTTAATGCCCCTGAGTCCATATATATGCCGGCATAGAGCAGTCTGGCGGTGGTTGCGTCTAACAACTTTTCACTCCTGAAAAGCCAGAAGATAACCTCGCAGGCACTGGACATAGGTCGTACAAAGTTGTAATCGGCGTACCTGAGATTGCTGACATGATGGTCGATATTAAAGGTTTGTTTGCACTTCTGAAAAATATCAATACTTTTTTCGGGAAGCCGCTTTTTTTCGGCACAGTCCACCACTATACCCAAATCAAAAACCTGGTCGCCCGAGGTAGCAAATTCCTGCTCCCCGATAATGGCAACAATGGCCTTGCTAGGCAATTTATCTACAAAAATTGTGCTAGTCTTCCCCATTTTACGCAAAAAGAGTTTGAGTGTAACTGCGCTGCAAATAGTGTCGTGGTCATTGTCCCGATGAGTGAAAATGGCAATGCTACCTGCCTCTTTAATCGCTTTTTTTAACCTGGTTGAAAACTGCACTGCTTATTCCTCCTTTGGAATATTGATACTCTGTAAAAGCGCCTCCATCTTTTGGTTTTCCAGAAGTCCGTTATCGATAAAGAAATGAACCTCCGGGGTAATACGCATATTGAGTTTATGTGCTAACTCTCTCCGGAAAAAACTGCTGCTGGACTGGAGCGCCTTGAAGGTTTTTTCTCTTTCCTGGTCGTTGGATGCCAAAATACCCACCCACACCTTGGTGTGTCCTATGTCGGCGCTGGTTTCCACCTTAGTAATGGTGACAAACCCACTGATTTGTGGGTCTCTCAGCAGGATGAGGCTGTTTGCCAGCACCTTTTTCACTTCAGAGTTAATCCTGTTGAGCCTGTTCTTCATACTTGCTCCTTTTAATTAATCCCGTTGAATTTCTTCGATGATATAAGCCTCTACCTTATCGCCGACCAGAATATCGTTATGCCCCTCTAATTTGATACCGCACTCCATACCCTGAACGACTTCCTTGACATCCTGCTTTTCACGCTGCAGTGTGGTGATGCTGGTATCAGCCAACTTTTCTTCACCACGGAAGAGCCTAATCTTTGCATTTTTCATTATCTTACCGTCTTTCATAATACAACCGGCAATGGTGCCAAGGCGGCTGATTTTAAAGGTTCGGATGACTTCAGCATGCCCGATGATTCGTTCTTCAAACACCGGCTCACGCATAGATTTTATCACTTTTTCTACATACTCAATCACCTGGTAGATGATTTTAGAAAGGAAGAGCGAAAGTTTTTCGTGTTCAATGAGGATGCCGGATTTGCTGTCCGGTTTGACATTAAATCCAACCAGAATTGCCTTTGCCGACTTCGCCAGAAGTACATCATTTTCATTGATTGCCCCAACTCCGCCGTGAATACACTCCACCCGAACTTCGTCATTGCTGATATTGTTTAAAATCTCAGTAAGTGCCTCAAAAGAACCTTGAACATCAGTCTTTACAATCAGGTTCAACACCTTTTTGTCACTGTCTGCACTCTTCGCCAAAAATTCTTCAATGGAGAAATTAGGCTTGGTGTTGACCTTATCGGTCTGCACCTTCCGCTTTCGTTCTGCAAGTACCTGCTTGCTCATCTTCTCATCTACAACATAGAAGTTGTCACCGGCGTTGGGTACTCCGTCCAGTCCGAGAACTGCCACCGGAGCGGACGGCAGTGCTTTGCGTATGCTTGCACCCTTGTCGTCCAGAATTGCCCGCACCTTTCCGACATTTACACCGGAAATAACGGTATCGCCCACCTTGAGGCTACCATTGAGAATAATAGCGGTCGCAACGGGTCCTTTGCCCTTGTCCAACTTCGCCTCGATAACCATACCCTGCGCCCGAACGGTAGGGTCGGCCTTGAGTTCCTGCATATCGGCAACCAATAGAATCATCTCCAAAAGTTTTTCAACGCCGCTCCCGGTCAGTGCCGAGATAGGCAGAATTATGGTATCTCCACCCCAATCTTCAGCGATGATTTCGTACTTAGCGAGTTGTTCTTTAACACGCTCAAAGTTGGCTTCCTGTTTGTCCATTTTGTTGACCGCCACCAGCATAGGCACCTTGGCTTCCTTTATGTGTTTGATTGCCTCCAAGGTCTGCGGTTTTATACCGTCATCAGCAGCAACCACTAGGATTGCCACATCGGTAACACTAGCACCACGGGCACGCATAGCGCTGAACGCTTCGTGTCCGGGAGTGTCTATGAAAGTTATCTTTTTGCCTTTTTTCTCAATCTGATATGCAGATATATTCTGGGTGATGCCACCTGCTTCTCCGCTCGCTATATGTGAACTGCGGATGTAGTCCAACAGAGAGGTCTTACCATGGTCTACATGCCCCAACACTGCCACTATAGGCGGACGAACCACTGAGTTTTTGCTGTCAGTTTCCACTGGGCTGAATTCATCAGCGAGTTTTTCCTCATAAGTCTTTTCTAGTTTTTGTTCCAGCACTACGCCCAACTCACTTGCCACCAGTTCTGCGGTTGGAAAGTCAATGGCGCTGTTTACATTGGACATAATTCCAAGCACCATAAGTTGTTTGAGTAACTCAGAAACGGTACGGCCAGTGCGCTCGCTGAGTTGTTTTACTGTCAGGTTCTCGGTGTTGATTATGGCATGCTCAATCTTTGCCTGAATCAGAACAGGCTCTTCTTTTAATTTTTTAGACCTTATTTTACGGCTGCCCATAATCCGTTCAGCGATAGAACTCTCCTCTATCAGCCCTCTCCTCATAAGAGACCGTTTGGACTTACCTCGGTCAAAATCACGATCTCTTTTATCGTTGTCTTTCTTCTTATCAAACACTCTCTTTTGAGTTGGAGCAAAGGTCGGACGAGCCGCCTCCGTTGTTCCACCTGGTCGGGCTGTTCTATTCGGAGTACTAGCGCCGGTAACTTGTCCCTGGTTAAAAGGACGGGGCGGTCGGTTCTGTTGGTCTCTAAAAGGCCTTTGCTGGTTGGCAAAAGGTCGGGGGCTCTCTTGTGACGGATAAGCCGGCCTCGGCGAACGAACTTCAGGCTGTGCTTTCTCTATAACCTTTTTTTCCACCTGAGGAGTTTCTTTGATCTCAGTCTGAATTTCAGCAGACTCACGGACTTTCTGCATTTTTTGCTCAGAAAGACTACGCATACTATTGCGTATCTGTCTGTTTATACCGTCCAGGTTTACCAGGAGGTTCTTAATGTCTTTGTCCATTCTAAGCAAATCTTTGTTGTTTATCTGGGTAATCGTACGCAGATTTTCAAAACTGACTGCCGCTTTCTTGGTGTTTTCTTTACTCACTTTTACTCCTCAATGTTTAAAATTGGTTTTGATAAGTCTGCATTTTTTAATGCTATGACCTTACAGTTTTTGGTGTGTATCAGGTCGTCCAGCCGGGTTTGGGTAAGCGCTTTTAGGGGAATTCCCCGAGTGCCAGCCAGCAGTGTTACCGCTTCCCTCAGTTTGGGGCTGGCATCCGCGCTCAGCACTATGCAGAACATAGGTACTCGACTGGCTTTTATATTGTCTATGCCAAACACCAGCGCATCTGCACGCCGAGCAAGACCCAGATAATTTTTAAGTTTACTCTCCAACTATCTCCCTCTTTAACTCCTCATATATTTCAGGACTGACTTCCTTTTTAAAGGCTCGGTTTAGTGCTTTAGACTTTATCAGTCTGTCCAGTATCGCCGGGTCCTTGCTGACCCAAACTCCCCGTGCCTGCATCTTTTGTTTGCGATCAATAAGGATATTTCCATCCAGGCTGACCAGACGAATCAGTTCAGATTTGGGTTTTTGAGTACGGGTTACCACACACATTCTTTCCGAAATTGCCATATTGTGTTCCTTTTACTCTATATGCTCGAGTTCATCAAATATGTCCAGTCCGGTGCCTTGATCAAGGCTGGTAGCAACCTCTTTCGGAGCATTTCTCTCAGGCAACTGTTCAGCGGCTTTGCTCTCGCTCTTCACATCAATCTTCCAGCCGGTCAGCCGTGCCGCCAGCCTTACATTCAGTCCCTCACGCCCAATTGCCAGCGATAGTTTATTATCCGGCACAATTACCCTACTGGATTTCTCTGCCTCATTTATCTCTACACTCACCACTTCGGCAGGGTTGAGTGCAGCAGCGATATATTCAAATACATCATTAGACCACGGTATGATATCCACCCTTTCGGTCTTAAGTTCTCCCACAATATTGTTTATACGGGAGCCTCGGTTGCCCACACAAACGCCCACCGGGTCGACATTAGGATCGTTGCTTGCAACTGCAATTTTAGTTCGAACGCCCGGCTCACGGACAATGTTTTTAATCTCTACTTCTCCGCTCTCAATTTCCGGAATCTCCAACTCAAACAGTTTTTTCACAAAGCCCACCGTGGTTCGGGAAACCTGCACCTGCGAGCCATAGTTAGTCTCTTTTATTCGCTTAATGTACACCTTTAAACGGTCACCGGGCAAAAACTTTTCGCCTGGAATCTGGTCTTGTTCGGAGAGCACGCCCTCCACTTCAATGCCACTCAACTCCAGAAATACATTTTTGCCGTCGGTACGACGGACAACCGCTGAGGTAATCTGGTCGCCTTTAGCACTCAGTTCAGCGGTGACATTATCCCGCTCAGCCTCTCGCAGTTTCTGCATAACCACCTGACGGGCAGTCTGTGCAGCAATTCGTCCAAACTCCTTTGGGGTCACTTCTTCCGATATGGTGTCTCCCACCTTGTGTGTGGATTTCAGTTGCTGAGCCTCTTCCAATGAAATCTCCTTATCCGGATCTTCCACTTCTTCCACCACCGTTTTGTAGGCGTATACCTTTATTGTATTCTTCTCTGGATTGAGTTTAACAGTGGCAGATTTTGCCTCGCCAAAGTTCTTTTTATATGCACTGGTAAGTGCCGCCTCAAGCGCCGAGATAAAGAATTCCTTGTCTATTTTCTTCTCTTTTTCTAAGAGGTCTAGGGCGATGAAAAAGTCCTTGCTGTTGATCATTTTTTTCTCCTTTTAAAAATTATGAGTGGGTCAATCCCACTCATACCAGCATCATCATATTTATATATTAACACACATTGCAAAAAATATCAAGTCTTTTGCCTAAATTTATAAAATCAAACTGCGGCCAGAGGGGTACCTTTTGCCACCTTATTTTCTGAAGTTTTAATGTACTTTTCCCTGCAGCGGATGCTTTCCGCCAGCACATGGATTTGCTCACCAATGAGTTCCACCCATCTTTTAGATTCAAATTGCGGTTTAGCGTTCATAATGCTTTACCTCCAAAATTTTCTATTTTAAGATTATCAAAATATGGTATAAAAGTCAAGTGTTTTGTGCCATTTTTAACAATACTTTAGCATCGCATCACAACTTTAACGGGCAGAGCCGCCCAGTTGTTGGCGATAGTTTGCAGATGATCAGCGGCAGCACTGCAGTGAAAAATCTTGCCGCTCTGCTCTTCTAAATAAGTTTTACGAATACCTTTGCGGTAGCAATAGCATCGTTGAGTGCACGGTGAGCGTCATTTAGAGTTATATTCAACTCTTTGACCACACTGGATAACTTATAGTTGTGCAGTGAGGCAATCTTCTTTCGGGCTAGTTCCAGCGTGTCTATCTGCTCGTTGTCGAAGTTAAATCTCAGTTTTTGACCGGCTTTTTTCAGGAATTTGATATCAAATCCGATATTATAGGCACTCAGCACACTGCCCTGAACAAACTTATGAAAGTCAGGCATCACCTGCTCCAAGGTAGGGGCAAAGACCAGCATATCGTCTGTTATCCCGGTGATCTGTGTTATTTCGGGAGGCAGGCGCTTGCCGGGATTTATCAGGGTGGAAAAACTCTCCACACAGACCCCGTTCTCCACTTTGACCGCACCAATCTCTATTATCTCGCAACAGGAGGCATCCAATCCGGTGGTCTCAAAGTCGAACACTACCACGCTATTGTGGCTTTCCCAATAGTTGGATTTCTCCCCTGCAGCGGTGAACAAATCCATCTGCTGAAACTCCACCATAGGTTTGGGTTTAATAACTCGGTAGTCCTTAATAGGCTCACGCCACAGATACTGCACCTCTTTGGTAAGCACCTTGCAGAGCGATAGAGCGTTCGCCTTGATATTTACCTTATCGCTGAACTGGCTGACCTGCCCCTCAATGAGCACCTCAGAATCCGGGGTCAGTTGAGCCAGTTTTTCACTGGTCTTTTCGTTGGGAAACATCACCACTTCGACAGAACCACTAGCATCCACCAGCACAAAACTGAATTTATCCTTCATCTTGGGCTCATCGCTGTCCTTCTGGCTTTTTGGCACAAACTGGCTCATAACAGGATTAGTCATCCTGCCTGCCAGCACAATAGCGTCCTCACAGTCCTTTTTTATGGTATTTATAAGTTGAGCATCCTGAGTTATCAGTTTGCCAACCAGATTGACTACCTCATCGACCTCCACCACATTCAGTTTAGCCTCCTGAGAGAGTATGTTGTATAGTTCGCCGACTGCCGGCAACTCGGGCTCTTCCTCTACCTCTAGCTCACGGTTGGCTAGCAGTTTAACCTCTATTTTCTCAAAATATTTGCGACTGAGCACGGTCTTAAACTCTGCGCAAAAGTCGTATTTCTCCATAATTTTTGCGCTCATATTGTCTGTTTCCAGGGTGATATCTATAGAGCCCTCACTCTTCTCAAACTTCAGGTCTTCCGGCTTTACTAAGCCCTTGAGATAGGGAAAATTCACCCGCACCAACTCCATAAGGTCATCAAATAATATATGCCTATCCACATAACTCTGTTTAAACTTCAACTTAAATTTGCTGAGGTCTTTCAGCAGTCCGGCTATCTCTTTTTTGAGTGCATTTTTTAATTCGGTGGACGGGTTGGCTCCCTCCGGATATGCAAAAACCAAGGTGGTCTCATCATCCCCCTCATCATATAGCACGCTTAAAAGTTTGAGGTGTGCGTATTCCTCCTTTGAAATTATGTCCGTTAATCTCATACTCTTCCCCTAGTGAAATATATTAAAGACATCGACGAAAATCACAAAGGCAAACAGTACCACCAGTCCACCAAAGTGAATCGCCGCTTCCACCTTTCGGTTGATAGGCTTTTTCCGTATCCATTCAATGCCAGTGAAAATCATCCTGGAACCGTCCAGCGACGGTATCGGCAACAGGTTAAAGACTGCCAAGTTTGCCGATATAAATGGCAGGAAGATAAACAGATTTGCTATGTTAGTCTGTGAGTATTCGGCAATCACTCCGATAGTGGTTATCGGACCGCCTATATCAGACAGTGCAATTCCGCCGGTCAGCAGCATTGCCAGGAAGACCAGCACTTTCCACGCCATAGCAGCGGCAACTGGTATAG
The DNA here is from genome assembly GCA_964367965.1 of uncultured Christensenella sp. Lineage (GTDB taxonomy): Bacteria > Bacillota > Clostridia > Christensenellales > UBA1242 > UBA7584. The sequence goes on along the minus strand of CAYIZA010000004.1, from coordinate 19,440 downwards.
CACTCAGCAACGCCTCCCAAAAGGTATAGCGGTAGGGGGTGATGCCCACTCCTATTACCCCGGCGGTGTTGGTGGCATCGGACGGGTCGGCAAACTTCATCATCTCCAGTTCCACCCATTCAGCCTCACCTGCCCGCTGTACAGTAAGAACAAAGCGGTCGTTGATTTCATACTTTTTCATCAACACGCTATAATCGTTGCCGGACGCAAAACTTATTGTAGTGCCGTCGACCTTGCGGATGATATCGCCGTTCTGGAGAGCATCCAACTGAGTGGTTGGGTTTAACTCGTTATATGCCGTTACATATTCAATGTTCTTGTCAGCGTTCGCCACCTTGGGTATGTCGTAACCAAAGCCCACCAGCAAAATAAAAGCGGTGACAACAGCAAAGGCAAAGTTGAAAAACACTCCGGCGAACTGAACCAGCAAGCGCCGCCAAGGTTTTTTATTGTTGAACGCCCGTGGGTCGTTATCATCCTCATCCTCGCCCGCAAAGGCACAATAGCCGCCCAACGGAATCAGCCGGATGCTGAAAACTTCACCAGACTTCAGTTTTTTGGAGAACAATGCCTTGCCGAAACCCACGGCAAACTCATTGATTTTGAAACCCAACATCTTGCCCACTAGATAATGCCCCAACTCGTGTATGGTGATCATCACCAATAACACAACCAGGGCTAAACCAATGTATCCAACTGTGGTCATTATGCTAGCAAAACTAGCAAGTTGTGCTATCAATATCCATTCTCCTTGCTTCTTATTTTATGTCTATTCACACAGTATTGAGGCTATGCCAAAAATATAAAGGACATAAAAGCAAACACCGCCATAGCGTTAAATACCAGTCCGTTTATCCTGTCCATAATGCCACCGTGCCCCGGCAGCAAAGAACTGAAATCCTTTACCCCTGCTCGGCGTTTGATATATGAGGAAAATATATCCCCCATCATATTAAATATACCGAAAAACAATCCGCCTACAATAAACATCCAAAAGGTTACATTTTTCTCCGCAAATACCGTTCCAAAACCTGTTATGCTGCTGAACACCAGCCAAACCAGTATTGATGCCACCGTGGCGCCGACTATACCGCCGACCAGACCACTCCAACTCTTGCCGGGTCCCAGTTTTTTCAGGTTTATCTTTTTGCTTTTGATTAAACGCCCGGTAATCATAGCCGCGGTGTCTGCGAATATGGTGGTGGTCAATGCCAGCACTATGCCCAGCAGCCCCAAGTCGGCATCCAGGTCAGTAAATGCTGCAAAGTGATTTAACAGAAACATAAAGGATAACAAAAAGGTCGGATAGATGCATCCCAGTATAGTGTTTGCCGATTTTATTGCACTATATTGCCAGCGAGTGCCCTCAAAGTCATCCATCACCATGGCTGAGGTAGTTGCCCTTTTAGTCAATCCGCCAAATATCAGCATCAGCACAAAGCCTACCGCCAGTATCAGCAGGTTGATAAGCAGAAAGGTCAGCACCCCATAACCACCAAGAATACAGGCAATCAGCACACAGAAGTTGATCACCGGGAACAGCCCCAGTCCGAATATAAGAGTCGGTCTGCCGGACTTCCGTAGTATGCCCTCAACTTCAAAGGTTCCCATAATCATCAGAAAACCTATGAAGATATCAAATAGAAATACTGTGCTGTCTGCGAGTTGCCGGATGAATAAAAAGCCGGCGAGTACCGCCACAATGAGGGCTGCAGATAATATTCTCTTTCCCCAGTTTGCCGGGGTTGATGACTTGTCCATAAACACTTCTTCCTTAGTTGTTTTTTATTCCGCCGAAACGGCGTTTCCTGCTTTGAAAACTGATGATTGCCCGTTGCAGTTCTTTATTGCTAAAACTCGGCCAGTAGGTCGGGGTGAAGTAGAGTTCACTGTATGCCATCTGCCATAGCATAAAATTAGAGAGCCTCATTTCACCGCTGGTACGGATTACAAAATCCGGGTCAGGCAGGTTGGCGGTGTACATAAATTTTGCAAAATCCTGATGCGAGTTGAGCGGTGCCCCTTCTTTCATAGCGAGGTTTGCCGCCCGCAATATCTCATCCCGTCCGCCATAGTTCACCGCAAGGTTGAGCACCATAGTGGTGCAAGATTTAGTCTTCTCCTCCACCTTGCGGAAAGCATCCACTAAATCACTCGGCAGTTTTGAAAGGTCGCCGCACCCAACTACCCGGATATCTCTTTCAGGAAACTCATTGCTGTCTTCTTTGAGGTAATCCCTTATAACGCTGAAGATTCCGTCAATCTCTTCCTGGGGTCTTTTCCAGTTCTCGGTGCTAAACGCAAAAAAACTCAGGTGGCGGATGCCCAAGTCGTAGACATTCTGAATTATTCGTTTAATGTTCTCACAGCCTGCCTTATGCCCGAGGTTGCGTGGAAGCCCACGCTTTGTCGCCCACCTGCCATTTCCGTCCATAATTATAGCAAGGTGTGTGGGCATACGGGATAAATCAATTCTGCGGTGTATCTTCGTTTTGCCTTTGACCATTCTTCCCTCTTTTTTTATTATACGCAACTTACACAAATAATTTGCACCAAAAATCTAAATTTAAACTTCCATTATTTCTTTTTCTTTCTGTGCGAGGGACTGTCCCACTTTGTCAATATAGTTATTTAGAATTTTCTGAACCTCTTTTTCAGCGACGCCCAAATCGTCCTCGGTGATCACACTCTTCTTTTTGAGCGCCTTAAACTCGTCCAGACACTCTCGGCGACCGTTACGCATATTAATACGGCAGTCCTCGGCAAACTTTCTGACCATTTTAACCAGTTCTACCCGGCGCTCCTCGGTCGGAGAAGGTACATGCAGACGAATAATCTTTCCATCATCGCTTGCATTAAAACCCAAATCACTTATCTGGATTGCCTTGAGTACATCCCGCAGCATACTGCTATCCCACAGGTTAATAGCGAGTGTCCGTGGGTCGGGCGCACTTATATTCGCCATCTGAGAAAGTGGGGTCATACTGCCGTAGTAGTCCACCATAACTTTGTCCAACAGGCGTGGATTCGCCCTGCCGGCACGAATAGTTGCCATTTCGCTGAGCAGGTGGTCAAAGTTGCTGTCTAGATGCTTTTTGAAATTGTCATAGAGTTTTTTGTCTTCTTGATTTACAAACATATTTTCACCTCTTTAAATAATACCTTAATTGTACACTAAAAAATATTTTTTTGCAATAAAAAACGCCCACTGTTGAGCATGTTGGGTTAATTTTTTGAAAGGCGCTCACCAAGCCTTTCCCGGGGTGAAAAATCGGCAACACTGGTATATCGCTGTGCCAAAGGGGTTGGTTTGGGTTTCGGTTGCACAAAGCCACGCTCAAAGGGTTTGGTTTGGGGTTTGGTTGTATGAAACCGCCCTCATGGGTTTTCTGCACAACAAAAAAATGTCCTGATTTAGGACATTTTTTATATTGCCTTTGCTTTTTGCCTTTTCTTTCACTCCAGGTGCAGATAAAGCCGCTGACTACATTTCTATCTGTTCTTGCTTTTTGGACTGAGGTGTTTTTTGTTTAGATTTGTTTGCTACAGCGAAAATGCCATCAAGCACGAGATTGGGCTCTATCTTTCTTATTTCCTCCACAACTTCAAGCCAATCGATAGCCCCATCGGCTGCCGCTTTCGTTGCAAAAAAGTTTTTCTCTATCGATTTACGAATAAATGTAGAGACATTTACACCTTCTTCCTCTGCTTTTGCTTCCAGGGAATCAAAGACCTTTTCCGAGATACGGATGGTCACCTGTTTTGAATAATTTTCTTTTGTTTTCAATTTTTTTCCCTCTTCTTTTATAATTTAGTCGTTCTCAGAAAATAATTTAAAAAACAATGTTGAAATATTTTATCTAGGCTTATTTTCCACAGTTTCGGCGGAATTATTCACCCTTTTCCTTGCGTGCAGCAATCTGCTTTTCAATCTCGTCGGCAAAATTATCACTGCGCTTTTCAATGCCCTCGCCCATCTCATATCTAACAAAACGGCGAATTGAAATTTTCTCACCTATTGTCAGAATAGTGTCGTTAAGCAAATCACGAATGGTCTTGTCGGAATCACGGAAATATGGCTGATCCAGCAGGCAAACTTCCTGCAGGTACTTCTTCATACGCCCTTCCACAATACGCTCAGCAACTTGAGCAGGCTTGCCCTCATTTTGAGTCTGAGCCAGCAGAATTTTGCGCTCGGATTCAAGTGCGGTCTGGTCAGCATCTGCCTCACTCACATAGAGCGGTTTGCTCGCTGCAATCTGCAGTGCCACATTGTGTGCAAACTCTTTGAACACTTCGCTCTTTGCCACGAAGTCGGTCTCACAGTTCACCTCTACCAAAACGCCAATCTTGCCGCCCAGGTGGATATAACTGTCCACAATTCCCTCTGCTGCAATGCGTCCGTCTTTCTTAGCAGCGGATGCGATTCCCTTTTCACGGAGCCACTCTGCTGCCTTTTCCATATCGTTATTATTTGCCTCAAGTGCGTTTTTACAGTCCAACATACCGGCTCCGGTACGCTGGCGCAGAAGAGTAATATCTTTTGCTGAAATCATTAAATGTTCCCCCCTATTATTATTTTGTTTCTTTTTTGGTTGCCGGCTTCTTCTCGGCTGGTGCTTTTTTCTCAGTCTTCACTGGCTTTGCAACCTCTTTTTTCTCAGTGTTCGCTGGCTTTGCAGGAACTTTCTTCTCTGCTTTTACCGGCTCTTTCTTTTCAACTTTTACTGGTTTAGCCACTTCAGTTTTCTCAACTTTTGCCTTTTTCTCAATCTTAACTGGCTTTTCTGCCTCTTCTTTCTTCTCAACTTTTGCCGGTTTTTCTGTTGTTTCCTTTGGCTCTGCTTTTACTTTTGGCTCTGCTCTTACTTTAGCAACTTCAGTTTTAACTGGTTTCTCTGCTTTAACTTCTACAACTTCGGGAACTTCTACTGCAGCGGTTTCGGCTGCAACAGTCTTCTCGGTCTTCTTAAAAATACGCTTAGTTTCATGTTCGCCGTCTCCAGCCTCAACTGCGGCAGCCTCTTCTTTCTCTGCTTTGATAACACTTTCGCCGGTCTTAGCCTCCAGCACAGCATCGGCTATCAGGGATGCAATCAGTTTAACCGAACGGATAGCATCGTCGTTTCCAGGAATTACTACATCCACCAGTTCAGGGTCGCAGTTGGTGTCCACCAACGCCACAATCGGAATTCCGAGACTGCGAGCCTCTTTAACCGCTATGTGCTCCTTCTTCAGGTCGACAATAAACATAAGTCCGGGTACGCCGTTCATATCCTTTATACCAAAAAGGTTGCGGTGCAGTTTGTCCCGCTCAGCACGCATTTGGATAACCTCTTTCTTTGGGAAGAACTCGAACTCGCCGGTCTTCTCCATCTGGTTCAATTTGTTAAGACGGTCAATTCTGCTGCGAATAGTTTTAAAGTTAGTGAGCGTTCCACCCAGCCAGCGAGAGTTTACATAGAACATCCCACAGCGCTCGGCCTCCTGCTTAATCGCCTCAGTAGCCTGCTTTTTCGTTCCCACGAAGAGAACATTTTTACCCTGTTTTACCATTTCACAGACATAGTTGTATGCCGCTTCCGCAAGCACTACAGTCTGCTCAAGGTCAATAATGTGTGTATCGTTGCGAGCAACGAAAATGTATCTGCCCATTTTTGGGTTCCACTGTCTGGTTGGGTGACCAAACTGAACACCAGCTTCGAGCAGTTGTTTGATTGAAATTACTGACATTTTTTTCTCCTTATTATTATTTTTTGTTGTCCCTCCCATCCCCGTTAAAACTCCTTGCGCAACCTGAAAACTCAGGCACCTGCACTCAAATAGAGAATGGTGTGTATTTCAAACGAGAAGATTTTAACATATTTTAGCACAAAAAGCAAGGGGTTTGCTGTATTTTCCAAAAGAAAAAGAGAGGGTTACTCTCCTTTTTTCTTATTTTGCATCTTTTTTAACTGGAACTTTTTTTGCTGCTGGTTTAGCGGCTGGCTTTGCTGCTGGTTTAGCAGGCGCTTTTTTAGGAGCCGCCTCTTTCTTAGCAGGAGCCTTTTTAGTCACTTCTTTTTTAGTCACTTCTTTTTTAGCCGGAGCCTTTTTAGCCGGAGCCTTTTTAGCCCCTTCTTTCTTAGCCACTTCTTTTTTAGCCGGGGTTTTGGATTCTTCAGCAACCAACTTGAGGTAGATGGCGAACACATCGTCGATGACTGAATCTTCACTGACCACCATCAGGTACTGTGCTCCGTCCTCCTCTTCCTCAAAGGAAAAAATCACTGCCTCATCGTCAGCCACTCCGGGAAGTTTGTCTATAGGCTTCAGCAGCGCATAGAGTTTGTCCTTGTACGGAATGAGAGCCACCTGCTCAAATTTTACTCCGTTATCGCTCTCATCATACAGTACGATAGGAGCATTGTCCTCGGTGTCCAAAAGTCGGTCGATTGGGTTTTCTTCTTTATTCATTTTTATATCTCCTTAAAATTTTTTTATTTTACTGTGTCCAGGTAATTTTGCAGTATTATGCACGCTGCAACCTTGTCAATAACTTTCTTCCTGTCCTCTCGCCGAACATCGGATTCAATCAGCATCTTTTCAGCGGCTACTGTGCTCAGTCTTTCATCGACAAAGACAATCGGGACCTGGCTCAACTTGGATAACTCTGCGCAAAACTCTTTAGTTTTCTCCACACGGACGCCGTGGGTGCCGTCCATATTGATAGGAAGTCCTACAACCACAGTGTCCACTTGTTTTTCCCGAATCAGGCTGCAAATATACTCCAAATCCTTTACAAAACCCTTACGGTTGTAAGTTTCCAGCCCGCTGGCAAACATACCGAGGGGGTCGCTCAGGGCAAAGCCGATTCGTGCATCACCAAGGTCAACACCTAATTTTCGCAAAATTCTCCTCCCAACATACTTGAATTATAGCATATCTCAGTGCCGTTTGGCAAACAAAAAAAGGAGATAGTTTTTTTCTATCTCATTTTTTTACCTTTTTTATTTCTTCATCTTTTCTATTTTGTCTTTGACCTTGCTGGCACCCTGGTCCAATTTCTTGCGCAGATCCGGACAGAGCATCAGTAGTCCGACTCCCAAACCGGCACCCAGGACAAAAGTTATCAGTTCTTTCATAGTTTGCCTCCTTTCCCCTTCAGTGCTAGTTTGTGCCGGAAAAAGTTGGGCTAAACTGGAAATTTATGGGATTATTTTATTTCTTTCTTCGCCTGTTTTTCCTGGCGGCGGTAATAGTCCTGAATGGCGCTTGCCAGCGCTTCTTTTGCCAGAATGGAACAGTGAATCTTCTGAACCGGCAATTCGCCGAGTTCCTGCAATATCTTGCTGTTGTCAAAGTTGAGGACTTCCTCAATTGTCATACCCTTTACCATTTCGGTAGCGAGCGAACTGGACACAATAGCGGCAGCACAGCCAAAAGTCTTAAACTTGGCATCTATCACCTTGCCGTCCTCTATGCGCAGATATATCTTCATAATATCTCCGCAGGTAGGGTTGCCCACCGTACCCACCGCATTAGCGTTGCGAAGTCCGCCTATGTTTTTTGGATGCGCAAATATCTCCATTACTTTCTGATTGTACATTTTTCTCCTCCCTGATTCTTCATCTTTCCGACCTGAGTCTTGGAAATCGGCGACATACGACGCAACTTTTTGACGATTTCCTCAAGTTTGTCCACCACGAAGTCTATTTCTTCCTTAGTTATAGATTTTGACATACTGAAGCGAATAGTTCCCTGTGCTAGGTCGGGAGATAATCCAATCGCCTGCAGCACATGCGATTGCTCCAGACTTCCGCTGGAACACGCCGAGCCAGTAGACACTGCAATGCCCTGCATATCCAGCAGCATCAGGATACTCTCGCCCTCTACCTTACCAAACGCCAGGCTGGCATTGTTTGGCAACCGCTGCACAGGGTGTCCGTTCAGGTAGACCATTTCAATTCTTCTCTGAATCTGGCGAATCAAATAGTCCCGCATTGTCCGAAGTTTCTTTCCGTTGGCTACAATGTCTCTGGTAACCATCTCCACTGCTTTGCCGAAGCCCACTATTGCCGGAGTATTGGTAGTGCCGCCACGCATATTGCGTTCCTGCTCGCCGCCCCATAACAATCTTTGAATCGCTATGCCTTTGCGCAGGTACAGCGCCCCAACGCCCTTAGGCCCGTAAAGTTTATGCCCGGACATACTCAGTGCATCGATGCCCATTTCTTTAACATTGATATTAACAGAACCGATTGCCTGAGTTGCATCGGTGTGAAAGCAGACCTTCTTTTCCTTGGCTATATTGGCGATTGCCTGCAGGTTCTGGATGGTTCCAATTTCATTGTTTGCCGCCATTATAGAAATCAGCACAGTGTCGCTGCTGAGGTTGTGCAGGAGTTGATCCAAACGCACAAAGCCATATTTGTCCACATCCAGATAGGTAACCTTAAAACCCTCTCGCTCCAGTTGTTTACAGGTTTTAATAATACTTGGATGCTCAATTTTACTAGTTATAATATGGTTACCCTTGTCACGGTTAGCATAGGCGATTCCCCGGAGTATCCAGTTGTTTGCCTCGGTTGCGCCGCTAGTAAAATATATCTCAGAGGCATAACAGCCGATGCCCTTTGCGATACGCTCCCGGGCAAGGTCGTTCGCTGCTTTTGCCTCACGCCCAAAGGAGTGCAAACTGCTTGCATTTCCATAGACTGAATTAAAATAAGGCAACATCTCTGCCATAACCTCACTGCTTATTGCAGTGGTAGCCGCATTGTCTAAATAGATTTTTCTGTTCATTTTTACCTCTTTTTATTTTCCTGCAACATATCCATAATGGAGATGTTATCCAGGGTTTTATTTATTTCAGTGTAGAGTTTGGTAAAGACAAATCGGTTGGGACATTTGGAGGAGCAAGTGGTGGTGCAACTTGTAATAATAAGGTCGTCCTCCAGCGCGCGCAGAACTTGTCCTGCACTGATTTTGTCCGGCGAATTAGCCAAAGCATATCCCCCGGCGGCGCCCCTTTCGGTCTTAACCACCTCGCTCTTTTTAAGCATAGCGAGCAATTTTTCCAGATAGGGCTCGGTCAGCCGGGTCTGCGCTGCAATTTTAGCGAGAGACATAGTCTCCCCGTGATTTTCAGCCAGACAGTACACCGCCCGTAGTCCATATCTTGATTTTGTTGATAATTTTATTTTCTATACCCTACCTTTTTAGTCTGTGAATAGAATAGCACACTTTTTTGACCTTTGCAAGTGTTTTTTAAAAATAAAATAAAAATCTTAGGCTGAGTTTTTTGGGCTGAGTTTTTTAGGCTGAGTTTTTTGCTCCGGGACTATGGTGTCTGTGATAAAAATGTTGAAATACTAATAAAAAAGAAAAAACTCCAACTGGAGTTTTTAGTCTTATCTTGCCTTTTTCAACAGAATCAGGGTTGGCACACTCAATTATACTTACCTTTAAGAAACTTTGCGGTTAATAAGTTCCAGAAGTTGAATCTTTTGACGGAAACCAATCTCACGAGCAATTTCTTGTCCCTTTTTCAACAGAATCAGGGTTGGCACGCTCATAATTCCATATCGCTGTGCAATATCCATATTTTCATCGATATCCACTTTGACAATCTTCACTTTTTCAGTCTCATCTGCAACCTGCTCCAAAATAGGGCCTAACATTTTGCAGGGACCACACCAATTTGCAAAAAAGTCCACCAATACCGGTTTGTCGCTCTCCATAACCTCTTTTTGGAACTCGCCTTTTGCTATAATTTTTAGTTCTGCCATTTTATATCTCCTTTAAAATTTTTACTAGTTTTTCCTGGCTTACCTTGCTCTCCTGCCCTGTTCTAAGGTCTTTCAGTGTATAGAATCCACCGGCTGATTCGGCATCGCCTATAATGATAATGTATTTTGCGCATAGTTTGTCCGCATATTTCAACTGTGCTTTGAAACTTCTTTCTGCCAGATTGCCCTCCACTGCCAGTCCCTGCTCCCGAAGTGTGCGAACGAGCGGATAGGTCTGTTCTTCCCTAATTTCCCCGGCATTGATAATGACGGCATCCAGACCGTTTGGTTTAATTTCCGGCAACAACAGCACCAGTCGGTCTAATCCCAGCCCAAAGCCGACGCAGGCAGTAGGTTTTCCACCGAGTTCTTCCACCAGGTTATCGTAACGGCCACCTCCGCCAAAAGCAAGGGTCTTGCCATCCAGCGATGCCTGGAATTCAAAAACTGTCTTAGTGTAGTAGTCAAAACCCCTCACCAGGAAAGAATCCACGGTGAAATCGATTTTATTCGCCTTTAATAGTTTTTGTACCTCTTCAAAGTGAATTTTACATTCCGGACAGAGATATTCGGTCAACTTGGGTGCTTTTTCCCAGAGTTGGTGACATTTCTCATTTTTACAGTCCAACATACGCAGTGGGTTGGTCTTCAGCCGTCGTTTACAGTCCTCACAGAGTTCGTCGTGATGCTTGCCGGCGTACTCAGCCAATACCTGGTTGTAGTTTTTACGGCACTCAGGGCAGCCGATAGAGTTTATCACCAGCCGGATGTCAATGCCCAGCCCTTTCAGAATACTAGTCGCCAAATCCAGCGATTCCAACTCTGCCAGCGGCGAGGCTATGCCCAGACATTCCGCTCCAAACTGAGTGTGCTCACGATATCTGCCTGCTTGTGGGTTTTCATAGCGGAAATTGTTTGTCAGGTAGAAAAGTTTTTGCGGAAGCGGTTCATTGAAAAGTCCGTTCTCCACAAAGGCACGAACAGCGCCTGCCGTTCCCTCCGGACGGAGGGTAAGGCTGCGTCCGCCCTTGTCTTCAAAGGTGTACATCTCTTTGGACACAATATCACTGCTCTCGCCCACACTGCGGGTAAAAAGAGCGGTTTCTTCAAAAGTAGGAGTGCGAATTTCACGATAGCCAAACCTGGCAGCGTGCTTTCGTGCCTCCTCCTCCATCCGATGCCACCTGTGCATAACAGCAGGCAGGATATCTCGTGTGCCTTTGGGTTTCTGATACATTTTCTTCCTCTACATAATATATTTGGATAAGTCGTGCTCTTTCAAGGTCGGAGCGAGTACTCGCTGCACAAACTCCTTGGTAACTTTGACCTCGGTCATCGGATGCTTGCCGCTCGCCTCAAAACTGACCTCTTGCAGCAGCGCCTCCAATATAGTGTGCAGTCTGCGGGCGCCTATATTCTCCTTGCTGACATTCTCCAGTTCAGCAATACGGGCAATCTCTTCCAGCGCCTCCGGTTCAAAAGACAAATCAATGTTGTCCACTCTCAGAAGTTGGATATGCTGCTTTGTGATTGCATTCTTAGGCTGGGTCAGAATTTTAAGGAAGTCTTTTTGGGTCAGGTTGGTCAACTCTACCCGTATAGGAAAACGCCCCTGAAGTTCGGGGATTAAATCCTCCACCTTGGAGATATGGAAAGCCCCTGCCGCTATAAACAGTATATAGTCGGTACGGATAGTGCCGTATTTAGTGCTGACAGTGCAGCCCTCAACAAAAGGCAGAATATCTCGCTGTACCCCCTCACGGGAGACATCGGGACCGCTGCCATGCCCACGAGCCATAGCTATTTTATCGATTTCATCGATAAAGATAATGCCCTCCTGCTCAGCACGGTATACGCCCTCTTCATTCACGGCATCACTGTCTATAAGACGGCTGCTCTCCTCGTTCACAATGTTCTTGCGAGCCATTTTAACCGATATCTTTCGGAGTTTTTTACGCTTTGGTAAAAATCCGCTGAACATCTCGGTGAGGTTGGAATCCTGTGGTGCGCCCATTATTTCAATGGTCTTTGGTGCCTCCACCATCTCAATCTCGATGATATCATCGTCGTGTTTCCCGGCTGCTATTTCAGCCAGCAGCGTCTCTCGGTAGTTTTCCGGCTCCTCGCTCTTCACCAGTTTGTTTTTGGAATACATTATATCCCGAATCTTCTGGTTGGCGATATCGGTTGCCTGAGTTTTGACCTGCTCGAACTTCTCTTCTTTCACCAGTCTAACTGAGGTCTCCACCAAATCACGAATCATACTCTCGACATCCCGTCCGACATAGCCCACCTCGGTGTACTTGGTTGCCTCCACTTTGACAAAAGGAGCCTTCACCAACTTAGCCAGTCGGCGTGCTATTTCCGTTTTACCCACTCCAGTTGGTCCCTGCATAATGATATTCTTCGGAGTTACCTCTGCACGCAACTCTTCACTGAGCCTGCTGCGACGATATCGGTTCCGGAGCGCAACGGCAACCGCTTTTTTGGCAGAGTCTTGTCCGATAATGTATTTATTTAGTTCGTTTACAATTTCTTTAGGCGTAAGTTGTTCCATTATTCCACCTCCTCAATAACCAAATGGTTGTTGGTGTATATACAATACTGCCCGGCAACGCCTAGGCTCTTCTCCACAATTTCACGGGCGGAGAGTTTAGTATTGTCCAGCAGTGCCTTTGCCGCACCCAGTGCGAATACACTGCCTGAACCCACCGAGATAAAATTCTCAGACGGCTCAGCAACATTACCGTCTCCAAATATAATATACATCTTTTCCCGGTTGGCTATAATTAAACTTGCCTCCAGTTTGCGGATTGGTGACTCCACGCTCTGCCACTCCCGTGCAATTTCCACCACTGCCCTCTCCAGATTCCCGGAAAACTTGTGCAGATTGCCCTCCAGCCTTCTGAAGAGCGCAAAAGCATCGGAAACAACGCCGGCAAAGCCTACAAGAACTCTGTCGTCGTAAATTTTTCGAACTTTTACCACTGAATCTTTAAAAACCATATTGCCTAGAGTCGCCTGACTGTCTCCACCGATAACGGTTTTGCCGTCACGCTTCACTGCAACAATAGTAGTACCTAACATCTGTTCCATATATCTCTCCTAATATTTTCATTATAACACACAATCTAAACATTGTAAAATAAATTACGGTTGTTCTTCATCTTCAGCCTTGTCCTTTTTAGCAAAGGCACGGTAGCCACATTTTGGATTGTGACAATATATCTTATTGCCTTTCTGCAACAAAATATCATTACATTGCGGACATTTTTGCCCGTTCGGCTTATCCCAAGATACAAAATTACACTCCGGATAACCGCTGCAACCATAGAAGACATTGCCTTTTTTGCTGTGTTTTTCCAATATGTTTTTACCGCAGTTTGGGCAGACGCCCACCACTACATCGATATTTTTAATATTCCGGCACTCCGGAAAGTTCGGACACGCCAGAAACTTCCCAAAACGCCCCTCACGAACCACCATAAAGGCGCCGCACTTGTCGCACTTTACCTCGCTGACCTCTACCGGCAGTTCCACTTTATCCTCAGTGCCGCTCGCTTTCTCCAACTGAACTTTAAAGTCCTTATAGAAGTCCGCTATCGCCTGCTGCCACACTCCCTTGCCGGCGGCTATCTCGTCCAGGGTATCCTCCATCTGTGCAGTGAAGGATATATCCATAATATTTTCAAAGTGTTTGACCAGGGTGTCACAGACCGCACAGCCCAGTTGGGTTGGCTTAAGTTGCCTGCCCTCCTGCTCTATGTAGGTACGAGCCAGCAAGGTCAGAATAGTGGGGGTATAGGTAGCAGGCCGACCGATGCCCTGCTCCTCCATTGTTTTTATGATGCTCGCTTCAGTATAGCGTGCTGGCGGCTTGGTGAACTTCTGCTCAGTTTTAATCTCCCGGCATATCAGTTCCTGTCCGGCAATTAACTCTGGGATATCTCCCTCCTGCGCCTCTTTGTCCTGAGCGGAATGTTCCTTATAGACCTTGGTGTAGCCGGCGAACAATAAAGTGCGGCCGGTCGCTTTAAAGGTATAATTTGCAGCGCTTATTTCCACCACAACGCTATTGAAGGTCGCTGGTGTCATCTGGCTGGCAAGAAATCGCTCATAGATGAGTTTATACAATTTGTACTGGTCCGGTGTTAAAGAGTTCTTTATATCAGCCGGCTTGATATTCAGATTAATTGGACGGATTGCCTCGTGGGCATCCTGAGCGCTCTTTTTGACCTTGAAGAAGTTGGGTTTTGACGGCACATAGTCCGCTCCGAAGTTCTGTGATATATATTCCGCTGCCAACTTCTGCATATCCGGAGAAACTCGGACGGAGTCCGTCCTGATATAGGTAACCAGTGCGGTTTTGCCCTCGCCTGCCACCTCCACGCCCTCATAGAGCGCCTGGGCTGTTGAACTGGTGCGCTTAAGATTCATACCCAGCCTGTTGAGAGCATCCTGCTGCATAGTACTGGTTATGTAGGGCGCTGGCGGATTGGATTTTGTGACTGACTTTTTGATATCCTTTACCAGCCACTTTGCGCCATCTAGGTCGCTCAGCACTCGGTCTTTCTGTTCGGCATTCTCAATCTTAATCTTTTCGCCGTCCTTAAGAAAAAGGCTGGAAGAAAAGATATCACTATCCTGTTGTTTGCTAAGCATTGCGAGGATATTCCAGTACTCCTCCGGCTTAAATTTCTCTATTTCCCTTTCACGGTCGACAACTAACTTGAGCGCTACCGATTGAACCCGTCCAGCACTCTGTTTTGGTTTAATCTTCTTACTTATAATAGGGGAAAGTTTATAGCCCACCAGGCGATCCAGTACCCGCCTTGCCTGCTGTGCATTTACCAACTGCAGGTTTATAGCCCGGGGGTTCTGCAGTGCATTGTTGATTGCGTGCTTTGAAATCTCGTTGAATTCAATGCGGATATTTTCGCCGCAGTCCAAATCCAGCACATGGGCAACATGCCAACTGATTGCCTCGCCCTCCCGGTCCGGGTCGGTCGCAAGCAACACCCTGGATGCCTTGGCTGCTTTCTCTTTCAGTTTTTGAATGACATCTTTTTTATCTGCCAAAATCTCATATTTAGGTTCAAAGTTGTTTTCAATGTCTATGCCGAGAGTCCGGACAGGCAGGTCACGCACATGACCCTTTGTGGCAAAGACTTCAAAGTCTTTACCCAGATATTTCTGGATGGTTTCCCTTTTTCCAGCACCCTCAATAACAACTAAATTCATAAAATCTCTCTCTTACCCTGCCACTGCAAAGAAGTTGCCCGGCAGTCTTATTATTAAAGCACGAATTTCCATTAAAGTCAACAAACTGTTCAAAGTTTTTTCATCGAGTTTGGTTTTTTGCAGAATTTCATCATAGTGCAGTTCTTCATTTTTCAGAGTGTTGAAAACCAGACTTTCATCCATAGTCATCTGCGTAACTTTCCTGGATTTCTGCTCCAGGTTCAATCCTGGAAACTGCGCTATAATGTCGTTTGGCTCAGTCACACAACAGCCCTGCAGATTCTTAATCAGTTTATTGCTTCCTGCACTTTTAGGGCTGGAAACCGGGCCGGGCAGCACAAACACCTGCCTGCCAGAGTCGTTGGCAAAATTTATGGTGTGGAGCGCTCCGCTCCTCTCACCCGCCTCGGGCAGAAAGACTCCCTCGGATATCCCGGCAATGATTCGGTTACGCTGTATAAAGTTAAATCCCTTAGGAGTAAAGTTTGGAACATTCTCGCTGAGAAGCAGCCCCTTTTCCTCAATTTCCTTGGCTAGTTTAGCGTGGATAGCCGGATATATTTTATTAAGTCCGCCAGCGAGGACGGCTATAGTCTTGCCATTAGCCTCCAGCGCCCCACGGTGGGCATGTCCGTCAATCCCCTCGGCAAGTCCACTCACCACGGCAAAACCGGCGGCACTAAGTTGTTTAGCAAACCGGGTTGCCTGCTCTGCTCCATAGCGGGTACAAGTGCGGCTACCTACTATAGCGATGGAAAGATGCTTGAGCAATTGAACATCGCCACGATAGTATAACACCGTGGGCGGGTCAAAGATTTGGCTCAAGTTTTGCGAATAGTTTGGGCTCTCAATTGTGACAAATCCGATGCCAGTCTTCTGCAGTCCGTACATAAAATCCTTGAGTGCGGTACCGTTTACAACCTCAGTTACCGCCTTGATTTCAGTTTCACTTAAAATAGGCGCAAGTTGGTGCGGACATTTCAATTTCTGCCACAGCGCCTCGGAATCTCCAAACTTTTCTATTAAAGTTAACTGTTTTTTACTGGAGACACCAGAAAGCGATAGCGCTAAAAATGTTTCTTCCAAATCCGCTCCTCGCTAATCTTTTTCGCTTACAAGTTCCACAAAGAAGGATGCCGTTATCTTGCCGGCGAAGTGAGCCTTTGCCTTATAGCGCCCCACTAGTTTGATGACCGGCAGGTCGATACTCTTCTTCTGAACATCCATTCCCAATTCACTAAGCCGTTGAGCAACCTCTTTAGCAGTCACCGAACCAAAAAGTTTGCCGGTATCCCCCACTTTCATTTTGAAAACCAGCACCTGACCCTGCAACTTTTTTGCGAGTTCACGACAAGCCGCCAGTTCTTCCTGTCTGTGAAATTCCTGAGCCTGCCGGGCTTGCTCTGCCATATTTTTGTTGGTGCTGCTAGCAACCTGCGCCAGTTTCTTTTTGAGTAGAAAATTCCTGGCATATCCGTCACTGACCTTTACCGTCTCTCCCTTTTTTCCGGTGCCCTGAACATCGGCAAGTAATATAACTTCCATTTTTGCCTCCTTTGCTTATTATAGTGATTTTACAAAATTTTTTGTATAAAGTCAAACGGAATAGTTTAAAATACTACTATATCGGAGGAATTATTATGGATATAAAATGCAGACGCACTAGTTGTGAGTTCAATAGGGGGCATACCTGTAATGCTGCAAGGGTGGATATCAGCACCATGGCTATGTGCCATACCTTTGAGCGGGATATCACAAAACCGACAGAGGAGTTGGATTTAAGCCGGCATATGTTTGAGTCAGCACCGGAGTACGCTAACAGCCGTCACATAAAAAATGTAGCGCTGAAGTGCAAAGCACAGGGCTGCCTCTTCAACAAGGAGTGCAAGTGCCGGGCAAACGGCATAACGGTTATTGACGACCACGAACACAGCCGCTGTGCTACCTATATTGAGGATCAGTAGACCCGGCAATTGTTAGATAAGTGGCAAGCCCGGCGGTTCTCGGTGACTTCTATTATAGTTCGCTACCGGATGAGTACGATTAATTGTACCACTCGGTAAAATAAAACTGACAGCGGTTCCTTTAGGCGTTTTGTCCACTGGACAGCAAAGCCGGGGGGGTTCCCTGTTTTTCCGCTATAAGTCGGGAAAAATCAATGTTCAGACTACATCGCCCTATTTTCACCACTTTTTACCATTCGCCAAAAACAGCCAAAAAAAATGTTCATTTCCCTTGCTTTTCAGATAAATAAAATGCTATGCTCAGAGTAGAATTCTGGCTTGTGTAAACAAACCTTAGGGGGAATATATGAGAAAAAAACCAAAACAGCCAACAAAACAGGTGCCGACACCGGGGTATGCCTACCCCACCATGCCACCGCAGCCGATGACAGATGCGGTAGGACGGGAAATCAGATACAAGCGCCGTGGCGGAGTATGGCCGTTTTTTATGGGCTTTTTCGCCTGTTTCTTCTTTTTGTTCTTTGTTCTGGGCACCGCCATATCCATACTCTACTACTGCGTTAAACTGGAAGATGTGAGCAGAACGCTGGGGGTAGACCTGGACTTTCTGGGTGCCAGCGGTGAACTGACTATTCAGCAGGCAGTGCAGGAGGGCTTAGCACTCAAGGACGACTACACAAATATGACCCTGAACACCGCTAAGACAAAACTCAACTTTGACCTCCGTGTATTTATACAAGACAACCTGGATATGGATATCGGCGACATATACAATGCTGAAATCTCACTGCCCGGGGTAAATGGCGGCGCTCTGACTAAGATTGGCGACTTCCGCCTCCAGGATATTGCCAACAATATGAGTGAATTCCTCAGCAAGGCTATGCCAGAGATTTATAAAAGCATCAATGTGGGCGACCTCTTAAATCGGGTTAATCTGGATTTAAGTTCGCTGGGCTACCCTATCTTCACCGATGCCCTTTTCAATATGGGCACACCTACCGAACCGGATATGAAGAGTTTGGAACAACTTTCAGTCTACCAACTCCTCAATGTGGCAATGCCCAACTATCTGGCAGCCGACACCCTAACCCTTGGATTTATTCAAACGGCTTTAGGACTCAATCTGGTGCCGGACACTAATGCTGAAGACCCGGACTGGTTCACAAAATACGGTGCACTGCTGGGAACCACTATAAATAACCTTACTATAAACTCACTGACTGACAGCATCACAGTGCGTTCTGTTCTAGAACTTGCTGAATTGGATATCATCCCGCTTGATGACGCTGCCGGGCGCTACAATGCCTTGCTCAACAGCAAGATATCGGAGTTGGACTTCAACTCACTCTTTAACCAGATAAGCATAGGTGCAGTGCTCGACCTGATACCGTCGCTCGATGTGAGCGGCTTCCCGTTTATGAACGATACCGAATTTCGTGCCCAGGTGATGAACAATGTTCCAAACTATCTGCTGGGGCTCACCCTTGCAGAAATCATCAGTGGCATCCCGACAGAAATCTATCCATATGAAAGATTTGAAATCGGCGGAGTGGATTACTTCATATCAGATGACTGGATTCTGACAAGACAAACGCTGGCAATCACCACCTCGTTGGAAGAAGTTAAGACCTTTGAAGTGGGCGGAGATATCTTCACCTTGGACTTGACAAACGGCAAGGTGCTGGGTGAAGACACCAACGAAGTGGCAACTATAGCAAATATGCGCTTTGAACTGGCTGGGACAACCTATCGAATTGACGGCGATATTCTGGTATTCTTTGAAGAATTTGCTGAAATCACCCGCTCCGGTGAGCCTGAAGTGGCAACCTTTGAGATAGAAACCGTTGAATACACTCTGGATGATACCACCGTGTTTGAAACAGCAACTCCGTCTAACGAATTTGAGATTATAGCGGCGACAGATGCTGTGCAAAGTCTGCTATATGCTATCCGAGATATGACCATCGAAGAACTGCTGGGGGGCGACAGCGCCGACATTATGAGTGCTCTCAACGGAGTGACCTTTGGCGACCTTATGGGCTCCCAACTCAACGGAATTCTGATCTACCTGAAGGATATCAGTCTGGGTGACCTGCTGGAAGACCCCGAAATTTTAATGTCTGCTTTTGAGAGTGTCCCACTCTCTGAGTTCGGGATAGACAGCGGCGACAAACTAGTAGGTGCGCTGGCAACTCTCACCATAGGCGACCTGATGGACGACCCTGATGCCATATTGTCTGCTATGCAGAATGTGGAACTGCGCGACCTGTTCGCTGAGACTCCGACCGGGCTTATGGGTATAATCGCCGAACTTACTATCGGCGAACTGATGAACGACCCTGATGCCGTATCCGACTTGCTGAGTTCCTCTACCATAACCCTTGCTAGTATGCTGGGTGTTACCCCCACGACCAACAGTCTGATGAGTGCAATCCTAAGCATAAAAGTGGGGCAACTGTTTGGCG
>CAYIZA010000003.1:25970-33753 GCA_964367965.1 uncultured Christensenella sp. | reverse complement strand
CAACGCACCATAATGTTGACAACGCACCATAATGTTGACAACGCACCGATTGTGTGCTGAAATCAAAACTGTAGAAACAGAGAAGAACATCCAGCCCTCACTTTTCCCTTGACAAACTTGTTGTGTTGTGTTATAATATCGGAGAAGTTTGAGCAAAAGTAAACAATTTTTTTATTTTTACCCCAAAGTGTTTGATTTTCTTTTTATTTTACTATATAATGATTAGAGTAAAACATAGTGGGTATAAAATGGAGTACTTTAAATCAGTCATTTCCTATTTCTTTAAAAACTTTGGCTTTGTAATGCTTTTTTCAGTGATTCCGGCTGTGTTTTTCGGGAGTCTGTTAAGCCCTTTCAAAATGGTGGAGTTTTTGTACCTTTACCCGACTTTAACCCTTGACACCTTTGGAGAATTCTTCTGTGCTATGGTGCCCCTTGACTGGCTGACTATTTTACTGACTGTAGTGGGGCTGATTTTAATGGCATTCTTTGTCAGCATACTATTCGGCAAGTTGGAGTCACATTTCCGGATAGGCAAGCGCAGTTGGGGCATAAAGAACACCGGGGCAAACAATAACTTCCCAGGCGTGCTATTCAATATCTTAATATTCATCGTCTGCTATTTGGTTCTGGCACTTTTGGGCACTCTGCTGATAACTCTGTTGAACTTTATCTTCTCGGTGGGTGCGGTAGCCGGCGTGGCGGAAATTATTTTGGTATATGCGGTAGCCGCTCTGCTGATATCCATTATGTCCTATCTCACTCTACTTTTTGCACTGGTGGCACTGGATATGATGATTATGGGTTCGCCCTTCAATGTGGCAATCAGCAACGCCAGCCATGCTATCCACAAAAACACCTGGAAGAGTTTCTTTGCCGCACTTATACCGTTCATTGTGGCTGCCGGGCTGACCATATTGGGCAGTTGGCTGGGAATAGTTTGGCTTACCAACATAATAGGTATGGCAATATTAGTGCCTTACATCTGCATTCTGGCAATGACTATCTTTTTCAAAAACTATGACTTACAACGCTACGACACCCGTCCATATTACAACCTAAAGTAGGAGAGAGCATGATTGTTGACAACAGTTTTAGACTTTTTACAAACAAAACAGGGCTGATTTGGCGTGTGTTACTCTATCAGTTAACATGCCTTGTAGTGCTATGCGGATTGGCGGTAGCATGCTGCTATTCCCTTTTTATGGAACTTTCCGCTAATGGTTTTTTGGCACAGATGAGCGACTTCTTCACCAACAACCTTTTTAACTTCAGAGTGGATCAGACTTTGTCGGATATCAATGTTTTAGCCTACAGTTTTTGGGATATACTAAGTGCAAACCTGGGGCAATTACTGCCTTTGACCATACTGTTGGTTGCAATCTTTGGGGTGCTGGGTTCCTTCCTTTTCCGCCTGGTGGATTTGCCTATAACGGAGTGTATTTACGGGCATATGGGAAGTTGCGCCAAACTGACATTTATGGGTTGCTTCATAGCAAACCTGAGGCGCTCAGTGAAATACAGCCTGTGCAGACTCATCACCACAACGCCTATCGACTTAGCAATTGTGGCAGCGTTCTTTGCTTCACTCGGGTTGTTTAGTCTGACCGGAATAGTTAAGACTATGGCGCCTTTCCTAGTTATTCTGATACTGTTTGTGTTGATTACCTTCCGCCAGAGCCTGTTCTGTGTATGGCAGGCAAGTATTGTGGCGAACAATAATAAGATTTGGAAAGCCTTCCGTGAAAACTTCAGACTTGTGATTAAAAACTATAAGATTGCGCTGGGCACTTCGGTGCTGTGCGTGCTGCTGGTGTTTGCTATAAACTACGGTTGCAGCGTGCTGACCTGTGGCGTGAGTCTGCTGGTGACCATTCCTGCAACAGTGATTTTCTTGGCAATAGTCTACAATGTGATATACTTTCACACCACCGGTCTGCGATACTATATCGACAAGGACCGCATCATAACACCTAAAAAGTTGGAGGACCAGGAACGCCTCAACGATATCAAAAATCTGATTTAAAACAGATTCAATTAAAGAAGAGTCTGATAAAAAACATAACTTCATAGAAGTTAATTTAAAATATTTTTAATATAAAATTTAATTTGGAAAATTTGCGCCTTGGCGCTAATATATAATTTATAAGGAGAAAAAAATTGAACAATGAACAAGAAACAAATCCTGCCGAACAACAGGGTTCGGAGGTAATTTTGGTTGCACCCAATGTTAAAAAACGGGTTTTTATGAACCGTGACAACCGGGAAAGAGGGGACAACCGATTTAAAAATCGAAACAATCTCAGAGATAACGCAGACGGGCTCAATAGTGTTCGTGAGGAGCGCAAAGAAACTTCCCCTCGGGGCGGTGACAACGCAGTGGATCTCGAAAGTGTTCGTGAGGAGCACAAAGACACTTCCAGACCTACACAAAACAAGTGGGCGAGGAACAAACTACAGGTTATGTTTTTCGGCGGAGTGGATGAAATCGGAAAGAATATGACCGCACTTGTCTATGGTGACGACATACTGGTAATAGACTGTGGTGTGGCTTTCCCAACCGACGAAACGCCCGGAGTGGATTTGGTAATCCCGGATATGACCTACCTCAAGCAAAACGCAAAGAACATTAAGGGTATAGTTATTACCCACGCCCACGAGGACCATATCGGCAGTATGCCGTATTTTCTGGACGAGGTGAAAGCCCCGGTCTATGCAAGTAGACTGTCGCTCGCACTTATTCAAAACAAACTTCGTGAGTTCCCGAAAGTGACTATGAAGTCGGTTATGGCACAGCCAAAGAGCGTGCACAAAATCGGCTGTTTCACTGTGGAATTCATCAATGTGAACCACTCTATGGCAGGGTCTTATGCTCTTTCCATAACTACACCGGTGGGTGTGGTGTTTGTCAGCGGTGACTTCAAAATAGACTTCACCCCGACCGCAGGAGAAACCACCGACCTGGCTCGTATGGGCGAACTGGGACAGAAAGGGGTACTCCTGATGCTCTGTGAGAGTACTAATGTAGAGAGGGAAGGCTTCTCTATGAGCGAGAGCGTGGTGGGAAAGACACTGGAAAAAATATTTGAGCAACGCAAGGACAAGCGAATCATCATCACTTCTTTTGCATCTAATGTGCATCGGGTGCAGCAGATTATGGATATTGCCCGTGCCAACAAGCGCAAAGTTGCCTTTGCTGGCCGCAGTATGATAAACAATATGGAAGTTGCTATGAAGATTGGCGAAATCAAGTACGACAAGAATATTATTATAGATATAGACCACATCAAAAACTATGCAGATAATGAGATTTTGATTCTGGGTACCGGAAGTCAGGGTCAGGCATCGACGGCAGTTGCCCGAATGGCAGTGGGAGATTTCCCCGGTGTCCACATAGGTTCTGGCGATACCATAATCTTTTCATCCAGTCCGGTTCCGGGCAATGAAAGAGCGGTTAACGACATTATAAACAACTTGGTTCGCTGTGATGCTGAGGTCATCTACGACGACCTTGAAAAAGTACACGCTTCTGGACACGCATATAAAAACGAGATTATGACCATACACAAACTCATAAAGCCAAAGTTCTTTATGCCGGTACACGGTGAGGCTAAGATGTTAAAAAGTCACCAGCAACTGGCAATATCTATGGGTATGAAGCCACAGAATATCATCAGACCGGAAATAGGTATGGTGGTAGAAGTTTCTCAGAACGGCATCCGCAAGGCGGGTGAGGTTCAGGCAGGCAGTAAACTGGTAGACGGTTTGGGTCTGGGCGAGTTGGACAGTATAGTTCTCCGTGACCGAAAACAACTTGCTGAGGACGGCATCTGTATGGTGGTACTGGGTCTTAATATGGCAACCGGACGCATTGTGTCTGGCCCTGAGATTATTGCCCGTGGATTTATCTACTCGCACGAGGCTGAAAAACTGATTGAAGAAGCCAAACAGGTGCTTGTAAAGAGCCTGGGCGAGCAGGATTTGAAGAGGGCAGACTGGAACACTATCAAGAATAATATCCGCCGTGTGCTGACCAACCTCTTCTATAAGAAGACTAAGCGCCGACCAATCATAATTCCGATTGTATTTGATATTTAGGAAGTACTATGCAGAATATAATACACCAAATGCAGCAGTTCGCAGCCGAACGCAAGATACCTATCATATTGCCGGAAACCCGCAAGTTTCTGGCTGAATTATGCGCAAAACATAATCCTGCCACTATTTTAGAGGTGGGTATGGCGATCGGCTATTCTGCAAGCATAATGTTGGGTGCCTGCTCTGCTAAAATCACTTGTTGTGAAGCGAGTAAACCCAATATTGCGTGGGCAAGGGCTAACTTTGAGAACCTTAAACTTACCGAGCGGGTGACTATTATACAGGGCGACTGCCTTCGTACCTTGCCGACTCTGGCGGGGCAGAAATTCGATTTGATTTTTCTGGACGGGCCCAAGGGAAAGTACACCGAAATTCTAGAATTGCTGCTGCCGCTGCTGGCACCGGGCGGTATTTTGGTAGCGGATAATGTGCTTTTTCGTGGTATGGTTCAAGGCGGTGTTCCAATAACGGAGCCCAGATTTGAACTGACCGTCAAGTCACTGAAAAATTTTCTGGAGCGACTGCAGTCCGATAAAAGACTTCAGACCGAGGTGAAAGATATAGGCGACGGACTTGCCGTTGCGAGGTGGAGGGAGATATGAAACTGGAACTTTTAGCGCCGGCAGGCGACAGCGAAAAACTGGAAACCGCATTCTATTTTGGTGCGGATGCTTGCTATTTTGCCGGCAGAAAGTGGGGACTCCGGGCGTTCAGCGAAAACTTTAGCGAGGATGAACTAGCAACCTACATAGCCTTTGCGCACAGCAAGGGCAAAAAAGCCTATATCACAGTAAATATCCAGGCACACAACAATGATTTTGAGGGCTTGCCCGAATATCTGCAGCAACTGCAGAATATAGGCGCCGATGCTATTATTGTCTCGGATGCGGGCATCCTTTCGTTGGCAAGACAGACAGTACCAGACCTGCCGGTGCACCTGTCCACTCAGGCGTGTGCTTCCAATAAGTATGCCGCTAAGTTCTGGGCAGATGCCGGGGCATCCCGAATCATCCTGGCTCGTGAACTTTCAGTGGAGGAAATTGCTGAAATCCGAGCCTTTCTGCCGCCTGAAGTGGAGTTGGAATGTTTTGTCCACGGCGCTATGTGCATTAGTTATTCCGGGCGTTGCCTGTTGTCTAACTACCTGGCGAATCGTGATTCCAACCGGGGCGAGTGTGTGCAGGCTTGCCGTTGGGAATATAAGATGAAAGAGGTTTCCCGGGAAAACGAACTAGAAATTCAGGAGGATTCGACCGGCACCTTTATTCTGAACAGCAAGGATTTGTGTATGGTGGAACACCTGGACAAACTGGCGAAAGCCGGGGTGACCAGTTTCAAGATTGAGGGGCGGATGAAGTCGCCGTTCTATGTGGCTACTGTAGTCAACACCTACCGCCGGGCGCTGGATTTGTTGGAGCAAAACCCTGCAGCGTTTCAAGTCCAAAAGGATTGGGTTACCGAACTGGAAAACTGCAGCCACCGCAAATTTACTACCGGTTTTTACTTGGGGGAAAAAGAGAGGGAATTTCTGGAGAGCAGCACTCCGGTGAGCCGTAGCGAGTTTGTAGCACGGGTGCTGTCTGATACCCAGAACGGCTGGTGCGAAGTGGAGCAGCGCAACCGTTTCAAGGTGGGCGAGGAGTTGGAAATACTGTCGCCGACCGCCAGTTTTAAAAAACGATTTAAGGTGGAAAATATGCAGGATGAAACCGGGCAGCCGGTGGAAGATGCACTCAAAGTGCAGCAAAAAATCCGGCTAAAAGTACCTTTTGATCTTCACCGCAATGATTTACTGAGAAGAACAAAAAACGGCTGATAGCCGTTTTTATTTTTGCAAAAATCGATAGCATACAAAACTTATTGATTCTTCTTCAAATTGATATGTTTAACCTTTTCACCATAACATTTACATACAAAGCCGCATCATTTTTGGTAAATTTAGAAAATCTATTTTATCTACACAAAAAGAGTCTTTACAAAGATATCGCTTATCTCTGCACGCTTAGCCTGTTCTGACGGTTCAACTTCGATCAGCAGGTCATAGAGCGAATTAGCACGGTCTTCAGTGAACATTAAAATCTTTGCAAATTCATCCCGCTGAGCGAGCAGGGCATCGGTTTTTCGGGTTATCACCACAGTGTTAGCACTGTGCAGGCTGGCGAGCAGGGCGCGGTCGTTCTTGCAGGCAATCACCTTGATATACGGCAGTTTTTCCAACTCGTATATCTTTTTCACAACTTCACTTCTCAGGTTGAGCAGGCAAGCGGTGGTAATCCGCTGGATACGGTTCTGGCTGTATCGACGGGATTTAGTGCTCTCTACAAACTGTGCATGGGTGGTGCTTTTACGGGCAGAGGATATGAGTTTATTTTCCAGCCCTTCTACAACATCGTAGTTAGAACGCAACTCACCGGCGGAAGTAGTGCGAAGTTTGAACAGCGCAAACTGCCCCCACTTATCGTAGTTGGGAATATTATTGTTCTTGAGATAGTTGCCGAAGATGAAATAACTGTTCGCTGGCATATACTTTCGGATATTCCATATGCGCTTGCTCTTGATTATAGCGTTGCGGATATTGCTGGCATCGGAGAGGCGATAGTTTATGTCCAACTCATAGCCGGAATATGGCGTCTGCCGTTCAATAGTAATAGGTTTAATCCGGGTATTCTTAATCTTGAAGAGTGCCCGGACATACTCCACCGCCAGGATATTATTAGGCTTATTTAACAAATCCAGTACCACGGTAGGTCGGGTGAAGGAAACTAACTTCTGGGAGATGCACTCGCCAAGCGCCCGAATTTTAGATGCACCCAGCGAATAGCCTTCCTTTAACAGTTTTTTGATTTTATCGCTATAGAATTTAGGCTCTTTATGCAGAAAGCGAGCCAACTCGGTTATGCTTTCAATGTCGCCACTCTCACTGCCAAAGGAGAGGTGGGTCACATCGTCAAAACTGGCTGCAATCTTAACCCCGGTCAGAGCAAAGACCTCAGCGTTGGTACTTGCAAAGTAGGTAGGGATCTGCACCACGGCAGAGGCTCCGCCGGCAATCGCCATCAGCGCCCGGCTCTGTTTGTCTATTATGGTGGGTTCACCTCGCTGGCTGAAGTTGGGGTTCATAATACAGATTACCCCGTCACAGCCCGTTGCCTCCAGGCTCTTTTTAATGTGATACTGATGCCCGTTGTGGAAGGGATTATATTCAGAAATTATGGCACAAAGTTTCATCTGGCAGTTCTCCTTATTGAATTATTGTATTAAATTGTGGAAATTACCACTCCAATTACTGCATTTAGTATATAAAATTATTAAAAAAATAGCAACAAAATTTACTAACTTTAAAAAATAAGCAGAAAGCACTTGATTTTTCCAAAGTTTTCATATATACTTAACCCGTAAAGTTTTTTACATATATTTTATGGAGGTCGAACAATGGCAACGCCTAAATCAAGAACCTCTAAAGCAAGGAAGCGTTCCCGTTTTGCAAACTGGAAGATATCCGGACCGTCAATCTCAGAATGTCCACACTGTCACGAGCCTAAACTCAATCACAGGGTGTGCAAAAACTGCGGATACTATGACGGACAGGAAATACTTGCTGTAGAGAAAGAAAAGAAAGGTGAGGAGAAATAAACTCCTCACTTTTCTATTTTAGTTGGGTCTCGCTCAGCGTTTGGGGTTTTGC
>CAYIZA010000003.1:0-25870 GCA_964367965.1 uncultured Christensenella sp. | reverse complement strand
TCTCGCTCAGCGTTTGGGGTTTTGCACCAGCCCAAAGAGCGGCAGCCAGCCCTGAGTAAGTGCCGGCAAAACCCTCTCAGCCTGGCGTTGCTACAAACAAAGATCCTTGTTCTTTTCATCGGCAGGATTTAATTCCCTATATTAAAACCCCGGCAAGGGGAGATATTGACAGACTTTGGTATTATCTCGGGCAAAAGCAACACCAATTTAATTTTTTGCTCCCCTCCATTAATTGTCAACTTTTAGCAAAAGCCCGAAAATGCTTGCCTTTGGCACCTGTTTTATTATATAATAAACTCATAATACCACGAGGTGAAAAAGTATGAAGATTATTCTAGATACATTTGGCGGCGATTACGCTCCGGATGAAATCATAAAAGCAAGTTTGCTTGCACTCTATAAACACAAAAAACTGCATCTGACTTTGGTTGGGCGCCAGGATATTATACAGAAGGAACTGGTGGGGAAGAAGTTTGACCCCGAGCGCCTGGAGATTATCAACGCAACCGAGGTCATTACCAACGAGGAATCTCCGGTAGAGGCGATAAGAAGAAAAAAGGACAGTTCCATTGTCAAAGCAGTGGAGGCTTTTAAAGCGGATGACAGTTTTTGCGCTTTTATATCGGCAGGGAGCACCGGAGCACTTCTGACCGCTTCAGTTTTGAAACTCGGTCGGATTAAGGGGGTTGCCCGTCCAGCACTGTCTCCGCTTTTGCCTACAGCAAAGGGCGGACAGGTTATGCTTATCGACTGCGGCGCCAATGTGGATGCTAAGCCAATCAACCTGCAGCAGTTCGCTCTTATGGGCAGTGTGTATATGCAGCAGGTGTTCGGCATAGAAAAACCTCGTGTGGCATTGCTGAGCGTGGGAGTGGAGGACGAAAAGGGCAACGAGTTGGTCAAAGAGAGTCTGCCGCTGCTTCGGAGTCTGCCTATTAACTTTGTAGGGAATATGGAGGCTCGTGACCTGCTGACCGGCGACTATGATGTGGTGGTCAGTGACGGATTCGCCGGCAATGTGCTGCTGAAGTCCACTGAGGGTGCCTTTAAAACGGCTTTCCGTGAAATGAAGAACGCTACTAAGAGTAGTTTCCTTGCCAAGATTGGCGCACTGTTTATGAAAAAATCTCTGAAGAAGATGATGAAGAAGTTCGACTATCAGTCCTCCGGCGGCTCTCCGTTGCTGGGTGTGAAGGGGCTGGTAATCAAGGCGCACGGCTCCAGCAAGGCACGGGAATTTCTGGCGACCATTGACCAGGCTATTGCTCTGTCTGAGAAGAATATAAACGAACTCATCGAAAAGGGTTTGGCTGAGGTAACAGAGGTAAGCGGGGAGACGGCTGCGGAAAAAACATCCGAGGTACAGAATGGCGGATAAAAAAAACACCGGACATAGAAATAAATGAGATTGAGCGAAAACTGGGGTTTGTATTTTCCGACAAGGAACTGCTCAGGCAGGCGCTGACCCATACCAGTTTTGCCAACACTTTCGGAGTGGAGGGCAATCAGCGGCTGGAGTTTTTAGGCGATGCCGTACTCGGTACTGTGGTGGCACAGTTCCTCTTTGAAAACTTTGAGGAAAGAGAGGGTCCCCTGAGCAAGATGCGCAGCAATCTGGTAGATGAGGAGAATCTCTCCAAAGTTATAGCCAAGATGAAAATTGCAGAACACCTCCAGGTAGCGGACGGCAATCCGCAGGAACTCCAGAACCGTCCCAGTGTAAAAGCCGATTTGTTTGAGGCGGTGCTGGGCGCAATATTTCTGGACAGCAGTTTTAACACTGCCAGCGGGTGGGCGCTCAACAAACTGGGCATAGACAGAACTAATGCGGCAAAAAGGGTAAGTGGCAAAAAGGACTTCAAAACACTGCTCCAGGAGAATATGCCTGGCAAGAAGATAGAATATAAACTTTTAAGTCAGACCGGTAAGCCTCACCAGAGGCAGTACACTATCGGACTGGTGATAGATAAGACCTGTATGTTCACCGCTGTGGCGACCTCTAAAAAACAGGCGGAGCAACAGGTCGCACATGAAATGTTAGCAAGTAAGGGGATTGTGTAATGAATTTCAAAAGGATAGAGATTTGTGGATTTAAATCTTTCGCAGATAAGTTAAAGATTGATTTCAACGAGGGTATTACTGCTATCGTCGGGCCTAATGGCTGTGGCAAGAGTAATGTCGCCGATGCTATTCGCTGGGTGCTGGGCGAGCAGAGCCCCAAACTTTTGCGTGGTTCCAATATGCAGGATGTCATCTTTAAGGGCAGCGAAACCCGTAAAGGACTTTCCTTTTGTGAGGTTGCGCTGGTATTTGATAACTCTGACCGTATTTTTAATATAGACTATGATGAAGTAGTTGTCTCCCGAAAACTCTATCGCTCGGGCGACCGTGAATATGCGCTCAATCGTTCACCCTGTCTGCTGAAGGACATAACCAATTTGCTTCACGACAGCGGAATCGGACGGGACGGCTACTCCATAATAGGACAGGGAAAGGTGGAGGAGATTATCAGCAGTAAGCCGGAGAACCGCCGCGCTATCTTTGAGGAAGCGGCAGGTATCGCTAAGTTTAAGAGCAGAAAGGAAGAGGCAGAGCGTAAACTCGGCAGAACCCGGGAAAATATCACCCGACTGCAGGATATTATGACCGAAATTGAACGCCAACTCACTCCGCTCAAGCGCCAGGCAGAGGATGCCCGAAAATATCTCAGTTTCCGGGAAGAAAGCAAGGTGCTGGAGGTAAACAACTATATATACCACCAGGATTCGGCAAACGAGGTCAAAAATGCCATACAGGCAAAGATAGACAGTTTTGGGCAAGAGGTTAAACTCAAGTCATCACAGATTGAGGATGCTGTCCGCCGACACAATGATAGTATGGACACCATAAAGGGCATTGACCAGCAACTTAGCAATTTGCGTGAAAGAATTTTAACTATGACAGTAGCGCTGGAAAAGCAGTCTGGAAACTACAGACTGGCTCAGGAAAAGATGAACTACCTGAAGGAAAAAGTCCTGACTATCACCGAGGATGTGGCAGCTGAGAAAGAAAGATTCAACGAAATTAACACCGAACTGGAGAGTAAACAGCAGGAGAGAGCAGGCAAGTTTGGTGCTATCAATAAACTCAAGGTAGAGGCGGAGGAAATCCAGAATATATACCTGGAGGTTATGCGTGAGTTAAGCGAGGTCGAGCAACTTGCCGACAGCGCCACCGCACAAATGATGGATGAGATTGAAAAGATTTCCGATATCAAAGCCAGGGCATCCCGTCTTGAAGTGGAACACAATACTTTGTCCGAACGAGAAGAGGAACTGACCGCTAAGCAATCTGAGTTAAAATCTAGGCTAGATGGATTTAAAACCCGGGAGAAAGAGGCGCAAGCCGAGTTAGGCAAGGCGGAATCCGAGAAGAAAGAATGGAGCAATGCCATCAGCGCATTGAAGAATAGCCGAGAGGAAGTAGAAGAAACTATCGGCAAGCAACAGTCTGAACTGTCTGCAACTATGAGCAAGCAGGCATCGCTGGAGAGCCGCAACCGGATGCTCAAGGAGATGCACGCTGAATATGAGGGATTTAACGGCACTGTCCGTCGTCTTTTAGTGGACAGTGGCAAGGACTCAAAGTTGAAAGCGAGCATTGTGGGAGTAGTTGCCGAACTGATAAAAGTACCTGCAGAACTTGAAACCGCCATTGAAATGGCGCTGGGTTCTGCTGTGCAGAATGTGGTTACCGTCAACGAAGATGACGCCAAAAAACTGGTGCAGCACCTCAAGTCTAATAACTATGGAAGAGCGACCTTTCTGCCGCTCAACTCACTCAAGCCCCGCTTTATCGCTCGGGAATTTTTGCCGCTTTTGAAGACCAAAGGCTGTCACGGCATCGCCAGCGACCTGGTGTCCTTTGATGCCGGCCTGGAACCGGTATTCCAGGGACTGCTGGGCGGCACTGTAATTGTGGAGGATATGGAGATAGCAGTCGACCTGGCTCGCCAGTCTAAGTTTTCCTTTAAAATTGTAAATCTGGACGGCGATATCATTAACCCTGCCGGGTCTATCACCGGCGGCAGCAAGAAGACCAGTATAAACAACCTGCTCTCTCGGGAGCGGGAGATTGAAACCGTTGCCGCAGAGATTCAGAATACTCAGGCTGAGGTGGAGACACAGCGTGCCACCCTCGCCAAATATAATACCACATTACAGGATTTGGAGAACAAACTGGAGCAGGACTCGCTCAACCTGAGGGATTGTGAAATCAGACTGGAGAGCGCTCTATCCGCTTGTACCGCTACCAGACAGCGCAGTGAGGAATTGGCTTCCGAGGAGTCTGGATTAAGCGAGGAATTGATTAAAATCAGCACTAAAAAGCAATATCTGCTGGAGGAAATTGAGAACATTAAACAACTGGGCAATGGTGCATCCAAATTTGAGGGTGGAGCCGACGCACAGCGCAATGAACAACTGCGCACCCGTAGGGACAGCCTCACTCAGCAGTTGACCGATATTAAAGTAAAGATAGCAACCCTGGAGAGTGAAATGGCATCTATAGATGCCGACACTGCTCGGCTGGTGTCTGAACAAAGCAGTCTCAGCGAGAGTCTGGATGAAAATTCCGCTCTTTTGGCAAAGAATATTAAGACTATGGAGACAGCACAGGAACTCGACAAAAGCAGAGACAATGTGGCAATTGCCGCCGAGGAAAAGCAGATTGAAGAGGTTAAGGCGAAAGTTCAAGAACTGGAGTCAGCAAAGGGTAAAATCCACGATATTCTGGAACTGCTAGAAGAGGAGCGTGAAAGAACCAGCCTGGAGTTGGAAAAAGCCCGTGAAAAGGTCTACCAGGAGGAGGCAAAACTCTCCCAGATTGATGTCAACATTGAAAATATGAAAGAGCGTATATATGAGGAATATGAACTGACCTACACCACGGCATTGCCGCTCAAACTGCCCGACTACGACAACAAAGCGGGCACGGCACGGCTGTCCGAGTTGAAAAAGGAAATCAGCAAACTGGGCTATGTCAATGTCAATGCTATTGAGGACAGTAAACTGATGGAAGAGCGCTATAATCTGTTGTCCACCGAAATGGAGGACCTCACCAAGGCAGAGGAAGATGTTATGCTGGTTATCAAAGACTTGAACGAGCAGATGACCGAGAAGTTTGAAACAGCCTTCAATAAGATTAACACCAACTTCACCTTGACCTTTAAGCAGTTGTTTGGGGGCGGAAATGCCCGGCTGGTGCTTACTGAGGGTGAGGATATACTGACCGCCGGCGTAGATATTATCGCTGAGCCTCCGGGAAAGAAACTGCAGAACCTGAGTTTGTTGTCTGGTGGAGAAAAGGCGCTGACCGCTATTGCAATTCTGTTTGCAATTCTGCGACTCAGACCTATGCCTTTTTGTCTGCTGGACGAGATTGAGGCGGCACTGGACGATGCCAATGTGGAAAGGTTTGCAAAATATCTGCACAACTTTGCCAAGGAGACACAGTTCATTGTCATCACTCACCGTAAACCCACTATGGAACTGGCGGACTCGCTCTATGGTGTAACTATGGAGGAGAAAGGGGTCAGCAAGATTGTGTCCGTTAAATTAAGCGATGCCATCCGTGGCACAGCGTAGGGGAAATATGGGATTTTTTTCAAAGATAGCAAATGCGTTTAAGCGCACCAAGACTTCCATAGACAACAAACTGTTGTCTATTATGTCTAAGGGCGAACTGGATGACGAATTCTTCAGTGAACTTGAGATGACACTCATCTCAGCCGATATAGGCGCACTGGCTAGTGAGGAGATTGTAGCCAGACTGCGTACTCTTTCCAAAAAGCAAAAGATACGCACCCAGGAGGAGGTCAAAGCAGCACTTCGCGGGATTATGCGTGAAATGCTGGAGGAAAACCGCACCCCGGAGGAGCGTTTTCCGCTAGTCCTGATGATTGTCGGGGTGAACGGCGTAGGCAAGACTACCACTATCGGCAAACTGGCTCGTTTTTACAAAGACCAGGGCAAGAGTGTGCTGCTGGTGGCAGGCGATACTTTCCGGGCTGCTGCCGGTGACCAGTTAAATGAGTGGGCAAAGCGCAGTGATGTAAAAATTGTAAGAAACAACGAGGGCAGTGACCCTGCAAGTGTAGTTTTTGATGGTATTGCCAGTGCTAAAGCCAAACAGTTTGATGTGGTCATCATAGACACTGCCGGGCGATTACACAACAAAACTAACCTGATGGAGGAACTCAAGAAGATTAGCCGGATTGTAGAATCGAGGTTTGAGGAGGGATGCTATCAAAAACTGCTGGTGTTGGATGCCACCACCGGACAGAACGCTCTCAGCCAGGTGGAGTACTTCAACCAAGCAATCGGAATTGACGGTTTAATTCTCACCAAGTTAGACGGCACAGCCAAGGGCGGCGTAGTGCTGGCTATTGCCCGGGAATATGCTACTCCGGTAGTCTTTATAGGAACAGGCGAGGGCATTGAAGACATTGAAAAATTTGATGCAGCCACTTTCACCGAGGCTATAATTTAGGGCTGACTTTTTATCTTTTTCGCTAGCCTAAAAAAGTAAATTTCCAAAGGGCTGATTTCATTTTTGTTTTCGCTAGCCTAAAACACCAAATTTTAAAAAAAGCATAAAAAAACACCAAAAAACACACTAAAACAGTGTGTTTTTTTGATTTTTATCAATAGGCTCAAAGTTTTCAAAGATGATATTGTCCGCATACTTGACTACTTCCAAAATGAGCAGTGCAGTTGCTCCTTGCCGACCTTAGATTGCTAACAGAACACTATATTTTAGGCTCAAAGTTTTCAAAGATGATATTGTCCGCATACTTGACTATTTTCATATAATCTTCCTGGCTGGTTAATGTCCACGCCAAAATCGGCAAACGACATTTACGCACAAAGCGATTCGTTAAATCAGTCCACTCATAGGAAACAAAGTGAGGCTGTATTTTTTTATTGAACTTCAGTCGTCTGAGAAAGTACGCCACCAGGGAGGAAACTTTAACTTCTGAGTTGTCTTTATCCTTGAAAGAACTGGAAATAATGCCACGCTTTATCTCAGGGTGGTTTTCCTTAAACCACAGCAGCACAAAAGGATTGAATGCTTCAACTGCAAAAGAACCTTTATAGTTTTCCAGCATACCACACAGGTTGCTCTCCAGCGTTCCAACTTGTTTGCGGGAAAAGTTTTTGATATCAAATAAAATTGGAACCCGTCCGTCCACCAGGTCAAGAACCTGCTGCACTTTTGGAATTCCAAACTCCGACCCCAAAACTTTGAGGGGAGCAATTTCTTCCCAAGTCATATTTTTGAGGTAGCCGTCTGCGCCGGTAGTCCGGGCAATCTTCTCATCGTGATGCACCACCAGGGTGCCGTCTGCCAGGATGCGCACATCTAATTCAATGGCGTAGTTATGGTCAACCGCTCGTTGAAAAGCACCCAAGGTATTCTCGGGATTTTTTGCATCGTGGAACCCACGATGTGCTATGAATTGATTCACCAACCAACTATCTTTTATTGTCATATTCGTACTCCAATAGTAAAATCCTGTAGACAGTCTATCACTATTTTAGAGAAAATGCTACTAAATTAGTACTATTTTTGCAACTTTATCAAAACTTCTTGCCACTTTGTTGCATTTTTGATATGCTATAGTGAAGATTCAAGGAGAGTTTATGTCTAATCGCCAGAAATACATACGCAACTTCTGCATAGTTGCACACATTGACCACGGAAAAAGCACCCTGGCTGACCGACTTATTGAAAAGACGGGCACTATGTTATCCCGTGATATGAGTAACCAACTGCTGGACAGTATGGATTTGGAAAGAGAGCGGGGCATAACTATTAAACTGTCGCCTACCCGTATGCTGTACAACAAGGACGGACAGGAGTATGTTCTCAACCTCATCGACACCCCCGGGCATGTCGACTTTACCTATGAGGTCAGCCGCTCGCTCGCTGCCTGTGAGGGTGCTATTCTGATTGTGGATGCCGGGCAAGGTGTGGAAGCCCAAACTCTGGCAAACGCCTATCTGGCTCTGGACAACAAACTGGAGATTTTGCCGGTCATCAACAAGATTGATTTGCCCACTGCAGATATAGACCGTGCCAAACACGAGATTGAAGAAGTAATCGGCATTCCCGCGATGCACGCACCTGCTATATCCGCCAAGGAGGGTCGCAACATTGAAAGTGTGCTGGATGCCATAATAACGGAATTTCCTGCCCCTAACGGGGATGAAAACGCTCCGCTCAAAGCCATAATATTTGACAGTTACTACGATAACTTCAAGGGCGCTATTTGTATGGTGCGTATCTTTGACGGCAGTGTAAAACAGGGCGATAAGATAAGGTTTATGCAGACCGGCAAGGAGTTTGAGGTCACCGAAGTGGGCTATTTTATCCCTATCCCTAAGAGTACTGCAATATTGCATGCAGGCGAGGTGGGCTACATAAGTGCCAGCATCAAGAGGGTGGCAGACACCCGGGTGGGAGACACCATAACCAGCGCAGAAAATCCAACCGCCTCACCGTTCGCTGGCTATAAACAAGTACAGCCGGTAGTATTTGCCGGTATTTTTCCGGCGGACGGCAGCAAGTATAGCGAACTAAAGGATGCATTGGAAAAACTTAAATTAAACGACAGTGCCCTGGACTTCCAGGCGGAGAACTCGCTAGCGCTGGGCTTTGGCTTCCGGTGCGGCTTTCTGGGACTGCTGCATATGGAGGTCATCGGCGAACGGCTGGAGAGAGAGTTCGGGCTGGAGATTATCACCACAGCGCCAGGCGTGAGTTATCACATATATAAGACCGACGGAACAATGCTGGAGGTCAGCAACCCTAGCAATCTTCCTGACCCAACTCATATTGAGCGTATGGAAGAGCCCTAT
Organism: uncultured Christensenella sp.; assembly: GCA_964367965.1. Classification (GTDB taxonomy): domain Bacteria; phylum Bacillota; class Clostridia; order Christensenellales; family UBA1242; genus UBA7584. The sequence continues at coordinate 16,970 of CAYIZA010000003.1, read as the reverse complement.
GTTCGGATGCATATCTTTTCACCGCCTGAGTACCTGGGTTCTATAATGGAACTCTGCCAGCAGCGCCGAGGTATCAGCATTGATGTACAGTATCTGGACAACAGGCGGGTAAAAATGGAATACGACATTCCTCTCAACGAGATCATCTATGACTTTTTCGATAGCCTCAAGAGCCGCACCCGTGGCTATGCCAGTATGGACTACGAAATCATCGGCTATCGCCCGAGCAATCTGGTCAGGCTCGACCTGCTCCTCAAAGGGGAGATCTGTGACGCCCTAAGCATCATTGTGCACCGTGAAAAAGCGTACGAGCGGGGTCGTGGCATCGCTGAAAAACTGAAAGATGTCATCCCTAGACAGCAGTTTGAAGTACCTATCCAGGCGGCAATCGGCGGGAAAATTATCGCCCGTGAGACAGTCAAGGCAGTTCGTAAGGATGTCCTGAGCAAGTGCTATGGCGGAGATATAACACGCAAGCGCAAACTGCTGGAAAAGCAGAAAGAGGGTAAGAAGAAGATGCGTACTCTGGGCAATGTGGAGGTTCCTGCCGATGCCTTTGTCACCATTCTGAAGATTGATTAAAGAGGTATTCCTATGAAAAGTTGCGGGCTCTACCTGCATATACCCTTTTGCAAGAGCAAATGCAACTACTGCAATTTTTGCTCTTTTAGTTCTCAGGAGCATCTCTTTGAGCCATATGTGGAGGCGCTGAAAGTTCAACTGGACTACTTTTCCGGACTGCTGAAAAACTATCGGATAGATACTATCTACTTCGGGGGCGGAACTCCGTCACTGCTGGATGCCGGGCTGATATCCGGTCTGCTGGCGCATATCCATACCAAATTCAGAGTAGTCGGGGATGCCGAAATCACCCTCGAGGTTAACCCAAACACCTGGTCTGTTCCCCAGGCTCAGGGCTGGAAAAATGCTGGCATAAATCGACTCAGCATAGGGATTCAGTCCGATGATAATTCCTCCCTGCAAATATTGGGCAGAACACACACCTTTGAGCAGGCAGAGCAAACTATAGAAGAGGCAAAAGCACTGGGTTTTTCAAATCTTAGTGCTGATTTGCTGTTGGGCATACCACACCAGACCCCCTGTTCAGTGCGCCGAACTATGCGCAAAATTTCAAAGTTAGGGTTAAAACACATATCGGCATACGGACTGATAGTCGAGCCGGGCACTCAGCTTGCCACTGCGGTAAAATCAGGCGAAATAGTGCTACCTGAAGAGGAGATCAGCGTGCAAATCTATAATGCCGCTCACTGCGAACTGGAAAAACTGGGGTTCAAACGCTATGAAATCAGTAATTTTGCCCGCCCGGGTTTTGAGTGCAGGCACAACCTGAACTACTGGAACCGGGGTGAGTTTGTGGGCATCGGGCTGGCAGCGTACAGTTTTCTGGACGGTTGCCATTTTGAAAGTGCAGCACGGCTGCCGGACTGTCTGAAAGACCCTTGCCGGCGCTTTAATATAGAGAGAGAAACCCCGGAGAGCGCTCAGCGAGAAACTATTATGCTGCGGTTGCGCTGTACCGAAGGGTTGGACTTAGCCGAATTCGATTGCAAATTCCACACCAACTTTTTAGTGGAACACGCCGACGCATTGGAGAAATTCTCTGCCGAGGGCTGGGTTGAGATTCAGAATAACCGCTTGAAAATCAAAAATTTTGAGGTATCTAACTTTATAATTAGTGAATTGTTTTGATTTGATTGCAAAAAAAGGGGAAAACTGCTAAACTGTGTATATAGAAAAGCAATAGTAAAAACTTTGGAGAGGGGAAAAATGGCTACAATAAAATTAGTGGTCGATATGGGGTCATCCTATACCCGGATTTTGAGGCACGGCAAGGGCGTTGTGCTGGAGGAAGCGAGCCTTCTCTTAATGGAAAAGGGCAGGATTACCGCTGTGGGCAACCGGGCAAAAAAGCACGCATCCGGTGCCGAGGAGCGCTTTCTCATAGCACCAATTGAGAGCGGAGTGGTGGCGAACTCGGATTTTGCCGGATTTATGCTGCACTCTTTTCTAGCACGAGTGTTGGAGGATGTCCGCTCCCCACAAATCCTTGCGGTGTTTGCAGTCCCTTGTGGTATAACTCAAAAGGAGAGGGCAGAACTCCAGGCAGTTGCTTTTAATGCCGGCATCAGTAAGGTATTTTTTGTGCCCAAGGTGGTGGCAATGGCAGGTGAGGAAGAGGGCACGCTGCTCTGTCTGGATATCGGTGGCGGCAAGACCGACATAGCCATAGTGAAGAATAAAGAGATTGTAAGCGGCATCACACTGAATCTCAGTGTAGACATTATCGATAATGCTATAATTAAGTTTGTATCATCCGCCCACCGGCTGGAGATAGACAAGTTTGTGGCGGAGAATATCCGTGAGCAGATTGCCAGCCTGCTGGATGATGGACAGGCACAAAAAATCATCACCGTTAAAACGGAGAGTGGGGAAGTGCAGCGAATTACCATATCGGCAAATGAGTTGCTGGCGGCTACCGCACCTTTCTATAATAAAATTGTATCTGAGGCTAAAAAACTACTGAGCCAGCACTCCGGGGATATAAAAATCCTGGCTACCGGCAAGGGTGCGAGAATAGCAGGGTTTACCCAATTCTTTGAGCGGAAACTGGGGCACCCGGTGACACTGCAATCCTGTTTTAAGAGTATGGAAGTTTTGGGAAAAATGTTGGAAAAAGACAAAATTTCAAAGAAAAAGTCAGAGAGAAAGATCTAATTTTAGCTTGTTTTGTCATAAGGAGCAAACTTTTGAGTTGCTCCTTTACTTTTTGGTGCAAAAGAGTTAAAGTAGACAAAAATAGAGGTGTCTATGGCTAGAAAAATTGTAATCACCAGCGGCAAGGGCGGAGTGGGTAAGACCACGGTCTGCGCCAATCTGGGGCTTATGCTGGCGAAAAGAGGTCTGCGGGTAGTGTTGTTGGATGTCGACCTCGGGCTGAATAATCTGGATGTAGTCTCCGGCATTGAGGGCAAAATTATATATGATGTGGTTGATATTCTGGAGGGCAAATGCCGTCCTTGTCAGGCACTAGTGCAGGATACCCGATGCCCCTCTTTGTATATCCTGCCCAGTGCGCACTCCTACAATGTGGGCAAGGTCAATGGCGACAGTTTGCGCAAGGTGGTGGAGCAACTCGCCCCCAACTTTGACTATATTCTGATTGACTGTCCGGCAGGCATAGAGTCAGGTTTTCACCGTGCCGTTTTTTGTGCCAGTGAGGCGATGATTGTGACCACTCCGCATATGTCTGCAATAAGGGATGCCAACAAGGTAGCGGCCATTTTAAACACACACTATACTTCTAATATTTCGCTGGTGGTCAATCGTGTCCGGGGCGACATGGTGTTGTCGAAGGATATGCTGAGCCCACAGGAAATCGCCACTACCCTAAAACTCGGGCTGGCAGGAACTATTCCTGAGAGCGACTATATTTCTTCCTCAGCGAGCGTGTACGGAGACAGTCTGGCGTTTGATTTGGAGAGCGAAAAAGCGTTCCAGATTCTAGCAGAGAATGTCCACAACGGCACGCACCAGGTGTTTGATTGCACCCAGAAATACAAGGGAATGTTCGGCAAATTAAAAAGAAATTTAAAAAGGAGAATATGATGGCAAACTTGCGAGGGGTGGATAAACTCAAAAAAATCCTGATAAACGATAAGCATTTCAGCCCGGTTCGGCTAAACGAGGTTATCAAAAGCGGCATATACAAAGTTTTGGGCGATTTTATGGAAATTGAACCGCAGGATATTCTGACCAACCTCAGCCTGGAAGAGGACGGAGACTATGTGCTGAGGTGTAAAGTCCGTTGCAAACGGCTCAAAATAATGGGAATCCTGCCGGATGAAAATTAGTCTCAAGCCTGAGAATCTCCACCTGGTACAAGGTGGACAATAAATAAAACCGGTAAGCAAGGTTGTCTTCAAACAGCCGCCTGCCTTTCAATATCAGTAAATTCACTCAATAAAAAGGGGGAAAAGATGAAATCTAGTTTAAAAAAGTTGAAGTTTACCATACATCCGCTGTTCATCTTTTTTGTGTTTGTGCTGGTGTATCAGGGATTGTTTTGGATGTTGCTTGCCTATGTGGTTACCATTGTGCTGCATGAGTTTGCACATTTTATAGTGGCAAACAAGATGGGTTATAGGCTCAATCGTTTTACCTTGATGCCGCACGGCATAAGTCTTAGCGGCGAAAATGTACTATTTTCGGTTCGGGATGAGGTTTACATAGCGCTGGCAGGGCCGGTCTGCAATCTATGTCTGGCGATAATAGGTACCGCCACATGGTGGCTTTTTCCCAGCAGTTATCTGTATACCGAAACCTTTGTGGTAGCCAATCTGGTGACCGGACTGCTGAACTTTCTGCCTATCTTTCCACTGGACGGCGGACGGGTACTTATGGCGTTGCTGGGCAAGCGCTTTTCCCGTCCACGGGCAATGAAAATTTTGCGGATAGTGGGGCTGGTGCTCTCCATTTTGATGATAGCCGGCTTTGTAATAACCACTTTCTTCGGAGTGAATTTCACCCTGCTGGTGTTGGGTGTATTCTGCTTTTTGACTGTAATCTGGGAGGACAAGACTAATGTCTATCAGAAAGCCACCTTTTTGGAGAGCAAGGCAAATAACCTGCGGAGGGGGCTCACAGTGCGGGAGTTAGCAGTCCATGAACAGACCACGCTCTACAAACTGGTGGCGCTGGTAAAGCCGGACACCCTGACCAACTTCCGGGTGCTCCGGGATGATTTAACCCTGGTGGGAATTATTCGTGAGAACCAGTTAGAGGGGTTGGTGCAAATTTATCCTGCCAGTGCAACACTGCATACTATCCTGAGTTAGGCCTTTTATTGCCGGTTTTCTTCAATTGTGTTTTGCCGGTGTAACTTCCCACAAAATTTGAGGTAAAGCCGTCGTTTTGATTGTGCGAAAGTGGATTATGTGTTATAATAGCCGAGAAAGAGGAAAGCAAAATGCAACAGATGAAAGAGTTTATAAAATCCAAATACGCCGAGATTTTTGCCGCAAAACAACTGGATGCCGGACTGCAGGAGGAAGCCCTGGAGTTTTTGTGCAGTGAAAAACTGGAGGAAAAACTTCCGCCAGCACTGGCAAAACTCGAGTTTACCGGAGAGGATTTGACCGTCCTCGCTGAGGTGCTTTCGGTGGTAGACAGCATATTTTTACGCAACTTTCTACTATTGCTCCTAAGGAGTAAGAAGTTTGAGAGCCTGACCCTGTTCTTCAGCAAGGTGTTTGTGAGCCATATCGGCAAGACCCCTTACCAGAGCAAAAAAGCCAGCAGTTTTGATATTCGGGAGCGCACCTTTGATCGCTTTATCGAGGCGACCATATGGACTGAGATAGACTTCCCGGAGTTTGCCGAATTGCTTTTCACCGCTCTCCGTGTAGGTGGGGACAGTGGGGTTGCCAGGTGGCGCCGCCCGTCTGAGGATTATATCTCCGCCCTCGCTATAAGCCGTGAAAAGGAATTTTTTAACTTTATTTTTGAGAACTTTGACAACCTTGGGATGACCGCCTTTGAGTTTTTGCTCTCCCGCAATAGTAAGGTGGCGCTCAAACTGCTTATTGAACACTACCTCAGCGAGAATTTTCCGCAAAAGCGTCAGGTTAAGAATATACTAAAACAGCGCTTCAGTGAGGTGCTGGAAGTTATGGAAGAGTTGCAAAAGAGTTACAAAATCAATCTGGCTCAGACAGCAGAACTGATGCTGATTTTGCCGCAGCATCCGCACGCCAAAACCCTGCTGAGTGAAATCTACCGTAAGGAAAAAGACCCTGGGCTCAAAAAACGCATCGCCGAAAATGTGGAACTTCAGTTTGAATCTGAGGTGACCTCGCTGCCGCAACTCAAGAAGTTGAGCCAACGATTTGACCCGACAGCAAACCCAGTATTTCTGGGTCGGAAACTGTCCGATTTACCGAAACTAAAATTTAAAAACAAGGAAGAGGCGACCGATCAGGTGGTGGGCTATATGCTGGAGCGCTATGCTCAACTCTATTCTCCTGCTGCCAGCGGCGAACTTAAGTTTTTTAAAGGATTTTTTGCTCCAGACAGTATGGATGCCTTTTGCCGTGATATAGCAACGCTGATAACTGCAGAGGAGCAGTGGGCAATCATTATGCTCGCGCAAAACTGTTCGCTGACAGCAATTTTGCCGACTATGTCTGCCTTGAAAAATCAAACCCTGGTTGATAGTTTTGCCTGGCAGTTTGTCATCGAAAACGGCACCGCAGTATTTACCCTTTTTGATACCCTGGACAAAGCCAACCGTACCGACCGTCAGGTGCTGGATGCCCTGTTACGGCCGATTATGCAGTCCGGCAGGTTTGAGCCTATGGAGGTAGAGATTTTACGGGATAAAATGGTGCCGCAATTTGAGTTAAATCCACGGGGTGAACTGGATATCGACGGCGTGAAGTTGGTCATCACTGAAAACTTTACCGTGGAAGTCTCCGGTGCAGAAACTAAACTGTCCAAAAAGGCAAATATTGAAAAAAAGAGGCTGCAGCGAGAGGTTGAAAGACAACTCAAGCGCCTTAAAAATGCCTTTGAGTGTGGACGCACTTGGACGCCAGCATCCTTTGAAAAACTGATTCTGCAGAACAGGCTGATGAACTTTTTGGGAAGTAAATTGCTGTGGGCACGCTATCGCAAAGGTGCCCTGCTGGCAGTATTTAAAATCACCGAAAAGGGAGTGGAGGACCTGCTCTCGCTGGATAAGACATCCCAGGACTTTGTGGTTGGAATATTCCACCCTGTGGAAAACACTGAGCAGGACTGGCTGGAACTGTTCGGCAAGCAGACAGGTGATATAAATCAGTTTGGACGGGAAACATTTAACCTTGCTAGTTATAATCCCTATAGTTCACTGGTTACCCGATTCAATGGTATGATTGTCCAGGCAAGCCAGTTTTTTGACCGCCTGGGTGAGTCCGGCTGGAATTTTGGGCCAGTGAGTTTTAACGGCAGTATTAGCAGTATGTTTAAAATCAACCGTGAACTCAACCTGCTCTGCCAGATTGATTTTTCCCCGATTCAGAAAAACTGTTTTGATGCAAACCTCTCGCTGGGCGAACTGCGATTTTACCGGCTGAACACCGTGCTTACCACCGGCAATAATTTTATAACAGACAAGACCACTGCGCTGGAGTTGGGAACTCTGCCAAAACGCTGGTTTTCGGATATTATCCGGGAACTCACTATTGCCTGTAGAAAGTAAAAAATATTTCAAAAGGGTATTGCTTTAGCAGCCCTTTTATGTTATAATTATTGCGTAATATGGAGAAAAGCAAGGGGGGAAAGGTTATGGCAGAGAACACAGATAAGCAGTTGACCAGACAAGAAATTGCAAAAAAAATTAAACCATACTTAAAAAAAGCCAGAAGGCGTTCTATACTTGGTTCCATTATAACCGGGACAGTTACTGTTGTCTTCGGCGCTTTTGCTTTGATTGCCTGGATGACCATACCTGCGCTATGGGGCTACACACTGGCACTTTCCACTGCGGGTATCTTTTCCGGATTGAGTTTTTTAGGTTCCCTTGTGGTAAACTTACGCACTCATGCGGCGCTGAAAGAGTGGAAACTGATGAACAAGCAACTCGGACTAAAAGACGAAAAGGGCAAAACTGTTACTGCGCTTGAAATGCAGCAGGCGGCTAAAAAGCGTAATACAAGGCGGGGCAAATGGCGTCGCTGGGTTATGCCAAAGAAAACCAATGAACTTATGAAAGAATATTTTAACCACTTCCACATAGAAAATAAAAAGAAGTCGGAGGAATCCAAAGTACAGCCGGAGACCCCGGTGCAAGCACAGATAAAGGAAGAGGTTATAGAGCCCATCCCTGGCAAAAATCTAAATTTTCAGGAATCAATTTACCAGATGGACAAAGTTATATTTGATGAGGAAGAAGTAACTCAGAGAGTTAAGGAAGGGCAGGAAAAGGTTGCGTCATTTATGCCAAGGTCGGTCGAGTTCTTCGCACATGATGAGGATGGCAGTGAGAAGAGCCTTTTCACCGAAAAAATGAATACTGAAATAGGCGCCAGGGTTTTGACCAGAAAAGTTTTTGAAGAGTTGAGAAATTCAGCCCCAAGCATTTATCCGGTCAGGGTGGAATATGGCCGCAATGAGAAAAAGGACATTCTTAAAGTCCAAACTCCGGAAGAACTGGAGAAGAAAGTGAAAAAGTTCAAAGATGACGAAGCAGCCTTGCTGGAACCAGAAGACACTGCTCCAATATGCTCGGAGTCCATGACCTTTTCTTAGCAACTTTTCCTGAACCGCAAGCACCGCGCTAACTAGATAACAAGCAAATAAAAAGCACCGCACTAAGCACATAACAAACCAAAGAAAAAGATACCCTATCTTTTTCTTTTTTTGATTGACTTTACTTAGTGTTTACTTTATAATGAAGGCATGGATCCGATTGCATTTGTACTTTTTGGAATGGAAGTTCATTGGTATGGAATTTTCATTATGCTCGGTATTGTGGCTGCCGTGGTTTTAGCCGTTTTCACTATGAAATGGCGCGGCTTCCCCAAAGATACGCCCCTGGAAGTGATTCTGTGGGTTTTTCTTCCGGCAATTGTGGGCGCCAGGCTCTATTTTTTAATATTCAACGGCGGGCCCTGGGGGCTTGCATCCTTTGAAATATGGAACGGCGGACTTGCCATATACGGGGCTGTTATAGGCGGTGCAATTGGCGCTGTTATATACTGTTGGGTGCGGAAAAAGAACTTTCTTGCCCTTGCCGATGTCGCTGCTCCCAGCCTTATTTTAGGGCAGGGGATTGGTCGGCTGGGCTGTTATGCCGCCGGCTGCTGTTATGGCGAAGAGGCTGCAGACCATTCCCTTCATCATTTTCCGCTAGGCATTGAAATCGACGGTACCTGGCATCTGGCGACCATGCTATACGAGAGTTTTTTCGACATTATTATCTGTGTGGTGCTAGTTATAATTCTGAGCAAGGTCAATATCAAAGGCATAGTACTGGCTGGCTATATGATTTTGTACGGCACTCTGCGGGCTATAATTGAGGGCTTTCGTGGGGAGTCTCTGATGCTGGGCTCTATCCGTGTGAGCCAGCTATTGAGTATAATTATTATAGCGGCAGGCATAGCCTTGTTGGTGTGGCGGGTGTGTGTATATGTCAAAGAAAAGAAGAGAGTAAAACTTAAGGAGGGGCCATATGTTTAGTTTTTCCGCTGAAGAAAAAGGATATAACCGAACCGAGGTAGATAACACGCTGGCTCGTCTGAAGAAGCAGTATGAGGATAGCCTGGTTCAAAAGCAGGTGGAGATTGACCGGCTGGAAAAGCGTGTGGAGAACTTCAAGGAGATTGTGGCGGACTATATGAGACGGGAGGATCAGACTCAGCGCATAATGGCCACCAGCCAGAATGTCCGCGCTCTAGAGATAAAGCGACTGGAAATGCTTTTTGATAAGTGGGAACACATAGTTCAGGAGGTGGAAGACCACAGTTCTCCGGTTATCAGCAAAGATGAATTTATCAGTCTCACGCGCGATTTCGGGCAGGCTTTTTCGCTTACTGCAACCGGCTCTAAATACAGCGAACATGACAGCAGTTATGCCAAAAGTGTGCTCTCCCGAATGTCTGAAAGACCAGCGGTAACTCAGAAAGCCAGCAAGGTATCACCTCGAACACTCAAAGAGGACAAAAGTGTAAAACAGCAGCCTCAAGCAGAGAAAAAACGACCTGTCAAGACTGAAAAGAACCCCTCAGCAGCCGAGATGTTTCTGAAGGGCAATGAGGTGAATATTCCCAAATCTATGGGGGTGGGCAACCAGATGTTCAGTATTCCACCAAAGGAGTTTTTGGACACTTTGAAGGAATCCAAAGATGGCTTTTCGCTGGAGGAGGCACTTTGCCCAAAACAGAGTCTGGCAGAGATTATGACCGCTTTTGAGTTGGATTTAAAATAATCCGCTTTTATCGGAATAGAAAAAACACCGTCTGGTGTTTTTTTAATTTCTTTTTATAAAACCTGGTTGGGCACTGTTCGCTCAAAAGGTTTTTTCACTGTTTATTTTATTCTCAAACGCTTGTGTCATACACAGTGCCGGCAACCAATCCTTGTTGTCACACGCCGTGCTGCCGACCAATCGTTTTCACTGTTTATTTTATTCTCAAATCCTTGCCGTGGAATCGTATCACATTGCTGCGGCGCTTATTGAAAATCCTGCTAAATAAGCGGTTGCCATAGCGCTCTTCAATCTCCTCCAGCCCCAGGTTAGTGCTCAGCAGGGTAGGCTTGTTCTTAATCTCCCGCTCGTTAAAAATGGTGAACAGATTGCTGGTGGAAAGGTTGCGAAACATAGGCTCACTGCCCAAATCATCTATAATTAAAAGGTCGCAGTCCAGCAGCGGGGAGAGCAGTGCCTCCCGTTCCAGTGCGCCCACTGTCAGCGATTTCAGCATAGCATTAGAGAGCCCGAACGCCGTCACATACACCACAAAGTGCTCCTTTTCCAGCAGTGCGTTTGCAACACACTCCAGCAGAAAGGTCTTTCCGACACCCACTTCACCCATAAAAATCAGGTTGGGAGTTTTGACATTGGGAAACTTTGCAACATAACTTTTTGCCAACTCATATGCTTTTTTCAACACCGGATTTTGCTCCAGTAGGGCAGGGTCTGCCTGGCTGAAGTTGTGCCCCTCAAAAGAGGACAACCCACCCAACTCCAACATTTTTTGATTGATAGATTTTCGCAGACAACTGCACATTTTACCTTTAATAAAACCCTTGTCTTCGCACTTTTTACAGCGATAGTTCGGGGTGATATCCTGTACCGACATACCTAGTTTTTCCAACAACGCTATTCTTTTTTCCTCTGCCTTTGCCAGTTCAAAGCGGACTTTTTTATACTGCTCACTGCCCGGTTCAGACTTGGCGCACTCTAGCACTAAGGTATGCCAACTATTGTCTGCTTTGAGGAAATCAGCACTTTTACTGCGTGCTTTTTTCAGGTTTTCTGCCGCCAGAAACTCCGCTCTGATACGGGAATCCTGCAGCGAATTGATAGCATTGGTGCGGATAGTGTTTTTGTTCATTTTTTCTCCTAAATTTCAATTTCATCTATATCCCGGATGAGTGATTCCAACTCGTCCTGGGTGTATTTTCGGGTGTGCAACACTGTGCTGTCCTTGGAGCCCTCCACACCGGCACCGGCTTTAAACAGGTCGCCGGCAAGTTTCGCTTCATCCAAAGTGAAAATCTTCTGCTCAAACCAGTTGGACAGAATTTTGTTCACATATTGCATAGGCGAGGTCTTATCTCCTGCCATGGTAGCGGCGTGCTCAATTACTTCCTGCGGCATATTCCAGGAGTAACTCCAGGTCTTATAGAACTCACGATCCCAGGATGTCACACTGCGCAGCAGCCCGGCTTTTTCCAGTACTGACTGTATGAGAGCATCCTGCCCTCGCATCTTCTCTACAAATTGAGCGATTGCCTCCAGCGTGGTAAGTCCGTTTTTGTAAAAACGCTGAACCACACCGTCCATACCCTCCAGTGTGCGGATGCTGTTTTTAAAGGAGTAGGTGGCAATTATCCGCAGAGTCGCCTCGTTATAGCCACGCTGCAGCCAAGGCGAAATGTAACTCTCAATTACATTGTCCAAATTCTGGTAGTATACCCCCAGAATCTTAGTTATTTCCCGCGCTATACTGAACAGCGCCTCTTTGTTTTTCTCAAATTCTTCCATTTCCTGCAGCGTGGTTAGATGCAACTGGAAGTACTTACTAAGGCGATAATCCAGTTTGGAAAATCCGCCCTTTTGCACTTTTTTGGCAATTGCCAGTATGATATCCTTGCTGAAGCCAAACTCCTTCACCCAGCGGATATACTGCTGCCGCTCTTCTACACTGGCAGCCCGGCTGGAACCCAGGGCTTTCATTGTTTCCCGGATAGCAGCATCGGTCTCATTGAACTCAGACAGTTTTTTCTCAACCTGCTGCATAGTGAGTATGCCCTCACGCACCCAGTTTTTCGCCACGGTGAGTATGTAGGCATAGCCCACATTCTTGCCCTTCAGGTCGGCGCAGTACTGCATTACCATCAGCAGCGCTTCGGGTGCCATATTGAAACTCTCCAGCAGAGTGTAGTACTCAGCAAACTCATTTGTGGTCAGCATCCGCTCGCTCAGAATACTCTGCGCCTGCAGGTTGAATTGATCATATTTACCCGTCGCAAACTTGCGCTTTGGGATAGCGCTCCTCACCGGCAGAAAGAGTACCTCGGGTGGAGTAGTGTCCACAATCTGAACCAGACCCAGTTGCTCAAAATAACTGAAAGCGTCCATAACTTCGGACTTAGAAAGCCCTAAACTCTGCGCAAAAGTGTCCAAAGTGGATAACTCAGACTTTAGCAGATTATCCCTGGTGCAGAGGTACAGCCCATAGAGATACACCCGCACCTGTTCGCCGCTGGCAAAGGGCAGATAGTGCTCAAAAAAAGCGTTATCCACCGAAGTGAAGTTGCTGCTCTGTGCCTCGCTGGAAAATTTACAAAAAGCCATTTGTTTTACCTCTCTATGTAATAATATCAAAGATTGAACGGAAAGACAATAGTTTGCAGCAAATTTTTCCAACCTGGTGATAAATCACTACATTTAGTGGCATATCACAAAAAACTTAAGTCATATACTAAGCCAGATTGGAGGAAGATATGAAAAAATTCTATGCTTTTTTGGTTTTGTTGCTGGTTCCCTTTTTCTGTGTGAGTTGTTCCAGCGGCGATTTGGTAGCCGATGCCAGCACTCACGCCAGCACCTATAATATTGTCGGAATGTTGGATTTTCCGAACAAAACGCTTAGCGCTACTGAAAATTTAAACTACCGCAACAACAGCGAGTATGATCTGGAATTTCTGCTCTTCCACCTGCATCCAAATGCTTTCCGGGAGGATGCTGAAAATCCGGCGGTGAGCCCGGCACAGGAGACCCGAGCCTATCCGAACGGATTTTCTGCCGGCGGCATTGAGATAGTGACGGTCAAGGTCAGCGGCACCCAGGCGGATTTTAATCTGGAGGGAGCGGATGATGGGCTGCTGCGGGTTCAACTCGGCAGCGTGTTGCATCCAAAATCACAGGTTGAGGTCACCATATCTTTTGTGCTAACTATACCCAATGTAAACCACCGGTTTGGCTACGGGGAACATACCTTAAATTTGGGCAACTGGTACCCGGTGGTCTGTGTGCTGGAGGAAGGTGAGTTTGACACCGACGGCTACACTGTTTCAGGCGACCCTTTCTATACCGATATAGCCAATTTTGAGGTCACTCTGACCTATCCCAGTTCGCTGATACTCGCCAGCACCGGAGAGGTTCAGAAAAACTTTCTGCAGGGCAGTACCAAGTCCAGCACCTATCGTGCGCTGGCGGTACGGGATTTTGCAATGGTGCTTTCGGCGGATTTTGAGGTGAAGAGCGCTCAGACCCGAGGGATTGATATCAACTATTTCTACTTTGATGACAGCGATGCCGAGTGCCACCTGCAAGCCGCTGTCGATGCTGTGGATACCTTTTGCGAACTGATAGGGGAGTACCCGTACAAGGTGCTAAATGTAGTTAAAGCCTGCTTTCTGCACGGAGGAATGGAGTACCCGAACCTAGTCTATATCTCAGACCAAGTGACCCAGGATGCGGAATATATCAATGTAATTGTCCACGAGATTGCACACCAGTGGTGGTATGGAGTGGTGGGGAACGACCAACTTGCCTATGGTTGGATTGATGAGGGGCTGGCAGAGTACAGCACCGCACTGTTCTATGATTTAAATCCCGGCTATGCCTATACCAGTACTGAGGTCATTGCTAATGCCCTGAGTTCCTACCTGTTATTCTGTGATGTCTATCGTGAGGTCTATGACCGGCTGGATACCTCTATGAACCGTTCGGTCAGCGATTTCAACAGCGAAACGGAATATGTCTATCTGACCTATGTAAAAGGGCTGCTTATGTTTGACAGCGTTTCTGAGGTCATCGGGCAGAACCGGATGAACAAGTGTTTGAAGGAGTTATATCGGCAGTATGCTATGCAGTTTGTGACCCCGGTCGAACTAATTGACTGCTTCAGCAAAGCGAGCGGCAGGGATTTGAAGAAGTTTATGACATCCTGGCTGGACGGCACTGTGATTCTGGAGCAACTTGCCAGTGGCTGATATACAGGCAAAAGCACACAAAACACACAAGGATAAACTAAAACTTATGATTTTTATAAAAAGTCGGCAAAACTGTTGACTTTTTAATTTTTATAGGATATACTAAGGTCACTAATTAAACATAGTCTTGCCAAAGACAGCAAGTGTGCACTATGCACATAACCACCTCCGGGTGGGCTTGCCGAGGTAAAGCATATCAAGTGAGTTCTCTCCTCCTTGTGCTTTATTTGGCACAGGGATTTTTGTTTGTTAGAATACAAACAAGGAGGGTCGAATGTCTAAAAATTTTGACTTGAAGAAAGAACAAGTGCAAAACCTTAAGGCAAAGATTGAAAAAGCGGCTTCCATTATCTTCGTAAACTACGGCGGCATCAATGTGGCAGACGACACCAAATTGCGCAAGTCCTTGCGTGATGCGGGTTGTGACTATATGGTATGCAAAAACCGAATTATGAAGATATCGCTGGATGCTTTTGATATCCACAGTCTTGATGATAAGCTTGAAGGCACACTTGCTGTTGCATTTAGTTACAACAGTGAAATTGATGCGGCAAAGGCGATGAAAGAAGCGGTCGATGATTCCAAAATTTCTCTCAAATTTGGACTTATCGGTAAGAACTTTATCGACGAAGCAGGATTAAAAGCCCTTGCTAACCTACCAAGCAAAGAAATACTGGTTGCACAACTTCTGGGACTTCTCAACGGACCGGCAACCGGACTTGTTAGCGTTCTCAATGGGCCTATCCGAGGATTGGCAGTTGCTCTTAATGCAATTGCAACCAAAAACTAAGATTATAAAAGGAGAATTTTAAAATGGCTAAAGTAGAAGATTTAGTAAAGCAGATTAAAGAATTGACTGTAGTTGAAGTAAGTGAACTGGTAAAGGCGCTGGAGAAAGAGTTCGGCGTTAGTGCTGCTGCCCCTATGGCAGTTGCTGCTGCTCCAGTAGCGGCTGCTGCTACGGCTGATGCTGCTCCAGAGGAGAAGGCGGCATACACCGTTACTCTGAAGGGACTTAAGGCTGATGCAAGCAAAGTTGCTGTAATCAAAGCAGTTAAGGAAGTAACCGGTTTGGGACTTTCTGAAGCAAAGGAACTCGTTGAGGCTGCCCCTAAGGCAATCAAAGAGAATGTTGCTGTTGATGAAGCAAAGACATTGCAGAAGAAGCTGGAAGAAGCTGGCGCTGAAGTTACTCTTGACTAATTGTAAGCATAAGAAAAAAACCACAATTTTTGTGGTTTTTTCTTTTTTTTACCCCACTTCTGCATATCCCGTATTTTTTCATACCTTTTTCGACTTTTCGGTTGCTTTTTTGAAGATTTTTTGATAATCTAAAAGCATCATATGCTTTAAAGAACAGCATCATATGGTGTAAAAAAATAAAAGGAATTTTTTATGAAAGCAATTATTTTAGTAGGTGGTTTTGCCACCAGGCTTTACCCCTTAACTGCAAACACTCCCAAGGCACTTTTGGATATCAATGGCACTCCAATTCTGGATTATATAATGACAAAACTTGAAAAAGTTACCGAAATCGACGAGGTAGTGATTGTCGGCAACGCCTTTTTTAAAGAGCATTTTACCAACTGGCTGAAGAGCCGAAAGTTTAGTTTTCCGGTGTCGATTATCAACGATGACGGAATGGATAACGGCTCCAAGCCGGGAGCACTGGGCGGACTGCGTTACTCTCTCAATAAGATGCAGTATGACGACGAAATTTTGTTGCTGGCAGGGGACAACTACTTCGACTTTGAAATTATGCCCTTTGTGGAGTACTTCAGAAGCAAGGGTGAGGACTGCCTGCTGGGCGGACAGTTTGAGGACCTTGCCTATCTGGGTAAAAATTTTGGAGTGGTGGAACTGGATGCCGACGGCCGGGTGATCGGAATGGAGGAAAAGCCGGCAAAGCCGAAGTCGAATATAGGGCTGTATGCTTTCTACCTCTTTAAAAAGGGCATAAACAAAAAGTTGGAGCAATATTTTGCTGAGGGCAACAACCCCGATGCACTGGGTTTTTTTGTCAGTTGGCTGTGCAGCCGTGAGAATATATACTGCGCCGTAACCAAGGAAAAGTGCTTTGATATCGGCACTCCGGAGATGTATTACAGTGTCTGCGAGTACGACCGCCAGAAAGGAATCAAAAAAGCCAAAAACTAAGTGGACTTTTGTTTTTGTAAAGGCATAAAAACAGCCAGGAACTAAGTGGATTTTTGGTTTTGGAAAGGAACCAAAATAGTAAAGATTTTTCAATTGTAATTAACTGGGAGCACTGTCAATCAGATGTTACCGAAAAAGAATACCAACACAAACCTTTGATTGAACCTAAACAAATGTCAACACAAACCTTTGATTAAAAACTGGTTAGGCTTAAGAAATCAAGCAACAATATCAAAAAAGAGGGTGTTTCAGCACTCTCTTTTTTAGTTCACAAAACTTTTTTGTCTGTTTGGTTTAGGCTAAAAATCCGGCTAGTATTCCTTCGTATTGTTCAAACACATAGTTGAAGAAAGCGGCCAGGGTCTTGCCTGCATACTGAGTTTTGGCATCGGGATTTGTATACGGGTTAAGCACGGTGCCAGTGAAAGGATAGCCCAGCAAGCCTGCCTCAATGAGTACCGGAATGGAGATAGTGGTCACATCAAAATCCTCAAGCGCATCGCCAAAAAGGTTTAGTGGAATATCGGTGCCGTTATAGGTTTCGGTGCCGTCGGTTGCACTGAGCAGGCTGATAATTCCTCCGGTCGGCG
>CAYIZA010000002.1:17811-38336 GCA_964367965.1 uncultured Christensenella sp. | reverse complement strand
GAGTAGTGGTCTCCAAAACCATTGGTTGAGAGTTCGAATCTCTCCCCCCCTGCCATTGTGGACTTTAGGTTCAAATAAAGAGTTAATAGTGAAGAGTTAGTGTCGAGAAATCCGGCAGTAACCCTTCACTTATCTTTTTTAATTAAACTTACAAAAATAAATTCAAACGCCTGCATCTTCACTCTGCCAGATTTTATAAAAGACTTGTAGAACCCAACAAAAACTATGTCCTAAAATTGTTTAAAAAGATCTGAAGCAAATGCCAGGAAATATTCAAAAAACAAAAAAACGACTGAATTCAATCGTTTTTTTTCAAATTTTCTATTTAATTTCACGCTTTTTGAAAATCCAGTAACTGGCAAATCCCAGCAACCCGGCTAGCAACCCAATCATCACAACGCTCAGATAGAAGTTTCCCCCATGGAAGATTCCGCTGGACAGCATTGCCGAGAGTGGAGAGTTTCCACCTCCCGATACAAAGGAGCCCCCGAAGTATTTGAATAAATCAATGTTTGAAAGTGGGAGCCAGCCATACCACATCGATGCTGAAAACAAATTCCCAAACAGGCTGATGATAAAGTATACCACTATGGAAACGCCGACAGCGGCAACATTGCTGCGGAAGATGGTGGATATAGCAGCGCCCAGTAGTACAAACACCGTGATTTTCAACATTAAGGTGACCAAATATATCAGCAATATGACTAGTGGCGAGGCAACAAATGCCGAACCCGCATTAAACACTGCCAGTACCGGGGTTAAATTCAGACCCAGGGTGAAAAAGCCAATCAGAAATAGCACTATAGTGCTGAACACCAGGAATATCAGCGCAAATATAAGAGTAGCCAAAATCTTGCTGGTGAGTATTTTTCCACGGGAGTACGGTCTTATCATCAATAGTTTCAGTGTTCCGTTGGACTGTTCTCCTGCCAGCATACCGGCTGCCAACACTACACTAAAAATGATGATTATAAATCCGGTAATCTCCAGCCCGAAGTGCACAAAATCGAAAGCGCTTGCTTGGTAGTTTGATGCCGTTCCGGCGCTGAAGACATTAGCGTAGTCCGTTGTTATGGCATTGTTCACCACCAAAAAGGTGCGTTTGCTGATATCCTCTTGTAGGGCATAGCCGAAGGTTCCCTCATAACTGAAATAGCCTTGAATCTCAGCATCGCTCATATCTGTAACAGGGTAGAGGGTAATAGCGCTCTGTATGAGTTTGTCCAGGTTTGCCGCCACCAAATAATATCTCTTGACCAGTTCCTTCATCTCCGGAACCCTCAGGATATCCGCCTCGGTGCGAATTTCTTCCACCGTTACCAGGGTTGCCGTCATCTCAAGGTCGGCAAGTGACCAATATTCCCAAAGAGTGGTCAGTTGAGCCTCACTTATTATCGCTTTTTTCACACCCGATACTATCTGTGCCATTTTAGTCAGATAACCTTCCTGCTCAATCCGGGTACAAGCATCACTGTGGGATGAGTGTGAACTGGCAGTGACTGAATCCAAAATTCGCTCTGCAGCCAGAACATACTGAGTGAAAGCCTCGTTGTCTGCCGTCTTAACCAAAATAGCCGGCTGAGCGGATGTGACAAGGTCGGAAAAAGTCTGGCTCACTGCATCCAGTGCTGCCTGCAGGTCTGCCAAAGCAGCTTTTTCACTATTGCTGGCAAGTCCGGTGTCGTTGGTATTGTTCTGAATCTCTCCCTTATATCCACTAAAAGCATTATTTAGAGAGAGTATTTTACTATTCAACCCAGCCAAAATAGCAGCATCCTGATTGTCCTCCGCAGTTATAAGGGCATAGTTTGCATTCAATTTCAGCGTGTCAGCGGCACTTTTACCTTTGCCGTTGCTGATATTGGTAAAAGTTGTGTAAATTGCACCCACTGTTTCCAGGTCGTCGTACTGGGTAATATGGTCTTCGGTACGCTTGTCAGGAGAGTAGAGGGTGGCAGAAAAAATAAGAGCCACCACTAAAATTCCTATAATTATATATAGGATTGGACGCATCAAAATTTTATTCAATTCACCTCGAATTAGCCTGGAAAGACCCATTTTGACCTCTTTTTAATCTTTCTTTAACGCTTTTTGCTTAAATTCCACGATAGTTTTTTGTCTTTAGAATTTCTAGATAGAGTTCTTCAAGTTTTTTGGTTTCCACTCTGGCACCATAGACTGAAATCTGTTTTGACTTCAATAGCCCCACCACCGACTTAAATAATGTTTTATCGAAGGGGATGAGTATGGTGTTGCCGGCAATTTCCGGCACAAAATCCAGTTTGAGAGCCACACATTTGCAGGCATAGTTCGGATAGTCCACCCTGATAGCAATCCGCTTATTGGCATCGTCCTCATTTTTGAGATAGTCCATAGAACGCAGTTCCAGCAGATTTCCATTATCCACAATGGCAACGGTGTTACAGAGTTGCTCCATTTCAGAGAGTATGTGGCTGCTTACCAGAATTGCCATATTATTTTTCGCAGCCAGTATCTTTAGGGTCTGCCTCAACTCAATTACGCCGTTGGCATCTAGCCCGTTTGTGGGTTCGTCCAGCACCAGCAGTTTCGGTCTGTGCAGAAGGGACTGAGCCAATGCCAGCCGCTGCCGCATACCGTAGGAGTAGGTGCGCACCTTATCGTGTATCCGGGTGGACATTCCAACCATTTCCACAATCTCATCAATGGCAGAGTGGTCGACCTTTCCATAGAGGTTGGCATAGTAGTTCAAATTCTGGTAGCCGGTCATATAACTGTATACCTCACTATTTTCAAGCATAGCACCGAGGTTGGCAATCGCTTTAGAAAAATCACTGGTAACTGAGTGACCGCATATGAGAATTTCACCCTCACTCAACTCGGTCAGCCCACAAATTGCCCGGATGAGAGTAGTTTTTCCGGCGCCGTTCGGACCCAAAAACCCGAAAATTTCGCCAGCATAGACATCAAAAGAGAGAGCATTTAAGACTGTCCGATTTTTATATACTTTAGAAACATTCTTAATTTCCAAAACTTTTTTATCCGGCACAGTTTTTCTCCCTCCCTTTAAAAATTACTTAATTATAACACATTTTTCGGTGTTATACAATGTTTTTTCGAGATTTGCCAGCAATTATCTGCAGTGGTAAAACCAGCACAATATTTAGAATCATAACGCTTGGGAGAAGCCAACGCAGCAGCACCTCGGTGTCGAAGGGGTCGGTCATACCCAGCGCAAGGTTTATAGCAAATACAAAAATTATAAGCAGCACTACAACGAGCAAGCGATATAAAAATTTCAGCCCCCAGTTTTGGTTTGGCCTCACTTTTTTGTCTGGGTAGCGTTTATATTGTAAAAATTTTATTGCTAAAAACAATAATGTGATTGCCAGTGCTCCGCCGAAGAAAATCCATTGCTCCAGCCCAATAAGGTCATTGAGTATAAAATAGGTGAATAACCCGGCAATTTCCAACAACATAAACAGGCTGATAAACAGCGCACTGAAGATTTGTATGCGATTGATTAATAAATAGGAGTGGGTGACCTTCTTTTCCACAGGAGCAAAACTCTGATAGGTCTTGATTTCAATATCTTTGCCGTCAATCTCAGTCTCCAGACTGGATACTGGCTTTTTGGCATATCTTCTGCTGATTTCCTCTAAGGTGCCGCTGATAGTAGGCGAAACCAGAGGGGAGGATTGAGCCTGTCCCTCTTTTTTTCCGCCTAAAATAGATTGAATCTCCCGCGCGTATTTTCTACTTTCCTCGGCAGTCTGCTTGCGAGGGTCTGGTCGCTGTCCGGAGTGAGTAAACGGCTCCTTTTTCTCAGAAACAGAATCATCCTCTTTCACCAACAGGTCGCCCAAAATATCCCGATAGTTGATTTCCTCTTCCTGTGTAATGGCTTCCTCTTCCTCTTCCGCTATCTCAATATTTTTTAAATCGTCTGATATGTCAGCACTGAGGGTGGGGTAGGTGTCTTTCGCAGCGGGAGGTATCGGCTGCTCTGTAGACCTTTCAGTTTTTTCTTCCAGAGTAAATTCCGTGTAGTCGTTCTCTGGCTTGGTGTACTTTTTCATAACATCACTAAAACTCGCCCGATTGCCTGAGCGCTGTGTTGGATTATACTCACCAACAGACAGTTCTTCTTTTGCATCATTTGCTGACTGAACTTCTTCCTGTCGGTGCTGAGCAGCCGCAACGGACTGCAGCAATTTTTCCTCCGCCTGCTGAGTCTTGAGAAGTTGGGCGAGGTGAGTCAGTCCATCTTTGGTGATTTTATAATAGTGGCGGCGGCCGCCGATGGCGCTGTCCTCCCAGTAGGATGAAACCATACCACGGGTTTCCAACCGTCTGAGTGCGCTGTAAAGGCTGGGCTGTTTCAGAATCAGCTCGCCTTGGGTTTCCTCCTGGATGTGTTTGATTATCTCCAGCCCGTAAAGTTTCGCATCCTTCAGAGCATTGAGAATGAGAGTGTTTATGTTGAGTGCCATATTTAACCCCCGATTTCAGTAATTATATAAAAAAACCGGTTATATGTCAACAAAACAGAGGTACTATGCACGACATAATACCAAAAATCGCCTAAATATGCGCTTTTTACCGCTTTTTACATTTGCATATCTCTGCGTAAAATGTTAGAATAGTACCTAAAAGGGAGGATTATTATGCCGCAGATTGATGTACTTTTACGCACCAGACGACGGTCTGTAACTCTGCAGATAACTCCGCAGGGCAACCTGGTAGTGCGTGCGCCGATAAACTTTCCCTTTTCTAAAATCGAGAAGATAGTGGAGCAGAAACAGAGTTGGATTCAGTTACATCAGAGCCGAATCCTCCAAAGCCGCATCGCTAATGTTGACCTTTTTAACTATAATAACACACTGTATCTGGGGGTGAGTTACCCCTTGATTTTCTCCGATAACACCCGAGAAGTTCAGGTGGAAAACGGGAATTGCCTGGTGCCGCTCAAGTGGCAAAAGAGCGAAAATCAGCACATAGTTGGGGTCGCAAAATGGCTCAAAAATCGCTCTCATAGCATTTTAGAAGCTCGTGTAGCCTATTTTTCCACCCTTATGCAACTGGAGCCGGGGAGTGTACGACTGAGCAACGCCTCACGCTCCTGGGGGAGTTGTGACAAAAAAGGCAACCTGAAATTCAACTTCAGGCTGGTAATGCTGCCGCCGAAACTGATTGATTATGTGGTAGTGCACGAGTTGAGCCATATCTTAGAGTTTAACCACTCGCCGGATTTCTGGGAGATAGTTTCCAGCCTTTTGCCGGACTTCAAACAACGCCGAGCAGACCTCAAAAAGGGGGATTACCTGCTACAATTATATAGATAGAAGAAGAAAAAGGAGCAAATTTTAACTAAGTTGTGTTTAAAAACTATTCGCAAAAGACAAGTTTTGCGAATAGTTATGCTCAAATAACGCCTTTTTGAATACTATGCACGCTGCATACTACTTCTATTGCTGTCAGACTCTTTTAAAACTATTCGCAAAATTTACTAGACATAATTTTCTGTAATTGATATAATCATCTTAGAGGTAAAAATATGTCAGAAAATTATTATATGCAGCGCAAGGATAATGTCACTATGCGTCTGCGTGAAATTAAAAAAGATTTACCATACTTTTGCAGTGAGTTTTTTGTGGGTGTAGAACAAACTACCACGCCACTCACCCGTCTGAATTATGCGTACGACCTGCGTATATTTTTCGACTTTCTGACCAAGGAGATCGATATTTTCCACGGCCGCACTGTCAACCAAATAAGTCTTATGGATATGAACTATATAACCGCTTCACACCTGGAGTTGTTTTTGGAATATCTGAGCGTATACAAATACAAAGGCAAGACTTTCCACAACAATGAAAAGGCGAAGGCTCGTAAGTTATCTACCCTGCGTTCCTTTTTTAAATATTTCTTTAAGAAGGAGAAAATTCAGTCCAATGTAACCACCAAGGTTGACCTCCCAAAGTTGCATGAAAAAGAAATTGTGCGGCTGGAGACCGATGAAATGGTCAATCTACTCAACCAGGCGGAAACCGCTTTTATGCTCACCCCCACCCAGCAGGCATTTCACCAGCACACCAGCGCACGGGATTTTGCTTTGATAAGTCTGTTGCTGGGCACTGGCATCCGTGTTAGCGAGTGTGTAGGACTGGATGTGGACGACATAGACTTCAATATCAACGCTTTTAAGGTTATCCGCAAGGGTGGCAATCAGGTGGTGCTGTATTTTTCGGATGAAGTTGCAGATGCTCTGAAAAAGTATTTGGATGAGCGTTCTCAGATAAAAGGGCTGCCTGAAACCGAACGGGGACTTTTTCTCTCACTTCAGAAGAAAAGAATCTCCACCCGTGCCGTTCAGAACCTGGTAAAAAAATACAGTAGTGTGGTCACTCCGTTAAAGAATATAAGCCCGCACAAACTCAGAAGCACCTACGGCACCAACCTCTATCACGAAACTCAGGATATCTATATTGTTGCTGATGTCCTGGGACATAAAGATGTCAACACCACCAAAAAACACTATGCCGCTATAAGTGAAGATATCCGTCGAAATGCTGCAAATAAGGTTAAATTAAGAAAATAAAAAATATCGAACATTTGTTTGACTTTTGTTTTTCTGTGTGGTATACTTCCTTTAGATTAAATTCGGGGGTGTAATTATGAAGAAAAAGATGGAGTTAAAACTGGATGCTTTGTTCGATTTTTTGGTATCCTATCGTGATGAAAATGGATTTTGCCCATCGGTGCGTGAAATGTGTGAAAAACTTAACATAAATTCCACATCTACTATAACCTATTATCTAAATCATTTGGAAAAAATGGGGAAAATCCGGCGTGGTGCATCCAAGAATCGTGCAATCGAGATTTTGAACACTCAGCCTAAATTAAAAGAGAAAGATGCGCAGATGCTGGAAATCATCAACTCATACTCACCTATTCCGGTGCTGGGAACCATTACGGCAGGAGAACCTATTCTGGCGGTAGAAAACTACGAGGAAATCTTCTATATGCCGACCGGGCTCTTCCGTGGAGATGATTTATTTATGCTGACCGTCCAGGGCGAAAGTATGATCGATGCCGGCATTCAGAACGGCGATAAAGTGGTCATCCGCAAACAGGAATCCGCAAACAACGGCGACATTGTCGCTGCTTTGGTAGACGACTCCGCCACCATTAAAAAATACTTCAAAGAGAATAACCGATTCCGTCTGCAACCGGCAAACCCAAATATGCAACCTATGTATTTTGACAGTGTAGAAATCATAGGTAAAGTTGTCGGGCTGATTCGCAATCTTTAAAAAAACCTTAACGGTTTTTTTTAAATTTTTCGTACTTTTTGAGAATATCGGCTTGAGCCTTGTCCCAATCCTCCCCTACATCTACCCAAACAGCATCAGTCATATGCCTGAACCAGGTCAACTGCCTTTTCGCATAATTTCTGGTCGCCTGTTTGACTTTGTCTATGGCATCCTCCAGACTCACATTGCCGTCCAGATGCGCTAAAATCTGCTTATAGCCAATGGCGTGCATACACTGATTATCCAGGGTAAGCCCCTGTTTTTTCAGACTTTTTACCTCTTCAACAAGCCCATCTGCAATCATCTTATCCACCCGTAAATTTATCTTTTGATATAGAATCTCACGGGGCTGGTTCAGAATATAGAGACTGAAGTCATAGACAGAGTTCGCTCTTCGGGTATTCTCGAAATCAAAATCGAAAAGCAGACTCTCAATATAGAGCCCAGTGCCGCCGACCACTACCGGCAGTTTTCCTCGCTCCAAAATTTCATCAATCGTCGGTCGGGCAAGTTCTACAAAATCGAATGCATTAAAGGTTTCGGTGTGTTCTCTGATATCCACTAGATGATGAGTACAGAGTGCTCGCTCCTGTTTACTCGGCTTAGATGTTCCCACCTTAAGCGCCCTGTAAACCTGCGCAGAGTCCGCCGAAATTATCTCCATATTCAGTTTTTCACAGAGTTCCAGAGCAAATTTGCTCTTGCCTACAGCGGTACTGCCGGCAATCAGCAAAAGTGGTTTTAGAGAATTCTTTTGAACCATTTGTCTACCTCGGTTCGGGAAATTTCTACCACAAAAGGTCTTCCATGCGGACACTGCAGCGATGTTTTATCACGAGCGACATTTTCCAGCAGTGAGACAATCTCCTCTTTACTCAAATCATCGCCGCCCTTAACCGCATGTTTGCAGGCAGTTTGCGCCAGCCTGTCCGCCACCAAATCCTTGGTTTCCAGACTCAAGATTGTAGTCATATCCTTGAGAACATCATTGAAAAACTCGCCGACCTTCAAAGCTCCAAGATGATAAGGAATACTGGAAACTTTAAAACTATTGTTGCCGAATTCTTCTATCTCAAAACCCAGTCGCTCAATATTGTGTAAATTGCCCACCATAAACTGCCTTTCAGTATTATTGACCTCAACCACAAAGGGCACCAGCAGAGGTTGTGTAGAAAACTCACCTTTCTTCAGTGCTAATACCAGGCGGTCATACAACAGTCTTTCGTGTGCTGCGTGTTGGTCAATAAGATATATGCCATCCTCAATCTCCACAATTATAAAAGTATTGAAGATTTTCCCCACAATTTTAACCGCTAAAGGGTCAATATTCTTAAGCATCCCCTCAAAAACGCTCTGGTTAAAAACTGGCTTGACTTCTTTTATGTCAGCCTTTTTTTGAGTGGATTCCAAAACAATTTCGGTTAGAACCTCATCGGGCTGGCTCTGTACCGCCAAACTTGGTGTGGCAGCCTGAGTGCCAAAAACCATATTCCCGAGAACACTTTCTGCTGGCTTTTCTGCCGGCGCAACCCTAACATTGGTCGCCTGCATACGCATCGGCTGAATGTCGTCTTCACCACTCTTTCGGTTCTCCAAAAGAGCATCATCAACAGCGTGCATCACTGCGCCAAAGACCGGTTGTGAATCACGAAAACGCACCTCCAACTTGTTGGGGTGAACATTGACATCCAGGTTTTCGTTGGGCATAGTCAAATGCAAAACAAAGAAAGGATATGCTCGTTTCATCAGGTAGTCTTCATATATCCGGCTGACCGCACGGGACACCAGCGGACTCTCCACAAAACGACCGTTGATAACAATGGTCTGATAAGTAGTGTTGGGTTTGGCAAAATTGGGCTTGCACACAAAGCCCTCAATTTTAATGTTGTTTCGGGTGCTTTTTACCGGTATTATGTTTTGCATAGTACTGCTGCCATACACCGCATAAATGGCTTCACTAAGCCCTTTTCCGTTACTTTGATACACCGTGCGCCCATCCGCTGAGTAACTGATAGCCAGGTTGGGATTTGCCAATATAAGCCGGGAAATTATCTCGCTTACACTGCTTTCCTCTTGTTTAGGCTTACGCAAAAATCTGTATCTAACCGGCATATTGAAGAATAGGTTTTTAACCCGAACTTCGGTTCCCACCGGAGCCCCAGTCTCTTCCTTTCTTATAACTTCGCCACCGACAATCTCTATAAGGGCGGCAGCATCGAAGTCCTTAGTTCTGGAAACCATTACCACTTCGCTTACCGATGCAATGGATGCAAGTGCCTCGCCACGAAAGCCCAGGGTCAGGACATTTTCCAAATCTTCGGCAAAGGCAATCTTGCTGGTAGCGTGCGGAAGAAAAGCGTTGACCAACTGGTCACCCTCTATGCCGGAGCCATTATCGGAAACTATAATCTGGCTGATACCGCCGTCCACCACCGATACTGAAATCTCAGTAGCCCCGGCATCAATGCTATTTTCCACCAGTTCTTTAACTATGGATGCCGGCCTTTCAACCACCTCACCTGCTGCAATTTTATTGAATACGCTCGGCTGTAAAATATTTATCTTTGACATATCCTCACTCCTTTAACCTTTCTTTTAATTCCATCAGTTTAGCAATTGCCTCCAACGGGGTCAGATGATTCGGGTTCAGTTTTTCCAGTTCGGATATCACTTCCTCCGCCCCTCTTCTTACCTTTTTGCCCTCCGGTTTACACGGCTCAGCCAGCCCAGAAAATCTATATTCAGCCTCTTCGTGTTGGTGCAAAATTTCACGGGCTCGCTGAACAATCTCCTTATCTATGCCAGCCAGGTTGGCAACCTCAATTCCAAAACTCTTGTCTGCACTACCCGGCACAATGTTGTGAAGGAAGATGATAGAATTATTGTACTCCTTGACCGCCACCTGGAAATTTCTGACACCCTCCAACTGCGCCTCAATGGCAGTAATCTCATGATAGTGTGTGGAGAAAAAGGTGTTCGCCTTGATTTTTTTAGTTATATATTCCAGCACCGCCCAGGCAATACTCAGTCCGTCAAAAGTGGAGGTTCCCCTGCCAATTTCGTCCAGGATAAGCAGGCTTTTGTCTGTAGCATTATGAATAATGTTTGCTACCTCCACCATTTCCACCATAAAGGTGCTCTGCCCCATACCCAGATTATCGGTCGCTCCTATTCGGGTGAAAACACGGTCGCAAATAGAAATCTCCGCCGAAACTGCCGGCACAAAACAGCCCATGTGCGCCATTATGGTGATTAGTGCCACCTGGCGCATATAGGTGCTCTTTCCGGACATATTTGGCCCAGTGATAATCATAGTTCGACAACTCGGCTCCAGCAAAGTGCTATTCGGCACAAAGCGCTCTTTGGAAATCTTCTCCACCACCGGGTGCCTGCCCTCTTCAATTTTTAGGTTTTTGATTTTTGAGTTTATGGTCGGTCGGACATAGCGATTCTTAAGTGCAACTTTGGCAAAGGAAATAAGCACATCCAAAGTTGCCACTTCCTGAGATGCCTCCTGCAGCGGCTGTATGTACTTCTTTATCTCCTCTTTCAGTTGGACAAATAATTCCTGCTCCAGCCTTGTCATATTTTCTTCAGCGTTTACAAGGAGTTCTTGCAGTTTTCGCAGGTCAGCCGAACTATAGCGCTCGCTGGTAGAAAGTGTTTGCCGGCGTTCAAAGCGGAAAGGCACTTTTTCCACCTGACTCAGTGGAACATCAAAATAATAGCCCAAAATATTATTGAACTTAATCTTGAGAGACTTTATGCCGGTCAACTCCCGTTCTTTGGACTCCAGTTCCATAAGCCAGCCGTTCCCCTCAGTTTTGGCGTGGCGGAAATTATCCAACTCAGCATTAAAACCGTCACGGATAAAATTGCCCTCTTTGGCGTGAACCGGGGCATCCTCAATCAGAGCGTTTTGCAGTAATTTTTGCAATTTGCCGAAATCTGCTATGTTTTTATCAGCTTTTTTAAGTAAATTCGAGGAGAATTTTTGCAAAATCTTTTTTACCTTTGGAAATTTCTCCAGCGACTTCTGAATATCCACACAACTTTTTGGTCCGACATTTCCATATGAAACCCTGCCGCAAATACGCTCAACATCACTCACCGTCTTCAGCAGTTCACTGAGTTGATCCCGTTCCAAATTATGTGCCAGAAGTTCCTCGACGGCATCTAGCCGGTCATTTATCTCGGACTCATCCAGCAACGGTCTATCTAGCCAGTTTACCAGCGCTCTGCGCCCCATAGCGGTTTGGGTCTGGTCGAGCACCCATATCAGGGAGCCGTGCCTCTTGCGCTCAAAAATTGTTTCGGTCAGTTCCAGGTTCAGCCTTGCGGTGGAATCCAGATACATAAACTTGCCATCCGATTCCACCTGCAGTCGGTTGATATGTGTAAGGCTGCGCTTTTGGGTCTGTTTTATATATTCCAACAGAGCACCTGCCGCACACACCCCGGCTGGTTTATCCGAACTGTTTAGCACACTCAGACTGCCGATTTTCAACTGAGAAAGGAGTGCCTGTGAGGCGTTAGAGTGCTCAAAGGCAAAGTCCAGAAAGTTATAAAACCTAGGCACATTTTCCGTTCTTACACTGATAAGTTCGGCACTTTTTAGAAAAGCGTACTTGTTGGAAATTATCTCACTCGGGCGGAGGGTAACCAAGTTATCGTTGAGGATATTCCAGGCATTTTCTCCGTCCAACTGGGTCATATGAAATTCGCCAGTAGACAAATCCAGCCATGCCAAACCAACCGAGTTCTCATTTTCCGAAAAGACCGAGGCGATAAAGTTATTCTGCACTGTGAGGATATTTTCCTCCATTATGGTGCCGGGAGTGATAATCTTCACAACATCCCGCTCCACCATTTCTCCTGGTTTTGGCGCTGTCATCTGCTCACATATTGCTACCTTGTGCCCCATTGAAATCAACCGGGCTATGTAGGTATCCGCACTGTGAAAAGGCACGCCACACATAGGCGCACGATTCTCTAGCCCGCAGTCCCGTCCAGTCAGGGTAATCCCCAACAGTTTGGAAACCAACTCGGCATCTTCAAAAAACATTTCATAAAAGTCGCCGAGCCGATAGAAAACTATTGCCTCTTTGTGCTTTTCTTTAATCTGCATATAATGTTGCATCATTGGTGACAATGCCACTACACCACCTCCGCATAAAGATTTCCATTTTTATAACCGGTAATTTTGGCAGACACAAACTGCCCGACACTAAGTTCGGTGCCCTTAGTAATCTTTACCACTTTGCCGCACTGAAGTTTAGCCAGATAGTTCTGAGGCATCTCCTCTTCTACTAGCACACGCTCAAACTTGCCAATCAGAGAATTGAAATGTTGGTTTGTAATTTGCTTCTGAATTTCAAGCAGTTTATGAATCCGCTCTCTCTTAACTTCTAGAGGAAGATGCCCCTCCATTTTTTCGGCCGCAGTTCCCTTGCGTTTGCTGTACATAAAGATAAAGGCATTGCTGAATTTTACTTCTTCCAAAAGTCTTACCGTCTGCTGGAAGTCCTGTTCGCTCTCTCCCACAAATCCCACTATGATATCGGTGGAGAGCGACGCCTCAGGCAGTTTGGTATGAATTTTTTTCACCAGAGCCAGATAGTCCTCCACAGTATAGCCACGATTCATCGACTTCAAAACACTATTACTTCCATTCTGCACCGGCAAATGAATTGCCTTGCTGATCTTAGGATTCCTGGCAATGACATCCAGTAACTCATCGGAAAAATCCTTGGGATGACTGGTCATAAAGCGGAGTTCAAAATCTCCCTCAAAGTTAGCAATTGTCTCCAGTAGTTTTGGGAAATTAACTGACTTGTCAGTAAAGTCGTTACCATAGGAGTTGACATTTTGCCCCAGCAGAGTTATTACCTTGTAACTACTGGACTTAAGCAGTGTCCGAACTTCGCTGTAAATCTCCTCAGGCTGGCGACTCTTCTCCCGCCCCCTAACATAGGGCACAATGCAATAAGAACAAAAATTATTGCAGCCGTACATTATATTTACAAAAGCATGGAGCGAACTGTCCCTCACCATGGTGCTGAACTGGTCGCTGGTTTGATAACTTTCTTCCTCCAGAATCTGTGCCTGATATTTTTGCTGCTTCAGAAACAAATCGAGGTAGTCGCCGAAAAATTCTATATTATTAGCCCCAAAAATTATGTTTATAAAGGGAAACCTCTTCTTAAGTGCTGCCTCCATATTCTTCTGTTGTGACATACATCCACAGACCGCTACCACCAGATTAGGATTCTTCTTCTTGAGTGGTTTGACCGAACCGATATTGCCTAATATGCGTTGCTCAGCACTTTCACGAATACAACAGGTGTTGAAAACAATGATATCAGCCTCTTCCACTTTTTCCGCTCTCTGGCAGCCCCGTTGCTGCAAAATACCTGAAAGTTTTTCGGACTCGTGCACATTCATCTGGCACCCATAGGTGTAAATCCAGTACTTTTTACCTTTCATCTCTATCCCTCTTCTGTAGATTATACAATAAATTTGTCAAAAACTCAACAAAAATGAGAATTAAAGCCAATTTTTGTTACACAATATACACGAGAGGATTGTTATGAAAAAAATATTCAAAATCTTAATAGTTTTAGGGATTTTGGGTGCTGTTGCTTGTGCCAGTCTGGGAATCTATGTCTACAGTTGTATACAGGAGTTAGACTCCAGCCTCTACTCCCGGGATAATATGCTGGCATCCTTTAATTCGCAGGTGGGATACTACGATTCGGATGACCAAGAGTTAGTCCACGCCTCTGCCAGCGGAACCCGCTGGGTTCGGGCAAGCGAACTTTCTGACCACACCAAAAATGCCTTCATAGCAATTGAGGACCATTCTTTCTACCAGCACAACGGGCTGAACTATATGCGTATAATAAAAGCCGGATTAAACAACCTGTTCAGCGGCTATACCAAAGAGGGTGCATCCACCATAAGTCAGCAGTTGGTTAAAAATACCCTGCTGAGCAGCGAAAAAACAATGAAGCGCAAAATTCAGGAAGCCTATCTCGCTACCAGACTGGAAGAACAGTACAACAAAGAGGAGATTCTGGAAACCTACCTCAATGTTATCTACTTTGGCAATAGTTCTATCGGGATTGAAAACGCTGCCCGAACTTTTTTCGACCGACCGGCTACCCAACTTAGCCTTGCACAGAGCGCCACCCTTGCCGGTATGATTAAGTCACCCCGAAGTTATTCACCCATCCACAACCCGGAAAAATGCCTGACTCGTCGCAATGTGGTGTTGAATCAGATGCTGGAACAGGGTATGATTTCTCAGGAGGAGTATCAGACCGCCAAAGCCGAAAGTTTGGAGGTCTCCGACTCAAAAAACTTGAATCAGACCAGCATACTGCGACACGCCCTGGAAGAGGCTGGCGAAATTCTCAACCTAAGTGAGAAAGATGTGGCACTTTCCGGCTACAAAATCTACACCTATGTCAATGCCACGCTGCAGGAAGACTTGCAGGAGAACTTTGGATTGCTGGCATCCCGTTTGGCACAGGAAAAACAAATAGACAGTGCGCTTACCGTGCTGGACAATAATACTATGGGGATAACTGCCCTTCTCTCCACCAGCGACTATTCCAGGAACAAGCGCCAACCGGGCAGTCTGATAAAGCCCTTACTTTGCTATGCCCCTGCTTTTGAGAGTGGAATTCTAATGCCGGCAACTCCTATAAAAGATGAAAAAGTCAGTTTTGGGAATTATACTCCACGCAATGTTGACGGCAAGGAGAGCGGTTGGATAAGTGTACGGGAAGCGCTCAGCAAATCCAAAAATATAACAGCGGTCAAAACCCTGGAATATGTTGGGCTGGAGCGGGCGAAGAGTTATGCTCAAAAACTGGGTGTGGAATTCGACCCCGAAGACAACCACCTCGCGCTCGCATTGGGCGCTATGAAATATGGCATTGACCCGGTTCAGATGGCTGCCAGTTACTCGACATTTGCCAACGGCGGACAGTATGCTGCACCTAGTTTTATCCGCAGGATTGAGTCCAAAAACGGACACATTATATATGAGCACAAGGCTGCTCGTTCGCCTGCACTTTCTGCCGAAACCTCCTTTCTCATAGACGATGTACTGCGTGACACCGTCAAGGTTGGCACTGCTAAAAAACTCTCCTCTCTGGGCATGTCGCTGGCAGCCAAGACCGGCACGGTGGGCGCCTCAATTGGTGACGGAAACACCGATGCCTGGTGTGTCAGTTTAAACCCCGATTTCACAGTGTGTGCGTGGTCGGGCAACCTCTCCGGCGACAGTCAAAACAACCTCAGCGACTCACAGAACGGCGGTTCTATAGGGGCAACTTTCAACAAATTTGCCTGGGAGTTACTCCACTCCTCCGCCGTGTTCGAACGCCCTGACGATATTCAGGAAGTCGTTCTCGACCTCAAGGATTTAGAGAGCAGACACCTGCTGACTCTTGCCGGCGAGGACACACCGGAGAGATTCACAAAAACCGAACTCTTCGCTTCTGCCTTTGTACCGACTGAGGTCAGCAAAAGTTTTACCGAACTTCCAGCACCCCGGCTCAGCGGAAAACTAAATGCCGATAAAGTAACCCTGTGGTGGCAGAGTGAGCCGGATTTGGTCTATGATATCTATGTGGACGGCAAATTGACTGCCTCACAAAGTTCTGGAAAGTGGCAGACTACACATACTGGAAACAGGGTGGATTATTCAGTGACAGCCCGGCATACCACCGCAGACCTCAGCGCTGAAAGCAACACTGTAACACTGTATCGTGAACTCTCCAGTTTGGATAAAAACCCTCTAAAAAACTCCTCTAAAAAAGTTAGGAAAACTTGGTTTTTTAATTGACATGTACCGTTGTAAGAACTATAATAATGTCAGGATACAAGGAGAAAAACACCTATGATAACTCGTGGTTGTGCACCCGGTTTTGGAGAAGTTCTGTTCGACACTGAGAGTTCACTCGGGATTCACCGCACTTTCAGCGGACTGGTGAAGAAGTGTTCCAGTGCAGACATTGATGAAATTCTTGCCTTCCAGCAGGAGGTCGTTTCACTTATTCCGAATCCGGATTTATTTCAGGCACACGACCGTGCTAAACTGGAGGAAGATTTTAAAAAAGGCTATGATGTTGTAGCGGTCTACAATGTTCTTAAAAATAAATTTGTGGCAATAATGATATTCTATCACCCCTCGCAAAACCAGGATGACAACCTGGCGCTGGATGCCGGATTGACCACAGCGGATATGCTAAAAACCTGTGTAATTTCAGTCGTTGCAGTTCACCCGGACTACCGTGGGCTGGGAATCCAGAGGTACCTTTTGAAACTGGCTGAAAAAATGGCTATTGAAGACGGTGCCACCTTTCTGACTGCCACAGTCTCCCCTATAAATAAGCATAGTTTGCAAAATTTTCTGGATAAGAGTTTTGAAATCCGCAACGAAAAAATAAAATACGGCGGTAAAAACCGCTACATTGTAATGAAAACTCTGAACTAGAATAAAAATATAATAAAAACTACTGTTTTCCAGTAGTTTTTTATTATTCTTCCATCATCTCTACATTATGCCAGACATTCTGAACATCGTCATTATCTTCCAGCGCTTCAATCATCTTCAGAAAGGAAGAGTATTTGCCGGAATCCAACTTCACAGTGATTCCAGGCACCTGCTCCATTTCAGCACTTTCAACCTTGAGCCCGTTTTTTTCCATTTCATCACGGATTTTGCCTAACTTAGAAACTTCACCATAGAGGGTACAAAACTCGCCGTCCGTCTCGACATCGTCGGCATCCGCCTCAAGCGCAAGCATGGTGAGGTCATCCTCACTCATTCCCTTTTTGGTTTTTACCACCACAACTGCCTTGCGGCTGAACTTATAGGATACCGAACCACTGCCGCCCAGTGCTCCGCCTGCCCGATCAAAAATGTGACGGATATCGGAAGAAGTGCGGTTTTTGTTATCGGTCAGTATATCCAACATAACAGCAGAGCCGCCCGGGCCATAACCCTCATAGACCAACTCTTCATAGTTCACTGCGCCCAGGTCACCGTTTGCCTTTTTGATCGAGCGTTGAACATTGTCATTCGGCATATTATTTGCACGCGCTTTGGCAATAACGGTTGCCAATCTTGGGTTATTCACCGGGTCGGGGCCGCCAGCCTTAACCGCAATTGCAATTTCACGACCAATTTTGGTAAATATCTTACCACGGGTAACATCGGTCTTTGCTTTATCCCGTTTTATGGTTGACCATTTACTGTGTCCTGACATATTCCTTTCTCCTTATTGCTTTAAAAGATACATTAAAATTCCACATGCAACAGCGGCATTCAAAGATTCTACCCTGTTCTGCATTGGAAGAGTAACCGAGGCGCTACAGATATCTCTGACCGTCTCACTGACCCCATTCGCCTCATTGCCGACCGCAATCCCAAATGGAAGCGCGGGCTTCTTGAAGTTGAGTGCAGACTCGCCTTTCATATCGGCACAGATGAGGTTAAAGGGTTTCAACCTCTGCACTTCCGCCGGGGTAATCTGCATAATTTTACAATCGAAAATAGTGCCCATAGTTGACCGCAGCACTTTTTCGTTTCGAAAATCCACACAGTTTAAACAGTAGATTTCAACAAAATCACATGCTACTGCCGTTCGAATTATAGTACCCAGGTTTCCCGGGTCGGAGATATTATCCAGCACCAAAAATCTTCCCTTTGGAAGAGAAAATACCGGCTTTTCCATACTTGCCACAGCAACGATGCCCTGAGAGTTTACCACACTGGACAGCGCCTCAAAAGAGTGTTCGGCAACCTGATAAAAGGGGCATCCGAACTTGTTTTGCGCAGAGTTAGTGGCAAGTACGGCGGTGAATTTCACTCCCCGCCGGTGTGCCTCCTCCACCATCCGCAGACCTTCCAGCAACACCTGCCCGCTTTTCTCAACATATTTCTTTTGCTTAAGTTTGGAGAATTCTTTTAGTTTTGGATTGCTTTTGCTGGTTATTATTTCCATTAAAATCCTACTTTGCTGATGCAGTTTTCGATTGCTCTACCAGATTGGTAAAAGCCTTTGCATCGGTTACTGCCAGGTCTGCAAGCACCTTACGGTTAAGTTCAATTCCGGCAGTACGCAGTCCGTGCATAAAAACACTATAACTGATTTCGTTCTGTCTGCATGCTGCGTTGATACGAGTAATCCAAAGCTGACGCATACTGCGTTTTTCCAGTTTACGCCCAATATAGGCATAGTTTCCGGAACGCATTACCTGTTCTTTTGCTGCTTTGAACTGTTTGCTTTTTGCTCCAAAATAACCCTTTGCTTTTTTCAGAGTTGCATTTCTTTTTTTGATTGCGTGAACGCCATTTTTAATTCTCATTTACTGTTCCTCCTATAAAGCTTCCGTAATTCTCTTAGAGTCTGCTTTTGACACAGTCTCGCCACTACGAAGACGCATTTTCCTTTTACTTGATTTCTTGGTCATAATGTGACCTGCATTTTGACAGCTTCGTTTAATTACGCCGTTTTTGTTTACACGAAAACGCTTTTTAACTGAGCTCTTTGATTTCATTTTAGGCATAATTTTTTCCTTTTAAATTTGTTTTATTTTGTTGTTTGCGGGGCAAGAATCATAGTTATGAGTGAACCGCTCAAAATTGGCTTTTGGTCCATTATACAATCCTGTTGCACCATTTCAAAAAATTTGTTCATGATCTCTACACCCTGATGGGCAAAGCCAGCCAGACGACCACGCACGCCTTTGATAACAACACGCACTTTGTCACCGCCCTGCAGGAATTTCCGAACCTGTTTTGCCTTAAAGAGCATATCGTGCTCCTGAATACGCATACTCAGTTCCATTCCCTTGATTTCAGTTGCCTTTTGTTTCTTCTTCGCTTCCTTTTCG
This sequence comes from uncultured Christensenella sp., assembly GCA_964367965.1. Classification (GTDB taxonomy): domain Bacteria; phylum Bacillota; class Clostridia; order Christensenellales; family UBA1242; genus UBA7584. Next base: position 19,128 of record CAYIZA010000002.1, on the reverse strand, counting down.
TGCTTTTGAAGTTCGAATTTGTGCTTGCCATAGTTCATAATGCGGCAAACAGGAGGAGTTGCGTTCGGTGAAATATTCACCAAATCGAAACCGGCCTCATCCGCTTTTCGCAGAGCCTCGGCGAGTTTTACAATACCCAACTGTTCTCCCTCTGTCCCAACCAGACGGACTTGTGAAGCAGTAATCTGCTCGTTCACGAGTAATTCTTTGATAATAGTACCCTCCATAACAATTTTTCAACAAAAAAGAAGTGAGTAGAAACTACTCACTTCATTATATACAACAGGTAAAGCAAAAAACCTGGCTTGTATATCGAAAATAATCAACCAATCTAGGAATCCTGAATGGTGAGAAGTGAGTCTTCTTCTTTGTTATGTATCAATGTTAGCACAATCCGCTAAAATAGTCAAGTATTTTTTCAAAATTTTACCGGGAAATTATTTCAACCCGTCCCTCGAACAATTCGCACAGAAACTTCAGCAGTTCTATATGTCCGTTGTCTGAAAATACCTTGATTTTGTGCGGGCAAAGTTCAATAACGCTGGTGATTATTCCAATATCGTCATCAGCGCTCAGGTTGGAGAGTAAAAAAACCTTGTCGCCCCGCTCCTCTGAAATAGCACACTCCTTATCAAAGGATAAGACCACGCAGTCGCTCTTATGCTCCAGATTGTCAATTAAAAACTTCAGCAGTTCCACAAAAGTCTCACTCTGTACAAAGAGAGTGGAATTATCGTTGGTCAGGTTACACAACTCCTGCCACTTGTTTTTGAGTGGACGCATCCTGAAATCCAGCAGGCTTTCCAGCACTATCTTGGAAGTGACAGGCAGTGAGCGCATTACAATTTTGCGTTCCAACTCACTGTCAAAATAAGTGCAGACCTTTACAAACGCCTCAAAAAACTTACTATCTCCAGGCAGTAGATTGATTTGTTTGCGCAGGAAATCGAACTTCATCTTTTCACAGACGACATCACAGAGCACCGGCCGCAGCACTCCGATGACCTTTGCACTCTCGCCCACACGACAGCCAAGGGCAATACTCTTGTTGCCGCCCAGTTGTATTGTGCTCTTAATTCCACCCACTTCGGCGAGAACGGGCTGCATCCGTTCCTCTATGTAATCAATCAAATGTCCATTGCTGGAATTTGCTTCAATACAAATCTCCCACATAAAAACCCCTTCTGCAGTAGTGTATGCAAAAGGGGTAATAATACTCTAAAATATTTGAGAGAAATCTGAGTTTGGAGCATCCTGCGAGTTCCAACACGGAACTTTTAAAAACCAGGGCTCTGAAAACTTTGAGGTGAAAATTAG
>CAYIZA010000002.1:9570-17711 GCA_964367965.1 uncultured Christensenella sp. | reverse complement strand
TGCTGGCAAACCGGGCAGAGGTCGTCAGCCTTTTTTCCGGACATCTTATGCCCACAGTTCAGACAAACCCATTCCTTCTCGGTAGATCGCTTGAAGACACGGTCTTTTTCAATGTTCTCCAAAAGTTCTTTATAGCGGGTTTCGTGAGTCTTCTCAATAGCGGCAACTCCCCGGAAAATTTCAGCAATCTCAGTGAAGCCTTCTCTCTCTGCAGTCTTGGCAAATTTGTCATACATATCAGTCCACTCGTAGTTCTCACCCTCGGCAGCCCATTTCAGGCAGTCCTTTGTGGAACCCATTCCGTGAACCAATTTAAACCAAACCTTGGCATGCTCTTTCTCGTTGGCTGCCGTTTCGGCGAAAACACGCCCAATCTGCTCATATCCCTCTTTTTTGGCAATGCTGGCAAACCAGTCATACTTATTTCGTGCCACGCTCTCGCCTGCAATAGCATCCCAGAGGTTTTTCTCGGTCTGAGTGCCCTTCAGTTCTTTAACTTTTTCTAATTTAATCATAGTTTTTTCTCCTTATTTTTTATTTAGCCTTACCGTCTATCTAAAACTTTATTTATATTAGCATTTTTAAGCACTAAAGTCAAATAATTATCTAACCTTTTAAAAGCAATTTTTTATTGCTGCTTAGTAGGTTTTTCCTTCGGATTTCAATATTTTATCATTTTTTTGTCAAAAAGTCATTGAATATATTAATAATATCACAAAAAACCAAGGAAAATACCTTGGTTTTTCTGAAAAATAATTATAACGACCTTTCAGGTTCTTTTGGCTTTTGAACCATAGAATCATTTATCTGCTCTGGTGAAACAAACAACACTTTTCCAAAGTCAGGCTTGAAGTTTCGATTTTCAAAACTTATCCAAATTATATCTTTTCGCTTCTGTTTAATTCCAGCAGTTCCGCCGTCAACTCCATCTGTGAAGACAATTTTATTAACATCTTTTCGTTTAGAAAGAGCCTTGCTTGCAGCATCAAAGTTAGTACCACCACCAACCTTGATTTTCATTTTATCAATATCTTCTTTATCTTTAATTTCAATAAATTCGCTCACATCATCAGCGAAAGTTCCAACTTTAACATGTGCGTTTTTGAGTAGTGGCTTCACTTGTCTTAAAAAATTTTTAAGTAATATCTCGTCAACTGAGCCGCTGACATCTAAAAGAATTTCGGCTTCAGCATCCTCATCATACCCTACATCTTCAATTCTTGCGGCAAAATTATTATATTCATCTGAAAACCTATGCCCACACGCACTCTAGTTTCTATTTCTTCTTTTTGAAATAATCTCTGTCTTTTAAACTGTTTGGCAGATATTGTTGCCCCACCACTCCGCCGGGATAATCGTGAGGGTATTTGTACTTTTTACTTGCCTCGGTATGGTTTTTTAAGTAGTCAGGAATATTGTCGTCCGGGTGATTGCGGGCATCCTCCATTGCCATATTCATTGCGACGACCACCTTGTTGTTTTTGGGCGCTTCGCAAATAGAGATTATCGCCTGTGAAAGAACTAGGTTGCCCTCAGGCATTCCTATATTGTCTAATGCGTAAAGTGCATTGCAGGAATCATTGAGCGCCCGGGAAGAATTACAGTCTTCCGAACTATGCGCTATACAGCGGCGAGCCAGCAACTGTGGTTCAACTCCCGCCTCAATCAGGCGATTGGCATAATAGAGCGCTGCCGTTGCATCACTACCACGAAGGCTTTTGCAAAAGGCACTCAGTATGTGATAGAGCACATCTTCGTTTAGGCTCAAGGCTTTTTTCTGAAGACACTCAACAGCGATTTCTTTTGTTATGACCGTTTGCCCTTCTTTGTTCATATGTGTGGTAATTGCCCCAATTTCAAGCCCATTGAGAGCGGAACGAACATCCCCTGCACATGCGGTAGCAAAATAGGTCAGAGCGTCATCCTCTATCTTTATCTTATAGAACTTTAAGCCTTCTTCGGCAGATATGGCTCGGAGTAAAGCCTTTTGGATATCGGCTGGGTCTATCTTCTTAAACTCGAATAATGAACAACGGGAAACTATGGCTCTTGTCATAGAATATGCCGGGTTTTCCGTTGTCGAGCCGATTAGTATTATATGTCCGTCCTCCAGAGCCGCAAGGAGGGAATCACTCTGTGCCTTACTCCAGCGGTGGCACTCATCCAGCAACAGGTAGGTCTTTTTGCCATACATTTCAAAGGTCTTTTTCGCCTGTTCGATGACAGCCTTTGCATCAGATACACCACTGGATATCGCATTCATCTTTACAAAATATGAGTTACTGCTGTCCGCTATCATTCTTGCAAGCGTGGTTTTTCCGGTGCCGGGAGGGCCGTAAAATATAGCGCTTGGAACTCTCTTGGACTCAAATAAACGGCGCAGTAATTTACCTTCGCCCAATATATGCTGCTGACCGACAAAATCTCCTAGAGTTTTGGGTCTCATCCTTTCCGCTAATGGCTTTCTGTCATTATGTAAATTTTCAAATAGGTTTTCCATTTTAAAATCCCCTGCTTTCCTTTCCCGTTAATCAGAATTTGTGCACCTATAATGCCTGTGCTGCTATCCGCTATCTTACTCTTATAAGTATAGCACAGTGGGCACTAATTGTAAAACATTTGTTCATAATTTTGCAGAAAAAACAACATTTCTCGTCTGAGACCATTGTGTCTGATATAGGGCAACATACCACGGACAAAGGCAGCATCGGACGAGTTCTCGCTCATTGCGAGCGGTAGGCAACCCAACATAAACTTTGCCATCCGACGGTCTTTCAGCGGCCTGCCCTGTATCCCCTCCATAGACTGCAGCAGTGTTTTGGCTACATCCATCTTTTTGCAGGGCATAATAAAGTTTAAATTCAAGTTAAAGTTTAGTATTCCGGTCGGTTGGATTTCAAAATCCGGCGACTCAAAGTTTATCATCACCTGCCCCCATAGACAGGAAAGCCCACTCCACCCATTAGTTTTTACCCGGATTTCCATATTGGTGAAAATATCACAGACAGTTGTCTCCCGGGCGGAGCGGATGAGGTACACCCATTTTGTAAAGCCCTTTTCACTTAAGTTCAGGGTGGCAGCACCCTGATTCTGATTGATTACAAAACTTTGAGTGGCAAGACATTTCCTAGCGAAGTCGCCTGCCAGCCCGGCATTGGGCAGTTCAGCAAAGTTGGGCAGCGCTTTTAGACTGTCAAGCCGGGGAAGCCCGAACAGCCCCCTTGCCAGATTTCGAGTTTGAAGAGAGGTCAGTGGCTGTAACCCCAAACTGGAAAAATCCAGGGTGATTTTACTGGCAAAACTTATCTCAAAAAGGATGGAGTCTTCCAAGGTATCTGTTCGGTATTCGCCGTTACACTCAAAACTGAGGGTGAAATCCCCGAAATTTATCCGGTCTCGCCGGGCATTTATATCAAAGGGAGCGCTGCCCTTTTCTAAAACCAGGGTTATAGTACTATGCACCGTGCATAGTACCTGTATAAAATCGTGTTTTGCGCATAGTTTTATACTATGATTTGCATAGTACCCGCTAAAACCCGGCGATTGCTGAGAATAACTGTCTGGCTGCAACAGTTCTTCTCCTTCCAGAAAAACCCGTATTTTGATAAAGTCCGCCCCCTGTTTTCGTAACACTACAGGCTCCCCTGCCCGAGCGAAAAGTCGGAAACTGCCACGGGCTGCTACCCAAAAAGGCAACCCCATATTGCTGGGTTTGCCTATACCTGCGAGTTGCAACTTTTGATAGATTTTTAACTTGGAACGGGATTTTAACAGCAAGCCCAGGGCGGCAAATATCACTCCCGCTCCACTCAGTGCCAATAGAACAGTTTGCATGCCTTGATTGTTGCCAAACCTAAGAAAAATAGGATTGGATTTAATAAAAAAAACGAGGGTTGAGCGGGAAATCTCAACTCTCGGTAGACTAGTCTGTAAGCCGAGTTCTGTCATGGACGGTCATCTATCTGGGCGCACTGTCGCCAATACGCTCGAGCGATGTATGACGGGACGGAGCGGGCAACTCCTTTTATGTCCCTTATCTTGCACAAAGTGGGGTTTACAGAGCGCATACTGTCTCCATTATGCCGGTGGTCTCTTACACCACCTTTCCACCCTCACCACCATAACCAATCTGCGAAAAAATAGGAGGTAAGAATTTTTTTAAAAATTCTAAAAACGCAAGACTGGCCTTTAATAGGTGGCGGTTTATTTCTGTTGCACTATCCTTAGAGTCGCCTCCACAAGATGTTATCTTGCACCTTGCCCTGTTGTGCTCGGACTTTCCTAATTCCTAAAGGAATTCGACCGTCTAACTAGCTACAGATGTAGTATATCATACTTAGCCATCTTTGGCAATACCCCTTTTTAAACTTTTTCCTGAAAATTAAAACAGCACTGGCTTGTGCTGTTTATTCTCCCCTGGATTGGAGTAAACCCCTCCGCGCCCTAATCCTCAAACATTTTACTTTCCTCAATCTTTTTCTTTATGGTTTCCAGTGCCTTTTTTTCCAGCCTGGAGATATAGGAACGGGAGATGCCCAGTTTTTTTGCCACCTCACGCTGGGTATATGCCACCGTTCCCCCAATCCCGTATCTCAACACCAAAATTCGGTACTCCCGTTGAGTGAGTGCCTTTTCAATAAGATTTATCAACCTCTCGGTCAGAATATTTGACTCCACTTGCTCCATAATATCAGGCTCAGTGTCCGAAATCACATCGGAGAGTGTGACATCACTGCCGTCCTTATCTACGCTGAGCGTTTCCTCCAACGAAACCGTTCCCTGATGCTTTTTATTGACCCGAAAGAGCATCAGAATCTCATTTTCGATGCATCGGGCAGCATAGGTGGAGAGTTGGGTGCCCTTTTCGGTAGAAAAAGAGTTGATAGCTTTTATCAACCCTATTGCCCCGACCGATATCAGGTCATCGGCATCCTTTGAACTATTGCTGTACTTCTTAACAATGTGTGCCACCAACCTCAGGTTATGGCTTATCAGAATCTCCTTTGCCTTTTGGTCCCCGGCGTGATATTTTTCGATTTGCTCTTTTTCTTCTTCCCGTGAAAGCGGCTTCGGGAATTGCGACACATTATCCACATAGGAAGAAAAAAGCATTATCTTGTTCATAAAGGTAATGAAACTTTCTATTATCATTAACCCCTCCTGATAACAAATTACAATATGCTATCAGTTGGGAAAGGTTGCTTGTCCATAGCGAAACGGGTCATTTTTTGTTGTTTTTTACAGTATTAACTATAGCGAGGGTCAGCATAGCCACCCCGATTACCAGCAGAAAGCAGGCAAAAATAACGGACAACACCTCGCTGGTTATGGAATTTGCTAAAAAAGCAAATCCAACTGAGGTTCCCACCGCCGGGATGATGATATAGAAAAAAGTCTTATAGTCCAGCAGTTTGTTTTTTGCATGAATTATGATTGCCACAATGCCGGTCGGGATAAAAACCAGCAGATTAAGCCCTTGCGCAAGGTGCTGGCTCAGACCCATAAATATGGTTAAAATAGGCACCAGCAGAGTGCCTCCGCCCATCCCCATTCCTCCAACCAGTCCGCCGGCAAGTCCTGCCAGAATAAAAAGCCACCACATAATATCCTCCTATACCAGCATCTTAACGCCGGCAGCAAGCACCACCAACGCAAACAGATACTGCAGAACCAGGTTGGGTATCTTCTTCAACAGCAGAGCGCCAATCACCCCTCCGACCACCGAACCGAGGGTCACCCAAAGCAAGGTCATCCAATCTATTACTCCGCTGGAATAATAAACCACCGCACTGGCAATACTTATCGGGACCATAGTAAGTATGGCAGTGGCATGTGCCTGCCGGTTGAATAGCCCCACAGCCAACAGCACAGGAACGCATATCATACCGCCCCCACCGCCAAAAAAGCCGTTTATGGCGCCGATAAACGCTCCCGCACCAGTCAGCACAAAAAATTTAAGCACTTTATTTTTTTCTAACGCTTTCACAACTATATTATTTGCTAAATTTGCAAAAAGTAAGCGTAAAAACTTGCTTTTCATTACATTCTGTATTATACTTATCAAAGTTTAACTAACAATAAAAAAGGTGGAAATCAATGGCGAAGTCTAAGTTAAGTAAAATTCTGGTATGTCTCTTTGTGGCAGTTACTTTTCTTTTTGCCCAGCATTTTACAACACTATCAATGTTTTCCTTCTTTGGAAACGCTAATAACAGCGAGATTGCCCGTGCTTTAGACACTCAGGACACCGCCTCACATAAGGATGTGACCACCAACAAACTATCCAACCCGAACTTTACCCTCACCGACAGCGGCAGCAGTTCTACCTCCAGCAGCAGTTACACCGGAAACACCACTATTCAGACCCCACGCAACTGGACAAAGGACAGCAGTTATACCACCATAAGCGAATCGTTGAAAATAGGTGTGGTTGACCTCTCCCCGAGCAGTTACAGTAAAAACTGGAAAAATTACAACCTGCCTAAGGACAACAATATCTATCGTGATAATATGAATAGCGATTCCAAGGTTCTGATGATTAACTCCACCGCGAAAACTATATTTGGCTATAAAACCACCAGCGATGTGTCGCTGGACGCCAACAGTTTTTACTCCATTTCGGTAAACTACTACACCGATAGCACTGCTCTGGCATCAATCTACCTTATAGGCACCGACTTTGATAAAATTTCAAGTGCAAGTTTTTCCAACAATAGTAATGGTAACTGGTCTACCATAACTTTTTGGATTGCCACCAGCTCCACTAAGACAAGCAGTCTGAAAATCGGACTGTATCTCGGAGCAAAAGAGACTTCAGACAATATCGAGCGAGAGTACTCTGGCAACGCTATGTTTGACAACCTCAACATCACCCAATATTCCAAAAACTACTTTGAGGGAAACTACACTACCACCACCAATGGAGTTCAGTCCAACCGCTATATAAATCTCAACCATTCCGACCTGACGGCTGGCGATGGCTTTATCCAAAACGGCAATTTTGCTAATAGTTTTGAAGGCTGGAGTCCAATCTCCAACGCTACTGGCAGTATTCAATTAGTGCCAGGCAATACAACCACTATGCCGGATACCACTCTGGTAAAGACTAATGAGAGAAGCAGCGAGGATTCGGTGCTGTATCTGAAAAATGAACAGTTGTCAGTATCTGGGGTAACCTCAAATAAGTTTACCATTAAACAACACGCTGTCTACCGTATCAGTTTCTGGGCAAAGGGCAAACTTTCACAGGGTACTATGTATGCTAAATTAAGTGGCGTGGTGCTCAACGGCAAGCAGAACACCGACGATAAGACGGAGTACTCTGCCACCATAACTTCGCTCTCCTCGGCTGTAAATCTACACTCCAACAACTGGAACGAATATGTCTTCTATGTCTCCGGGCACTACCTGTATGACAGTGAGATACAACTCACTCTGGGGCTGGGTTCAGCCGAAAGCGGTGCAAAGGGCTATATCTTCTATGATAATGTGACCACGCAGAAAGTCTCCACCGATGATAAGAGCAGCGGCTCCAGTGTAAACAGTTCAGCGAAGTCGCTGGAGATGTACTCCTCCACTTCTATGACCATAGCGAATGGCTACTTCAACCTGCCGTCCACCATTGACGCAAATTCCAGTTATCCGCTGGGCGTTTCTGGATGGGAATACAAGGTGGCAGATAGCAACTTCGGAGGCAAGGCTGGAATTGTAAACCTGCAAGTCTTTGACCAATATAAATCCAACTTTGGCAGTCCGGTCAAACCAAGCACAGCAGATAACACCAACAATGTGCTTATGATATATAACAGCACTCAGGACTCGGTACAGAGTTACACCTCCACCTCCACTATTTCGCTGAGTGCAAATGCCTACTATAAGTTCAACATAGATGTCTACACACAACAGAGCCAGAGTACTTCGGGCGCTAATATCACCCTGACCGACAGCAATGGTATGATACTGGCACAGTGGCTAGATATCCGAACAAGCCAGAACTGGAAGACCTACAGCCTGTACCTGCACAATAATGCAGCATCACAAACTGTAACGGTTTCTGTAAGTTATGGCAGCGAGGGTCAAGGGGTGTACGGCTGGGCGTATTTTGATAACTGTGAGTGGAACAGTTCCGATGCCAGCAAGTT
>CAYIZA010000002.1:4637-9470 GCA_964367965.1 uncultured Christensenella sp. | reverse complement strand
GATAATGTGCTGATGATATATAACTATGCCGACACCCACTATGCCGCAACAAATAGGCTGGTTGTCAGCCTAAGTGCCAGCTCGTACTACAAGGTTTCTGTCTGGGTCAGAACTGCCGGGCTTAGTCAGGATGCTGAAAACCAGCAGACTGTAGATGATGAAGTGGTGCCATTCGGTGCAAATATCACTCTGGACAAGATTGAACAGTCTTTCACTGAAATTGATACTCAGGATGAGTGGGTAGAATATATCTTCTTTATAAATACCACTGATGCTATTGATTTTAAAATTATGCTCGGACTGGGTGCAGAAGATGCCCTCACCCGTGGTTATGCCTTCTTTGATGAACTTGCAGTGCTGTCTATGACCGAAGACCAGTATAATCTGGCACTGCTGGACTACAACACCGAAGCGCTGCCGGAAAATATCATCAACATTGTCAACACCACCCCTGCCGAAAGTGGAGAGGAATTGCCTGCAGCATCCTTTGGCGATAACAACCTGTGGCTAGTTATTCCGACAATCATCATCGCCATTGCCGTTATAGTTGCCGTGATTGGTTTTATGATTAAGCGCTATATGCAGTCCAGGCCGACCAAGGTTCGTGTGGCAATCAACTACGACCGCTCCTCCACCCTCCTCAAGGATGTGGACCAGCGAAATCGCAAAACTGCCGTTTCTCACCGTTTGAAACTTCTGAGAGAAGAACTTGCACAGACCCAAAAATATATGGATGAAGAAAAGCAAGAATATCGAAAGGAACTTGAGGCATATAAGACCGCAAAGGATATCGCAGACCAGGACAAGAGCATAAAACTTGAAGAGCCAAGCAAGCGCTTTACCGACTACGATAAGACTGTCGCTCAGTTGGAACGCAATATCACCTCAATTAAAACTGATATCATACTGCTGGAAGAGGAACAGGAGCACATTCAGAATCGGGCGAGTCGCAAAGCCAAAGAAAGTACCACTAACAAAGTTGTGATTAAGAAGAGAAAGTAAAACAATAAAAAAACCACCAGTTATGGTGGTTTTTTAATGAGATAGAAAAGGGTTTTGATTGGTTGAAGTTGGTGGTGGTTTTTTATAGAGTTTAGTAAATCATTTTTTCCCCTATGCTTGCTGAAGTTGGTTTAAGAACCTGCCCTGCCCGCTTGATGAAACAGCCCCACAAATTAGGCGGAAAGGGATTTGACTGATTGAAGTTGGTGCCCGCTTGATGAAACAGTTAGGGGTTTTTTTATAGGGTTTAGTAAACCCTTTCGCCCCTCTGCTTGCTCAGGTTTGCGGAAGCCCACGCTTAATGAGGTTGGTTCGCAAGCCAACGCTTAATAAGACGAAAAGAGGTTAGACTGGCTGAGGTTGGGTTGGAAACAGTCGCACAAAATGAGCCAGAAAGGCGCTGGTTTTCTGTCTATGATTTTTTAAAGTTGCCTACTTTGGGCTACCCCACAACAGTCTTAACTCTCCCCCCCCTAGCAATTCATTCTTCAATTTAAAACAAAGCAAGTCATTCCTCGGTCTGAAACAAAACAACTCATTCTTAAGCCTAAAGCAAAGCCTTTCATCCTTCAAACTAAAACAAAGCGACTCATTCTTAGGTCTAAACAAAACAACTCATTCTTAGGTCTAAACAAAGCATAAAAAAAGAGCGTTTTTCACGCTCTTCTTTTTATTTATTCTTTGTCTGATTCTTTCTTGTTGGCTGATTTTTTGCCTGAGCCAATCTGACCTTTAGTCCTGCTTGGCTTAATGAAGAAGTAGATTACTCCGCCCAGCACAATCAGTGCAACTATTATCAGCACTGTTCCCCACACTGTGGTAGAAATAGTAGTAGAGGTGCTTGCTACTGAAATGGTTCGGCTTATCACTTTCTGCTCAGCACTGTTGCCTGCGTTGTCGCTAACATCAAAGGTGATTTTGTAGTTGCCCACGCTATCAAGTTTGTAGTACCACTCAGTAGAAGTAGACTTCTCGAGTTTTGCACTTGAGGTTATGTCCTCGCCGTCCAGGAACACTTTAACGGTCACATTGGAATAACTCAGTGTAGTGCTTTCCTTTTCAGGCTCGAGCACAACAATCTTGGTCAAATCAATCTTCAGTTCGTCGTTTAGATTATAACTCTCTTTAAAGTTCAGTCCGTCTACATTAATTATAGGTTTTTGTACATCCCCAATAGCGATAGTATAACTTGCTCTGCCCTCGTTGCCAGTGTAGTCACTTACAGTATAGGTCACATTCACATATCCGTCATCGTTTACGATAAAGTAACCATAGAACTTACCGTAGTCAGCATCTGCTGGCTGGTAGCCTTCCTCGCCCTCTTCACCCACAGCACCCTTGTATACCGTAACGGCTGGCTTGTTGGTGGAAGAGTTCTGGTATTCTACAGTAACTTTTACTGTACTGAAGTCAACTCCGCTGCCACTGCTGTCAGTAGCGGTAAAGAGTGGAATTTTAACAGTGTTTGCAATGCGGCGCTCTTCATCGGTACCACTTGTAACATAAGGGTGAGCGCTTGTTACACCTGCATCGTCCTCAAAGGTTACAACCGGTGCGATGGTGTCCGCTGCTGTAGTTGTCAGTGTCTTAGGAACAGAATTATAAAGTCCGGTAGGCCCAATCGCCCAGTAACTTATCTGAATATTTCCAGTCTGTGCTACCAGTTTCAACTCTCCGGGAACTGCCTTGCAGCCGCCTGAGTATTGAATAACAAGCGCACTCTGTACATCGTTCTCAACTAATTCATCCAAAAATGCAATCTGGTGGGCACTTTCAGTCAGGTTTGCGTTCATAGCGTAGACATTGGTGAAGTATCCATCCATTTGGATGCCGTTTTCCTGCACTGAAACAATTGCACTGAGGTCAATTGTGGTGCCATATTCCACCTTTTCGGCAATGGAGCCGGCAATGGACGGAATAACTTTGCTGATTACATTAAAGTGCAGACTTTGGATGGTACTGTTGCCATTTGCATCAATTGCCTCATAGACTACCATATATTTGCCGCTGTGAGTAAGTGTAACCTTTTCACCGCCCATTTTTAACTCTTTTGCTTTCCAACTGGATTTTCCAAAGGTGTTTACCTTAACACCGTCACAGTAGATATCCACATTCACTGCCAGGTTGTCGCTGTCGTCTGAGAAGGTAATTTCAGGCAGGAAAATTTCATCACCGTGATAAAAGTCTACAAAATTTACACCGGAGGAAATCCATTCAGGATCTAGAGTGAATACACCACCAAATGGTGCTTCGTTGTCGCCGGAGTAGTTGCTAACTGTTATGGTGTATGGTGCATCTGTGTAGTTGCCTGCATAGTCGGTTGCCTTGGCGTTCACACTCACAGTAGTGCCCATAGCGGTGTCTGCAGGAATAGTGTACTCATATTTTCCGTCAGTGTTCTTAGTAAGGATTATCGGTGAATCTTCTCCTACAGCAACGGTCACTTCAACTTTAATTCTTTCATCTGCTACTTCGGTGCTATCAGGCAGATAGTCTGCCGCAACCACGCTGAAACTGATTGTATCGCCGGCTTTAGCAACCTTGCTCAGCCCACTAACACTAACTTCAGGCGCAGTGTTGTCTTCATAGCCCTCTTCCACTGTCACATAGTATCTGCCCAACGGAATTACATTGCCAGCCGAATCAACAACCTGATACAAAATGGTATAGGTGCCCACTTCGGTGAAAGCGTATTCAACTTCCTCCCATGGCTCAGTTACAATCTCATTTGAGTTGGCTGAGGTGGACTGAAATTTGGTAACCCTGCTTGGGGAAGTAATAGATCTCAGGAATTTATCCTTTAAAACATCAAAGGTGTCCAGTCCGCTTTCGGTGGTGTCCACCGCAAAGATTGCAGGAAGGGTTATTATACCTGTTGCGTCCTCAGCCTTTGCAATTTTAGTTGGAATCATATACTCTGCAGTATCAAGTGAATTATCCAGAGCGGCTGTGGTCATATCCTCTGCATCAGTTTCTTCATATCCCCCCACCACATATACTTTCATACCTGTAGAGGTGTTGGTTGCCTTGGAGTTAGTGGTGTGCTGCACTGTTTTGCTGTTTCCTCCAAAGTCGGTAACACGGTACTGAATCTTGTACTCGCCCACTACAAGCGGAATAAATTTGTGGTTGGTAACGGTATATGAAATATTTGCGCTGCCGTCGCTTGGTATGCAGGTAAGCAGGTACTCGGTGTAAACTGCAACCTTGGCATCACTTTTCTTGCTGTTGGTAACTGTTATGGTTGGGAAAGTAACCTCCACTCCGATTTCCCAGGCGGTGGAGATAGAACTGTCCAGAGTGAGTTTAAGTTCGACATCCTCTTTCTGATTATAATCACTAGCACTCACAACATTGAAGTTAAACTCTTTCTTGATAGTGTATGCATAGCCAGCCGCATAGGAATACGCCACGGTGTACTCCACCAGTGGGGCATTTGTTGGCACAATATAGTAATAATATCCATAAGTATTGGTTTCAGCAGGGTCGGCACCCTTAGACAGAGTAAGGGTTTCGGTTCCCTTGCGGAGGGTAACGGTAAGTCCGGCTATTTCTTCCGGGAGTCCGTCGGAATTGGTGTCGTTGATTGGGTCTTCATCACCCTTATATATAAAAGGATAAGGGAAGACAATAACACTCTGTTCAGTTGCTGTTGACGGATTTACCTGAGTTGGAATAATCTGCTTAGAGTTAGTTTCCCACTCAAAGGTGACTTTATCTGCGTTGAGGTTCAGGGTAAAATCCTTGCTGGTGGAAATTCCACTTGCTGTCGCTGTATAGGTCACCCTATACTCAGTAGCCCTCTCATTTAGTATGTAAAGACGCCACTGG
>CAYIZA010000002.1:0-4537 GCA_964367965.1 uncultured Christensenella sp. | reverse complement strand
GCAAGTACATTTTTCACGCTAACCACACTGCCTGCAGTGGTTTTAGCAGTAACTGCTAAAGTGCCGTCGGTGGTGGTGGCTGCCGGAAGAACTAAGTACTTTCCAGTGTCATCATCTTCAACATCCTCTGAAGTATAATTCCAGTCGTTTTGCTGAATTTGCAGTTGCGGGCCTATATTGCTGGTATATACCGAACCAGCAAAAAGTGCGCCCGGGTTTGGCAATCCGAAAGAAAATCCAATGGCCAGCACCATTGCCATAAGAGTTAATTTACTCAACAGTTTAAATTTCATTTAAATCTCCTTGGAAAAAATAATCAATGTGATAACATTTTACACCAAAAGTCGCTATGCTGTCAAGTGAAAACAACTAAAACGACTAAGATTAAGGAAAATAATCTGAGATGAATTTCCAGACAGCCCGACAGATGCGGTTTGTTCCGGAATCACAGTGCTTTTCGGTTCAAAAAGTCAGACAATCTGAATTAGTGAGTTTTTTCTACCCTAACCCTGGCATCAGCAGCGACACAGACAGTTCTTGCCTCATTTTTTATCCGCTGAAACAGTCCCGGCATCGATAATGGCGCAGTTCATCCTGGTTTTCTCAACCTATAAAAACGGTTCCCAGCATAGGGTACTACCTTTGTACTTAAACAGTTTGCGATTTTATCCGTTAAATTATTCTGTCGAAAAAACACTAAAAAGGAAAGGGCGAAAACCCTTTCCCAAATGTCTGCCTTAAAAGACCAGTGGTGTTAATCCAAATTTAGATTAGCATCCACAGCCGTGGTCAAATGAGCAGTGCTGTTTCTTCTTTCCGAAGCAGCAGCAGAAGAACAGCAATAAGATTAAAATTGTGCAAAGATCTAAACCGCAGTTTAAGATACCACAATTCAAGAGAACATAGATTATAACTAAGATTGTCAGCACATCACAACTGGAATTTTTAGACTTCATTCCGCAGCCGCAGTTCTCCATTCCGCCGAATAGTTTATCAAACATTTTTATCCTCCTAAACTTAATAAAAATCATTTGTTATGTATTTTTCTTTTGTATCTTTAAGTCTTTAGTAATTTTTACTCCACATGGTCATACTATTAAAATAGTGGAAAAAATGTGCAAAACCAGCCGAATTTTTACGGCTGGCTTTTTTTGTTGTATGGTTAAATGCTATAAAATGCTCTTAACTTCGCACTTTCCGGTCATTGGGTTTATGATTATACTGATTTCCTCGCCGCTCTCAGACAGGAACAACACAATCCAGAATTTGTCCGCCAGAGTGTGAGAGATGTCCGCAACGATTTTGACATAGACCTCCACACTTCCCTTTTTGCAAAACACCTCCAGTTCGGACTCCGCCTCAGCAAGGGCAAGTTCCAGCGCATCATTGGAATCAATCGCAAAGTCTGCGGTGACACAGGTCAGATTGGCAATTTCAGTGCTTCCCCCGTCGCTTATGGTGACAAATATCTCAGCGCCGCTGGCTGCCCTTTTCTCAATATCGCCGGCAAAAGTTTCATTGAAAGGACTTCGCTCAAAGTCGCCAGAGTACTCCACTCCATCGATATTGACAGTGTAACTGAGCCCTTTATACACTGTACCCTTCTTTGGCGAAACGGTGATGATTCCAAACTCTACCTTAGATTTACTGAATCCGTCCAGCACATAGGGTTCCTCACGCAGTCCGGATGAAAAGGAGAAATACCAGTTGGCAGTCTCGCCCTCATAGTAGTCATAGCGAATATCAGACACCTGATTTTTCAATAAACTGACACCTTGGTTACAGCCACTCACCCCGAACAGAATTAAAACCATAGCAAATAGCGGCAAAAAATACTTCAACTTTTTAAGCATTATACACCTCACTTGTTGCTATATATATGTGCCTGCTTGTCCCGATATTAAAAAAAGAGCAAATTTATACTCTTTTGATTGATTTGGTCTGCACAAAGTTAGTTTTTAAATCTGGGCTTGAAGTTTTCCCCACGGGTGATAAATCAATCCGCTTTCACACAAAAACACCCACTTATCCGGCTTTTTCATCTTTATTTGTAAAAAGAAGTGATTCGCTCTTTACCTATCCCACTTAAATAATTTCAATCTTTCAAAACTGGGCTTATAATGAAAAACACCCGGTTTTGAGTCTACCTTCAAATTAAAAGAGGGTCATCCCTCTTTTTCTTTGAGTTGATTCTATTCATCCAGTTTTTCAATTCTTCTCTGGTGTCTGCCGCCGTCAAATTCAGTGGCAAGGAATATGTCGATTATCTTTTTTATCTTGCACATACAGGTACGCGAACCGAGCACTAAAACATTGGCATTGTTGTGCTTGCGAGCCATAAGGGCATCCCTTTTCCCACGGCAGAGAGCCGCCCTGATTCCCTTAAAACGGTTGGCTGCAATACTCATCCCGATGCCGCTACCACAGATTAAAATGCCGATACTCCCCTCTTTTTTGTACATTTTCTGCACCAGTTTTTTTGCATAGTCCACATAGTCCACACTGTCGGTGGAATTGGTACCGAGGTCGGCGAACTTCTGTTCTTTTTTGGTCAGATATTTGGAAACTAAATCCTTTGTTGTGTAACCTGCATGGTCACTTGCTAAAAAAATCATTTTTTACCCCTTTTTTGAGTGTATTCCACTCTTTTGCCATTTTTAAACATAGTGGACGAAAAGAACTCCTTGCGTGCCGGCACGCCACAAATTTTATCCCGTGATTGAGCCAGTCTGCTACACCAAGTTTTCTCAAAAGGCAGTTTTTCCGCCCTTGAAAAACGCTGGGATTCCATAAATATAAACAGCCCCCAACCCAACATTAAACCACACAAAAGCACTGCCCCGATAATTAAAATAACACTTATACTCATAATTATTATTTCACCTCCGTCTTCAGAATCGGAAATCTTACCTCTATGCCCGGCCGTTCCACAAAACCCAGATGCTCTGGACTAAAAGGCTTTCCCTTTACCCTAAAACCATCACCGTGGAAGTCAGACCCGCCAGTAAAAATAAGGTTGTTTTCCACGCAAAAACTATAGAGCCAAATACAGTCCTCCAACTTAAACTTTTTGTGTATACATTCAAAGCCATCCAGAATTTTAAGAGCATGCAAATCCCGCACCAACTGCTTAGGGTCTTTCTCTCCGTAGACCTCAAAAGCGTGTGCAAATATTGCCAGTCCTCCGGCATCGTGAATCTTCTTGCAGACCAGTTCAATGGACGGAGTTTCGGTCACCACATTATAGCAGTGAAAGAGTGAGCCGGGTATTACCATATGGTCACGGTAGAGGTTGTCCGCCCGGTCAATTTGGTATTTTTTATACAACTCTTTGTTGGAGTCAAACTTTGCGATATCGTGAAAAAAAGTCTTGTGTGCGGTGCGATATTTTGGGTTAAACTTCAGATTTGGAGTCATCTCAAAGCCCAGCGACTCCCCACGCTCCTTCAGTTTTTCCAGCCTCTCCTCCTCCAGCGCAAACTGAAATTCCAGGGTCAACGCCTGAAATTTTTCCAGTTTTGCCAGGTCGAAGTCATAGGCAAGCACCTCATATTTCTTGCCGTTAAAAGAACAGGCTATTTCGCAGCCAGTCAGAACTCTACCGCTAAATCTGCTCTTTTTGCCGAGGCTTTTCACCTCGTTGTTAGCGTAGAGCATATCGTGGTCAGTAAAGCATATAACCTCCAGCCCACGCTTTTCAGCAAGTGCCAGGAGTTCGGGCACTGAGTACATTCCATCCGAGTACTGGGTGTGAATATGTAGGTCAATCAGCTGACCTTTTTCAAAAAGTCTGTTTTTCAATGCTTGCTCCTTTTAACTATTTCCTACTGTTTCATCGAGATAGGTCGCCTCAAGGTCGGCAATATGAAACAAAAGACTGCTTGGGTAGAGATAAAAAGCATCTCCGAGCGAGTAACTTCCACCCCGAACTCGGGTATCAAATCCGCCCATATGCCAGTTTATAGCCATAGCCTCTTCCCGGGAAAGTTTGATAAAACCGCTCAGAATATATACCGACTTCTCGCCGTGCCCATAGGGCAGACTGTCTTCCACGGTAAAATAGGGCTTCTGCACCCAGACATTGTCCACTTTGACATTCCGCATCTCAATTTTATAGCAATTTACCTTGCACAAATCGTGCAGTAGACCGATTACCGCCGCACTCTCAGCGGAAACTTTCTCCTGCCAGTTGGCGCCATACTCACTCTCAAGTTTTCTAACAAAGCGCCGATAGGCATTTAAAGAGTGAAAACAGAGTCCCCCCTCCACTGGAGAGTGAAATCGGGTGCTGGCAGGCGCAGTGAAAAAGTCACTTTTGGCAAGCCAGTCCAGCAGTTTGTCCGCCCCCTCCCGCTTTATATTCTCCGAAAACAGTCGAATAAATTCCTGTTTATTGCTCTCTATATCTATCATTTTTCTACCTTTATCTACAATAATACACTAAAAACACCAGTGAAGTCAAACAATTTTTCCCGTTTGGGCAAAAGTGCTTTAATTAGCCCCAAAATCTGCGCAAAATAAAAAATGATGAGAAAAT
>CAYIZA010000001.1:30580-41830 GCA_964367965.1 uncultured Christensenella sp. | reverse complement strand
GCTGGCGTGGCTCAACGGTAGAGCAGCTGACTTGTAATCAGCAGGTTGGAGGTTCGATTCCTCTCGCCAGCTCCATCTAGCAGCACCTGATGTTAAGGCATTTGGTGCTGTAATAATATAATGATATAATAAAACAATAAAAAACTATTGAAAACCCCGGTATATTATGATGAAATAAAAACACAGGAGAAACTATGAAAACTTCCACAAAATTCAAAATAGCGGGTTTTTGCACACTTGCTGTTGGTGCAACATTAGTCATTTTGGCGTTTACCGTTTTTGGAGAAAACACCGGAATAGGTACTACCCCAAACTTTAGTTTTATGGTTCCTGGTTGGTTTCTCTTCGGTTTGTCGGTGCTTTTATTGTTTCTTGGTTTCAAACCAAATATTACAAAAATACAGGCAAAACTTCATTCTGATAGTATGGAGCATGCCGGCGATGAAATTACAAAAGCAGGTATGAAAACTG
The DNA here is from genome assembly GCA_964367965.1 of uncultured Christensenella sp. Taxonomy (GTDB): domain Bacteria; phylum Bacillota; class Clostridia; order Christensenellales; family UBA1242; genus UBA7584. The sequence continues at coordinate 41,359 of CAYIZA010000001.1, read as the reverse complement.
TGGATGTCGTTGTGCCGGTTGGAAAAAAAGCAGTAAAAGAAATGAGCCCGGCAATCTCAGCCTTAGCAAAAAACATTAAGGACGAAACAACTCAAGAAACTGTCTATTGCAAAAAGTGTGGCAAGGCAATTGCTGCCGATTCGGATTTTTGTAAATTCTGTGGCACAAAACAAAAATAATAATCGATATTTAAATAAAATAAAAAAATCTTCTCTTTGGGAAGATTTTTTATTTACAACAAAAGTTTTCGCAAGCGAAAAGTGAACTATCTTAGATATGAAATAATTTCTTGCAAAATTATGAAATATGCCTGCAGCATGTGAAGAGATTTCTTATATTGCCTGCAATATTTGATTAAAACAAATTAGAAAAAGATAAAACTGCGGTGCTACCGTAATTTATCATTTTTTCGTCTTCCTCTTTGTCTGTTTTTTCTTGCCGGCTTTGCCCTGCTCTTCCGGCTCTACCCTATCTGTTTTTATTATGGTCAGTGCTCCAAAAAATGGCAGAGATTCTGCCTTGCCTGCCGAGGCATTACATATACCCAAACTTATGAAAAGTAAACTTATAACAAAGGTCAGTGGCAGTAAAATCAGACCCAGCGGCTGCCAGACAAAGTATATAACCACCGATACCGCATAGGCTGCCAAGGTGAACAGCAGAAATAACAGCCCCTGATTAGCGTGAAATCGTGCAAAGCGCTCGTTCGGGTAAAAAATCAGCGGAATAAAGAACAATAGATAAGCAATCGCCGCCACAAACTGGATTTTGGGCTTTGAATTGTTTATGTACTCAAGTTTCATATCTGCGTTGAATTCCTGTTGCGCCGTTCCCGGCTCAGTTCCAACCTGAGTCTTGACTGCACTCTTCTTCACAGTTTCTTCATTGGCAGCAGCCTTAACTGAACCGGAGTCTTTCACCGGCGCCAACTTTTTAACTGCTTTTTTTGAGTCATCCCTTTTCCCGTTTGCCATATTTTACCTCCCCTCTGTTATGATTTTAATATAATTTGCGCAAAAAATCAAATAAATTTACAGTATTGATAAAAATAAAGCAAAAAGGAGCGGTTTAGATAATAGCCCCGCCCCCTCTTTCTTTTTTATTGCCATTTTATAATTTATCGACTCTATACTTGATACCTTTAATATTCAAAATCAAAATACCCCCTTTGATAAAAAATACCTTTCTGTCTTCCTGTTAGGCATAACCCCTCATCAAAAGTTTTTTAAATAAAAAAATCTTTTTTGTGCCGCTTTATTTCAATATTTAGTGAAAAAACCACAATTTTATTGTAAATTTCTAAAATCTATGTTAAAATGAAACACACCTTGCTTCTATGGCTCAGTCGGTAGAGCAATTGATTTGCAATCAGGCGAAGGACAAAAACAACAATAAAATGTTGGGCGTAGAACAGGTGTGCGAGCATATATGCTGGTGTGGCTCAGTCGGTAGAGCGAGTGATTCGTAATCACTAGGTCAGCGGTTCGATTCCGCTCACCAGCTCCATATAAAAGTACCAAATACTAAGACTTTTGATGATGCAATGATGTAACTGAATAATGAAATAATGGTAAAACTACGGTGCTGCTGTAATTTTATCATTTTTTTCACTTTATTATAAAGATAAATGTTAAGCCACTGCGGTAAAAAAATATTTTGCTACTGTAATTTTATCACTGTTTGCTTTTATCCTTCACAACATATGTATAATCATTTGATTTTTATCCGGCTTTATATTACAATAAATCTGTGTTTGAGAATATAAAACTTTTGAAAAACTGGTATATTCTGGCTCAGCCAAGCAAAAAGTATTGGCTTATTTCCTTTTTTATGGTGCTGCTTGCGCAGGCGTGCGTATTGGTTTCTCCGGTGTTTGCAGCAAAAGCGGTAGTGGATATCGCCAGCGGAGCCTTTACCGATGGTGCCATCAATCTGACCATTGTTTTTGGGCTGTTGGTGCTGCGAAATGTCTTTTGGGACTTCAACTACCGTGTCTATGCCCAGTTGATGGGCTTTTCCTATAACCGCCTAAACATGGAGTTTATCAACAAGATGGTGCGGGCTAAGCCCTCCAACTTTGACAGAGTTCCCAAAGAAAAATTGATAAATATATTGCATAACGACATCTTCAACCTCGCTGATATTTCAGACAAACTCGCTATATGCGCCGGCAGAATAATCTATTTGGTTGCCACCATTATAATTATCTTCACCATAAACCCCTGGGTGGGGCTGGTTGTGCTAGTGCTGGATTTGGTGAACTTCGTGGTATTAAATAAGTTTGAAATGCATCGGGTACGATATGTGAAAAAAATGCGTGAAGACCACGACCGCCAGTACGAAAAATTTTCCGAAATCATAGACACCCGGGACACTATCAACAACCTATCTGTATCCTCCGAACTGAGTGCCAGTTATAACAAAATACTGCGCAGTTATAACCGCAATCTGCACAAGAAAGTGGTTTGGGACTCCAATGTTGCCCAGTGGTTTTTTGTGCTGTATAACTTTTTCATCTGGGCGCTGACTCTGGGTATGGTCTTCCTGACCGCACAGGGGCAAATGAGCATCCCAATGTACTTCCTGATTGTTCCATATATAACTATCGGTATCGAAACCACCAATAAGGTGTTTGAGGTAATGCCTTTTATTAAAAACTCCGGCATCTATGTGTCTCGTATCCGCTCGGTTTTGAACTTTATGGAAAACGACAAAATTTCCTATGGCGATATCGAAGACAGCGATATCATAGGCTTTATGGACTTCAATGAAGTCTCCCGCAAGGGCGACCGGGAGAACCCGCAGATAAACGATATCACACTGCGGATAAAGGGCAACCAGACCACCCTCATCTGTGGCGCTAAGAGCTCAGGCAAGCGAACACTCTTCCACCTGATGCTGCGCTCCATAACGCCAGACACGGGTGATATCTGTATGGACGGGCTCAACATTTTTGAGTACTCCGAGAGGGCGTATAACCGAAGCTTTAAACACCTGGGCACTAAACCAACCTTCTTTAAGGGCTCTATTCTGAAGAATCTTAAAATTGTGAACAAAAACACTGCCAAAATTGAAAAGGCATGCCGTGAAGTGGGGCTGTGGCAGTATATCCAGGATTTACCGCAAAAACTCAACACCAATATCCACTCACTGCCCTTTGATAAGCAATATATGCTGGGTCTTGCTCGAGTGCTGCTGACCGGAGCCAAGGTGATTGCAATATACGAATTCCCGACCAACCTCACCCAGGGCGAAAAGCGTATTGTAAAGGAAGTGCTGCGCTCATTTGGCGGAAAGCGTACCCTGGTTATCTTTTCCGCAAACGAAGAGTGCGCCGATATAGCAGACAAGATTGTGACCATCGAACGAGGTGCGCTGACCAATATCCAACTTAACAATAACTCCAGAGGTTGAGCACTGCCACTTCGGCGGGCAGAAGAGTTGCGATGTCGAGTTGTGATAAAAAACACTTGAACAGACAAGCGATGCGGACAAGGACAAACTAAAACAAGGTAGCAATTTTTTCCTTCACCTCAAAAAGACACAATGCTAGCTCTCACTGGTGCCCGACTCATTGTTGATTGTTTTCCTTCCTCTCAAAAATACACAATGCCAGCCTCTTTCCAACCAACACAATCTACCAACTCTGATAAAAAGTAAAAAATAGTGCTAAAATGCACTATTTTTATTTAATTTTGACTATTTTTTTATTTCTTTTCTCTTTTTTTGCTTTTTTCATTTGCAACTTTGCTGCTTGTTCTGCCAGGTAGTCATCTCTCAACTCCTGCATTTTTTGCGAGATTATCACTGTTGCCTGGGCGATGACTTCACTGTTCAGCCGCTGACCCTCAAACTGATTGAGGTAAAAAGGCTTGCCTATCAGTAGCACATTTCTCCTGAGAAATTTAGGTTTTTTCATCAGCCACATAGGCACAATAGGCGCACCGGACTTTATGGAGAACATAGCGAGTCCTCCCTTGAGTGACAGTTGTTCGTCCTCCGACACATTATTGCGGGTGCCCTCCGGAAACATAATCAGCCAGTGGTTCTCTTTAAGTATCTTCAGCACTTTTTTGACGGTAGACAGCCCTAGTTCGTTGCGGTTGACTTCAATCGCCCCGAGTGAATGCATCAGCATAGCCATAAACTTATTCTTAAATAATGTGTGCTTTGCCAGGGTATACGGCCGGGCATACAGCCTGGTATTAACCACTGCAATATCTAGATTAGAGGTGTGATTGCAGGCAAGAATCGCTTTTTGTTTTTTGCTGGGTAAGTTTTTCCTGCCGATTACTTTAGTTGGATAAAATATATGGAACGGCAGATATGCAAGCGCCCAGTAGAACCAGTATAAATACATATTCCCTCCTAAACATTTTTTAAATAATGTCTTTCATCATCGGTCAAATCACGCCACTGCCCCTCCTGGAGTTTCCCCAGAAACAGCGTTCCTATGGCAATCCTTTTCAACTCTTTGACCTTCTTGTCCAGCGCCTCAAACATACGGCGAACCTGCCGGTTCTTGCCCTCGTGTATGGTAAGTTGGACCTCGCTTCTGCCCTTTTCGCTCCAGAGCAGTTTTGCCTCGGCAGGACTGGTCACAAAGCCGCCTATATCCAAACCCTTTCTCAGTTTCTGAAATTCGGCTTCGCTGATTTCTCCGCTCACCAGTGCCACATAGGTCTTACCCAACTCAAAACTAGGATGCATCAATTTCTGTGCTAAATCGCCGTCGTTGGTAATCAGTAGTAGACCGGATGTGTTACAGTCCAGCCGCCCTATTGGATATAGTCTGTTGTTGGATATAGGTAGCAGGTCCAACACTGTCTTCCTGCCTTGCGGGTCGCTCACTGTGGTTATATAGCCTGTAGGCTTATGCAGCATAATGTATTCAAAATCACCCTTGAGCCGGATAGGTTTACCATCGATTGCGACTATGTCAAGTTTCGGGTCTATTTTGGTGCCAAGTTTTTTGACAACAACAGCATTTACACGAACACGCCCACTCTCGATAATCTCATCACAATGTCTGCGTGATGCCACCCCACAGGCTGCCATAAACTTGTTTAACCTCATTTGCTACCTCTTGTATTTTATGCGTTCCAGTTCTCCAAAATGTCTTTTACTTTATCCTTGAGAAGTTTGGAATCTACCTCCTCCATTGTATATGTTTTTCCTGAAAAAAGCAAGTGTTTACCATAATAAATTTGTACTTTCCCCACATTCTGTTCTTTTTTGACCGGCGCTTTCAAACTCTCGGGAATCTCGAACACCACGCTGAGATTGCTCTCTTCCTCAGCGGTGAGAGGAAGAGAAAAGCCCTCCTTGCTGAACACAGAAACATAGGCGTTACTGCCATTCTCCACCGGCACGCTGCGGATATAGTGATAGGCAGGAAGCACTTCAACCATACGGAATTTTTTGAAAGCGGCTTCGAACATTTCAGCACTCTCCTCAAACATTGGTCCACAGTTGAATACCACCGACACTAGCCTTAGCCCCTCTCTTTCACATGCCGATACTAAACAGCGACCTGCCTTGCTGGTGAATCCGGTCTTTACCCCGATACATCCATCCAGACTCGCCAGAAGACGGTTTTTATTCGCCAGATAGCGGCGGTTCTCCTCGCCGTCGCGGATAGTTTTGGTCTTAGCAGAGACAATTTCCAAAAAGTTTGGGTTCTCCAGTGCGTAAGCGGTTATAATTGCCAGGTCGTGCGCCGTGGTGTAATGATTTTCGGCATCCAGCCCGTGCGGGTTGACAAAGTTGGATTCGGATGCTCCCAGCCGGTGCGCCAGTGCGTTCATCATAGAACAAAAGGTTGGCACATCGCCACCCACCGCACACGCAAGCGCCACCGAGGCATCGTTTCCGCTGCGCAGCATCAGCCCATACAGAAGTTCTCTTATGGTAAGTTGCTCGCCTGGCTGAAGATATATACTGGTGCCCTCCACTCCGACTGCCCGGTTGTCTATGGTGATCTTGCTATCCAGGTCTAGACAATTTTCCAGCACGGTGATTGCCGTGACAATCTTAGTAGTGCTTGCCATAGGAAGTTTTGCATCCATATTTTTATTATACAAAATCCTGCCGGTGGTTGATTCCATAAGTACTGCACTCCGTGCGCTGGAGTGGTACTCAATTCCGGAAGTGAAGATATTTTCCTCAGCGTTTGCAGGAAGAGTCTCCGGGTATGGAAAAAGGACAACACTCAACACAAATGCGAAAAATAACACAAAAATCCCTGATTTTTTCATAAATTTTCACCTTTTTTCTTGATTTTTCTGATTTTTCACTTCTTTTTTGACTTTTTCCAAACTTTCCTTTCCCTTGTTTTTGACAAAATTCGTCACAGCCTCAGAGAGGTTTTTTGCAATTCCGGAGAAGGCATTTTCGTTCTCCATAGTTACCAACTCACATCCGTTTTTGCGTGCCACTAGAAACCCTATAGGCTCTGCCGAGAAGCCGGCACTGGAACCTCCGGCAAAGGGAAAGTTCTTGCACCTGCAAGTGCGTTTATTGGTATACTCACCACCGCCAGCAACATAGCCCACAGTGACTTTTACCAACGGGAAAATCTTGTCGCCATTTCCCATACTGACCGGCTCACCAACTACGGTGTCCACATCTACTACCGACTTCAAATTACTGAGGCTGTTTACAATCAGTTCCAGTATTGGATTTGAACCTCGCTCGGATTCTTTCATATTCTCTCCCCATTTTTATCACACTTTTTCGGGCTTTCAGAAAACAGGCAATTACTGTTATCGGCAAAATAAACACCGAATTGTAGCCCGAAACCTTGAGCCCGTTTTCTTCACTGCTGGTATCTCCAACTATATGTGAAACAAAGTTACCCTTCTTATTATGTAGCACCGCCATAAAACTATGCACAGTGGAGTAATAAATCCCGGCGATTATAGCAGGCTTCATAGCGTCATTTTTTATGCCCACGAAAAAGAAGGTGGAAAGGTCGAACATTTTTATCCTGGCAAATAGATTTTTACTGAACTGAGCGAACACCAGGGTATTCGGCTGGAAAATCTTAATCTCTTTCTCGTTGTTTTTTCTGCGGCGTGTCAGAATATTTATAGCGTCCTTCCGCAACTCAACCTGAAAGACTGCAAGTGGAATAATCCACAGTAGGGTGATTGAGATTGTCCCCAGGTTTTCCAGTGCGTTGATATAGAAACGAAACTGCAAAAACATAGGGAAAAATAATATTAAAACAATGGTCGCCGCCACCGCTATTGATAGTATGTAGTACCACTCCATAGCACTATTTTTTGAAAAAATGTAAAAAAAATGCACAAAACAGCGCATTTTTTATTTAATTTAGGGCTTTTTTTCGCTTTTTAAGAAATAGCCTCAGAATCCTCAGGCAAGCCGGTGTCGCCTTTCAGGCTCTCCACCACAATCTCTTCGCCCTTTTCCAACGGCAGAATTTCGAACTCATCATAGAGCGAATCCACTCTCTCTGTACGCAGTACTTTAATCTGCTCCAGCAACTCCTCGTACTTTGGCAGTTGATCCAGGTTCTCAATCTCAAAGCGTTTCAGAAATTCTTCAGTGACACCAAATAGCAGCGGTTTTCCAACAGCATCTTTCCGCCCCACCACCTCAATGAGGTTGTGAGTCAGCAGCAACTGAATGGCATAGTCACTGGAAACTCCGCGGACTTGCTCGATATCCAACCGGGTAACCGGCTGGCGGTAAGCAATTATCGCCACCGTCTCCAGAGCGGCACGGGTAAGCGCCCGTTCCCGGATAGGGTTGAGCACAAGAGCAATCTGCTCGGCATATTTCGGGTTGGTGGTCAACTGGGCTTTGTTTTTATAGGTGATGAGCGCCAGCCCGTCCTCGTCGTTGCGGCTCGCCTTGAGTTCTTGAACAGCATCCTGTACTTCGGACAGACTGATCTCCAGTTTATCTGCAATCTCTTCCAACTCCACACCCACGCCAGACACAAACAGGATTGCCTCAATCAGGCTCGAAAGTTTACTCATTTTGCGGTTCCTCCCTTAAAATAATTTCAATGTTGCCAAATATTTCTTCTTGTATGGCGGTTGCATACTGCACTTTCAGCAGTTCCAGCATAGCCAGAAAGGTAGTTATAATTTCGCCGTGAGTGAAGTCGTCAGTAAAAAATTCGGTGAACTGTATCCTCTTTTTCTCAGACAGTGCATTTCGCATATTGAATATGCTTTCAGCAACGGTGAACCTATCCTTGCGAATCTGCTTTTCCTCGGTCTGTTGTTCCTTGGTGTCCAACTTCAACAATAGTTTGGAAAAAGCGTCGACCAATCCCTGCATATTCATATTTTTCAGCACCACACGGAAGTCTCCAGCGGACTTATCGGGCTCTTTATAGAAGTGGTCGAGATTCTCAATCTGCGCCAGTTCTCCACTTGCCTCCTTGAAGATTTTATACATCTGAAGCCTGCGTTTAAGTGTCTCTTCAGGGTTTTCATCCTCCTGCTCTTCATCTTGTTCTACAGGCAGCATGTGGCGTGATTTAATCTCCAGCAGAGTAGCCGCTATCTCTATAAATTCGCTCTTCTGCTCCATATTGAGGTCGGTCAGGGTCTGCATATAGTTCAAAAACTGCTCGGTCAACTCAGACAGTTTTACTTCCATTATATCCATCTTGGTGTTGCGTATCATCTCCAGCAGGGCATCAAGCGGCCCGTCCGTTTCGCCTAACTGAAAGGTGATATGCGCATCGGAAAGAGTGGGCAATATAAAATTATTGCCCAGCAGTTCGGCTTCCCGTTCCTGCATCTCAGCGGCGGTCAGATTATAGACATTGCCCTGAGTGGGCATCCCCTCCGGGGAGTGGTCGGCTTTAATTTCGATACTTTCCTCCATATTATCCCCTTAGACAAAAATCATTTTAAATAAATCATAGAGCCCAAAATAGCAGCCGGACAGCATACCATTTATTGCGTAGCCAAAAACGCCGGTGATAAGCAGCCCCAACAGGATTAAAACTCCGTACTTGCGCATAAACTCCAGGAATTTGTTCTCATACGGCAGAAAGGCTGCCAGAAAATTATAGCCGTCCAGCGGAAATATAGGCAATATGTTGAAGACTGCCAAAACATAATTTATGATTGCCACATAGAAGAACAAATATTGCAGAAACAAGAAGAATAGCACGCTCGGGTCTAAGAACAGGTCTACCACCACACTCAAAAAGGTGAATATCACTCCCAGTGCGAGGTTGGTCAGCACCCCGGATAGTGAAACCCAGATTTGCCCTTTCTTGAAGTTGCGGAAGAGGGTCGGATTGACCGGCACCCCCTTTGCCCAACCAAAACCGAACAGCACTAGGCAGATGGTGCCTACGGGGTCAAAGTGTTTAATAGGGTTGAGGGTCATCCGTCCGGCGAGTTTGGCGGTGGGGTCACCAGCCTTATTCGCTGCCCAGGCATGAGCAAATTCATGGCACACAATCGCAACAGTGATTGCAATCAGCCATGCTCCCAAAATTATCAGAATCACCTCTGCCGAATTGTTACTGGTTAAAATTCCAAATAATCCCATACTTCTCCTTGCCTGTCAAGTCTGAAAATAATTATAACAGAAATTCATCAATAAAGCAAATAAAATGCGGCAGTAGCGCATTGCTTTTTAGATAAAGCCAAACTTTCTGTTCCGATAAACTAGCGCTATCCCGGACTGATTGACATATCCGCCCTTTCTCCTGGTTTTAATTATAAAGAAAAATGCCACAACATATACTTATACAATGAAAGTTATTGAATTAAAGAAAGGAAATTTGCTGCTGTCTTTCCTGGTGATTTTTCTGATTGTCGCACTGATATTGAACCCGGAAACATATATGCAAAGCACTCTCAAGGGCATTTTGGTATGGGCGACCGCTGTGCTACCGGCGCTTTTTCCCTTTTTTTTCCTTACCAGAATCCTCGCCCAGTTAGGTATGATTGAACGGCTGGCAATCTTTCTGGAACCCCTCTCAAAAAAACTCTACCGGGTGCCTGGAATTGCCAGTTATGTCTTTCTTATGAGCGTAATCTCCGGTTATCCGGTGGGAGCAAAACTCACCAGTGAGTTGTATCATAGCGGCGCTATAACCAGGAACCAGGCAACCCGAATGTGCGGGTTTTGTTCTACTTCGGGCCCGCTTTTTATCATCGGAACGGTGGGTGTGGAAATGTTTATCTGCAAGGGTGCCGGATTTTTAATATTTATCTCACATCTGCTGGGTGCCTTGCTGAACGGACTACTATATAGGAATTATGGCAAGAAAGAGGCGGAGTTGAAACAGACGCAGTGCCATACCAAAAGCACCAGCCTGGACAACCTGCTGGCGAATAGTATCTATGACTCAGTACTCTCTATTCTTATTGTAGGCGGCTATATTGCACTGTTTTTTATGGTGATTGATATACTTGTCGACTACCATATTCTGTCCGGGCTGGCAGTATTGGTGTCTGCCCTATTGAGTGCCGTCGGGCTGGACGGATCACTCGGCATCGGCATTGTGACCGGGCTGGTGGAGGTTACCCGAGGCTGCCTCGACTTGGGAGCAAGCGGTGCTGCCGTTCCTGCATTGGCGGTGGCGGCAACCGGGCTGATAAGTTTTGGCGGGGTGTCGGTGCACCTTCAGTCGCTGACCTTTCTGCAAAAATGTGGAATAAAAACAACGGTCTATTTTTTACAGAAGACCACCCAGGCTATAATTTCAGTGCTCGTCGCCCTTGTGCTGGTGCCGGTGTTTTTCTAAGAGGTTGATTTCACCTCCTCTACCGGGGG
>CAYIZA010000001.1:0-30480 GCA_964367965.1 uncultured Christensenella sp. | reverse complement strand
AGTTCGGCAAAAAAGAGGTTTTTTACTTCCATTGCCAGGGCGTGCTCCGCAACTTTGCAAACATAAAAATCAGCCAAAACACTAAATCAGACCTTTCATTATATATCCTATTGCCGACTTAAAAACCAAACTGACTCACCTTTTTCAACCAAGGCTGCCAACTTAAAAACCAAAGGGCTTATCTGCTTTTGTCATATCCACTTCCGGGCTTAAAAATCAAAAAAAGGGGTAGATTATCTCCACCCCTTTCAGGCATCAGCCCGGTTGCTTTCTATCATATTTCGGGCATCAGCCCGCTTTTTATCCTAAGAAATCTGTGAGTAGAATCGAACCAAGCGATCCTGGAGTTCGTGGTTGTAAAACCGTACACTCTTTACTGGAGCAAGTAGGTTGTTCAGGCTTATCATAAGTGCGTTCATAATCTTAAGGTTCCACATTTCCAGACTCAACAAGAGCGCTTCAATGGTTATGTTCAACTCGTCACGGCGGTCTGCCTTGAGTTTTGTATCCAGGTTGATAGTATCTTTTATCTGATTCAGAATCACTGTGATGTCTTCAAAAAAACTGGCAAAAGGGTCGACTTCGCACTGGCAATCCGCACCACAGTCACAGCCCTCTCCGCAGTTACACTTTTCCAGCACACCCACCATACGGCTGCTCTCCAAATCGGCATCCTCCAGACTGTGAGCACCGTTCTCACGAGGCGGCTCATAGCCTGCCTTTTGACACATTGTGTCCCGGAAAGGCAATATTACCTCCCGGACAAACCGACTGAAACTCTCCACCAGACCATCCTGCCCGGCATTAAAAAACTCATGCAGGAAAGCGTGCAAATCCATCCGGTGTGCATCTATTTCACTCAGAATTCCAAACACCAGCGCTATTATTTTATCCTGTTCTTTAGGAAGTTGAAAGTAGAGCGACTGAAGCTCATTTTTCACCAGCGCCTTGCTGAGTTCATTATCAAAATTAAAGTTTACCAGTGCCTCGCCCACCGCTGAAATCAACTCCGGGTCTGCCACTATAGTCTTTAAAACCTTGGCAATCTTAGCATCGGCAAGAATACATTTTGCGTTTTTCATGTCGCTGCATGCCTGGTAAAAATCACTAACTGCCATTTTTTATCCCCTTTCAACCAATAAGGTCTTATTGATTTTAACATATAAAAAACAAAACTCAAAACAATTTGAATATATTTTTGCTATTTCAACCCTTTTTTAATTGTCAGACCCCACTTTCTGTGTTATAATACAACATAAACATAGGAGGAAACTGTGAAGGATACTTTTTCAGAAAACGATACTGAAACAAAGTTAGTGCTTCTATATGTGCTGGAACAGATTGAAATTCCACTCAGCGAACAGTTCATCCTGGACATATGCACCACTCGCAACAACTGGATAAACTATATGGAGTGCAAAGCAGTTTTTCCGGAACTTTTGAAGTTTAAACTGGTGTATTCGCCGGACGAGATAACCGAAAACCAGCGCTTCACTCTGACAGCACAGGGTCGCAACTGTCTGGCATCCTTTTATCAGGATGTGCCGGAAAACCTCCGGGCGGAGATTTCTTCTTTCTGTAAGAAAAACCGTATGTACTTCAAACGGCTACAAGAATACATAGCCGACTTCAAAAAGAATACCGACGGAACCTATATGGTCACTATGCGCATACTGGAACTGGCATCCAGTACCCCTACCTTCGAGATTAAAATCAACCTGCAAACCCGTGCCGAAGCCATAAAAGCAGTTGAACTTTGGCAGACTCGTGCCCCTAACTTCTACGAATTTGTATACACTAGCCTGTTGGATTGGACTGTAAAAGGAGATTAGTTATGGACTCTTTCAGAACTTTTGGAACCTGTTCACGCCAGATTTTATTTGAGGTGGACGATGAAGCGGACATTCTTATCGATGTTAAATTTTTGGGTGGCTGCCCTGGCGGACTGCAGGCGCTTTCCCGTCTAGTGGTGGGTAAAAATATACAGGAAGTCATTGATATATGCCAGGGAATTAAGTGCAAAAATGACACCAGTTGCCCCGACCAACTGGCACGGGCGCTCTGTGAGTATATCAAAAACCGTGAGGACGAGCGCAATGGCGTCCTTAAGCCGAAGCGTGGACACCCACAGGTACTGCGGCTGAATTAGCGGAAAAAGTTTTTACTGGTTTTTAATAAATATTGTACACGCACTCAACCCTATGCTAGTTAGAAGAAAAAGTTTTTACTTTTTTAAATAAACCCGATTAGATAAAAAAGAAGAGCGGTCGCTCTTTTTTTTATCTTCATAATCCGGAAATGGTTGATTATTTCTAGAAGAGCAGCCCCTACTCAACCGTGACAGAGGCAGCGTTCTATCTTTTTTCGGATGAGCCTGGCTGTCTAGTACTACAAGCGTCTACTCTTTTATTTTAAAAAAGACCTATGTAAGCCGTGACGAAATCAGCGGCTTTTTACAATTTGGATTTAGTTAAAAGGCGCAATGGTTTTTTAGCGGCAATGCCTATACCGGAATCAAAACGCTGGGTTCGGTTCTGGCGGTCTATATTCAGCAGCACTCCTATGCCGGCAAGAAATACCACCAGACTGGTGCTGCCCGCACTCATCAGCGGAAGCGGCAGTCCAGTAGGCGGAACAAGGCCGGTAACCACCGCCACATTCAACACCACCTGAATCGCCAAAATAGAACATATGCCGGTTGCCAGATAACAGCCAAACCGGGTGGTCGCACGCATGGCAATTCGCAGTCCGGATACAATCAGGACAGCAAACAACAGCAGTACTGCTATCGCTCCCACCAGCCCCAACTCCTCCCCGATAATGGAAAAAATAAAATCGCTTTCACTGAAAGGCAGGAAGGAATATTTCGCCCGTGAATTAAAAAGTCCCACGCCAAACCAGCCTCCGGAGCCCAGTGAATATAGCGACTGAATCAGCTGAAAACCCTCTCCCTGCGGACTCGCCCAGGGGTCGAGAAATGCCAAAATCCGGTTGACACGATATGGCTCTAACAAAATTAAAAAGGGCACGGCTGCGGCAATTGGAAAGCTCATAGCAATCATCTGCCAGAGTTTCATACCACCCAAAAACAGCATTACAACCATCACCGCACCGACACATAGAGTGATAGACATATTGGGTTCCAGCATAATGAGAAAACACATACAGAGTCCTGCACACAACACCGGCAAGGTGCCCCGAAAGGTGGTCATTTTATCTCTATGCGATGCCATATATCCGGCGCAAAAAAGTATAAAGCAAAACTTAGCAACCTCACTCGCTTGAAAACTGAAAGAGCCAAAACCAATCCAGCGTTTGGCGCCATAACTTTCAATCCCTATCCCTGGAATAAAGACAATCAGCAGCAGAGCGATGCCGAGCCCCAGTGCCCAATATTTGAGCCTTTCCAGTAGTTTATAGTCCACAAAGTAGCATAAAGCAAGCACTATACTACCTAAAACGAGCCCGACTATCTGTTTGGTGGTAAAGAACATTGGATTGCCGTAGTCTCGTGCTGCCACATAACTTGAAGCCGAGTAAACCATTATAATGCCCAGCACAGCCAGACTCATAGTGGGAATCAAAACCCAGAGGTTCAGGTGATGCTTTCCCTGGAAAAAGAGGTTGTTTTTCCACTTCACTTTGCCAGCTCCCTTACCATGAATTTGAAGAAGTCGCCCCGCTGTTCAAAGTTATCAAATTCGTCAAAACTGGCACACGCCGGCGACAATAAAATGGTGTCACCCTCCTGTGCATTGCGGACAGCAAAATCGAAAGCCTGCTCCAGCCCGGTCACTCGGGTGATGTTGGAAAAACCGGCAGCGAGGGCGTGACGGTAAATCTTTTTTCCGCACTCTCCGAACGCTACCACCTGAGAGAGGTGTGGTGGAATTTGTGTAAACAGCCGGGCGAAATTTTCTTTTTTATCACTGCCGCCAGCGAGTAGAATCACCGGGGTATCAAAGGCTTGCAGCGCACTCAAACAGGAGTGAATATTAGTCGCCTTGGAGTCGTTATAAAAACTCAACTTGCCGATTTTTTTGACAAACTCCAGCCGGTGAGGCACTCCGTTAAACCGATATACCGCACTGGCGATTTTCTCCAACTCCACTCCAAAACTCTTTGCCATTAAAGCGGCACACATAATATTCTGCAAGTTGTGCCGACCCTTGAGTCGGACTTTTTTGATTTCAAGTTCGCCCTCTTTTTTACCCTTGTTCACAAAGACAATTTTGCCGCCGCTCAGATATGCACCGCTGATTCCAGCCGGCAGTTTGTGCCAGGAAAAAAATAGGTTCTGTGCGCCCGCTGGTGCCATATCCGCAACTCGTTCGTCGTCAAAGTTCAGCACGCATATGGAACCCGGACCGGCGTTTTTGAATATATTCTGCTTCGCCTGATAGTAGTCCTCCAGCGTTTTATAGCGATCCAAATGGTCTGGTGCCAAATTGAGAAAGCCGATTATTTTAGGTTTAAACTGTTCAGTATACTCCAACTGAAAACTGCTGACCTCGCACACTGCCACGCTGTCCGGGGTCATCTTTTCCACCTCGCCGGAAAAAGCCTGCCCTACATTGCCGACCGCAAAGGTAGGATGCTTTGCCTCCTCAATAATACTGGCAAGCAGCATAGTAGTAGTGGTCTTGCCGTTGGTGCCGGTCACCGCCAATACCGGGCAGGGACAATGGCGATAGGCTATCTCCAACTCACTGAAAAGCGGAATATCAAACCGCCTGGACAGCGCACAAAAGAGCGCCGGAGGTACGCCCGGACTCAGCACTATGCTATGCACCTTTTTTAATAATTTGGATTTAAGTTTGAGGGCAACCTGCACCCGGGCATCCAGGATTTTATTTGCAAGTAGTTCACACCCTAATTTTTTATTGTGGTCAAAACCAAAGACCGGTAACCCCTTTCGGGCGAGCATATTGGCACATGCGATGCCGCTTCTGGCAAGTCCAACCACCAGAAAACCCTTTTCCATAACGCCTCCTTAAAGCAGGCAAAGTGCGATTGCTACTCCACTTGCAACTATTGTTGTAATTATATATATGGCAACAATCTTGCTTTCATTCACTCCTTTTTTCTCAAAATGGTGGTGGAGCGGCGCTATCAGAAAGAGCCGTTTTTTGGTGCGTTTAAAGTGCAGCACCTGCAGGATTACACTTACCGCACTGATTACAAAAACTATACAAATAATCACCAGCACCAGTGCTTGTCCACAAAAGGTTGCCAGCGCACAGAGCATTCCACCCAGTGCCAGCGAACCGGTATCGCCCATAAATATTTTGGCAGGAAAGGAATTGAAACACAGGAAAGCAAGCACTCCCCCGGCACAGCAGAAACCCAGCAAAGCAAGGTTGGACAACTCCTCGGCATAGGACACCCCGGCGCCCAGTGCGATTTCGTGCTGCTGAGTGAGTAGGGCAATGCTGCACACCCCCAGGAGGGCAACAGTGCTGACTCCGCCGGCTAGTCCATCCAGCCCGTCGGTCAGATTGGCGCTGTTAGTCATCGCCAAAAAAGTGAAGATGACCAGCGGGATAATCCACCATCCGATATCCACTTCGGTCAGCCCCCAAGGCAGGAATATATGTCCGCCCAGATAGGCATTCTGATAGACAAAGACTGCCACAAGCACAGCGATTCCGACCTGCCCCACTATCTTCTGATAAGCACGAAGCCCCAGGTTTTTATGTGTCCGCACCTTTATAAAATCGTCCAGAAAACCCAGCAGTCCGTAGCCACAGAACACTGCCAGCGCCACGATGGCAAGTTGAGAGGAACCCCGAGCAAACAGGAAAAAGACCGCCAGCGTAGCGGCTATAAAGATAAGCCCACCCATGGTGGGTGTCCCCTCTTTGGTCTTATGTGCCTCCACATAGTGCAGGATGGTCTGCCCCGCCTTTGCCTTTCTGGCAATCCGGATTACCAGCGGTGCCAGACAAATTCCCACCCCAAAACTCAGCAGAAAGGCAAAAATAAAGGATATCATTTACTTCAGTTTTTTCTCCTTTAAAATCTTTTGGTTTTCCTCCAGTATGGTGTTGAGGTCGCTGTACGGATATTTCACTCCCCCTATATCCAGATAGTTTTCCGCTCCCTTGCCACTTATTACCGCCACATCGCCGCTGCCCAGCAAACTCAATGCGTGGCGGATTGCCTCCACCCGATTTTCTATGCACAGATAGTTATCGTTCAGGGGCTTCACTCCCTGCTCCACCTGTGAAATAATCTCAGAGGGAATTTCCAGCCGTGGGTTGTCGCTGGTTATAATGGTAAAATCGGCAAGGCTGGCACTGATTTTGCCCATAATCGGTCTTTTCAGGGCATCCCGATTCCCGCCGCATCCGAACACCGACACCATCTTGCCCTCGGTAATCTGCCGAACTGAGGTCAGTATGTTCAGCAGCCCGTCCGGGGTATGTGCATAGTCCACTATAGCACTGCGTCCGCCTCCGAGATCCAGTACATTAAACCTGCCCGGCACCTCTTCCATATTTTCCAGTCCCTGAATTATATCCTTAATTTCCACTCCCATAACCCGGCATGCCGTGGCGGCGCCCAGTGCGTTGTACAGGTTAAACTGCCCTATGAGTTTGGTGTGCACCTCAAAAACTTCATCAAAGAGGTTGAGAAAAAACTGAGTGCCGTTCAGCCCGAATTTCTGGCGGGTGGCAAAGACGGTAGCCGGGTTATTCAGCCCAAAACTAAAGATTGGAAAGGGTGGTTGTCGCTCCGGCAAGGTGGACAACAACTGTCGGCTGCTATCGTCGTCCATATTGATTACGCCGACCTTGCAAAAGTTTGGATCTATAAATGAGAGTTTGGTTTTTCTGTAGTTATCAAAGGTCTTGAAAAAGTCGATGTGGTCCTGGGTAACATTGGTCAGAATCCCCACATCGCAGACTATGCCGGACATTTTATCCAGTGCAATTGCATGCGCACTGACCTCCATTACCACAAAATCCACCCCGTTTTTCACCATATGTGCAAAGTTCTGATGCAACTCAATAGGGTTCGGAGTGGTCAACTTAGCCGGCAGGGTAATCTGGTCAATAACTATTCCCAGGGTGCCGATGATTCCCACTTTAAACCCGGCAGACCGCAGTATAGATGCCAGCATATAGGTGCTGGTGGTTTTGCCGTTGGTGCCGGTCACTCCAACTAGTTTGAGTTTGTCCCGGGGATTGCCGAAGAAGTTTGCTGCCATTACCGACATTGCCTCCCGTGAGTTGGGCACCACCAGTTGAGGCAAATCCACATCCAGCGGATGTTCCACCACCAGTAAGACGGCCCCCAAATCGGCTGCTGTCTGGGCAAAGTTGTGCCCGTCCATCATAGTACCCTTCAGGCAGAAGAAGAGAGTACCCGACTCCACATTTTTGGTATCGCAGGCGAGTTTCTCTACCTCAACCCTGTCTATATCGCCGATGACCTTGACCTTTTGTCTTCCTATAATCCTGGAAAGTTCCATACTCGCTGCACCCCTTTTTATAATTATATCTCACCGGTGGCACTTTGTCTTCAACACAACAAAACAAGACAAAATATTATGTTTTTAGCACCAGGATAGCACCCTCAAAGACTTTTTCGCCTGGCGGTATAGACTGCCATACCACAAAGGGGTCCTCGCCATCTATCTCAAACTGCAGTCTTCGGGCTCGCAACATAGCCGTTGCCTCGGTAACACTGAGCCCCACCAGATTGGGAACTTCAATGTTTGCCTGCATCTTCTCCAGGTCTTCGGTCAGGTTGGTTGGTTCAATACCCAGGTAGTTAAAAATACCGCTGAAGACCTGTTTAGCATAGGGCGCTGCCACCACGCTTCCGTAGTAGGCGCCAGCAGTGGGTTCATCTACACAGAGTAAAAGAACATATTGCGGATTATCCACCGGATAGCAACCCACAAAGGAAGCGACATATTTCCCCGCCGCTACCACTCCATTCTCATATTTCTGAGCCGTTCCGGTCTTTCCGCCTATCCGATAGCCCGGTACAAAACTGTAAAGTCCATCGCTCTTGCTGACTACCTGCTCCATTATTTCCAGAATCTGCTGACTGGTCTGGCTGCTGACTGTCCTGCCCCGAGCCACGCTCTCAAAGGTCTTGGTAACCCCACTCGGACTGGTGATGCTCTTGATAAATCGGGGCTGGTACAGAGTGCCATTGAGAATACCACAGACACTGGTAATCATCTGCAGCGGAGTGGTGGCAATCGCCTGACCGAAACTGATGCGTGCCAGGTCTACATTCTTTATGCTGTCTAAGTTCATCATTATACCGCCGCTCTCGCCGTAAAAATCCACCCCGGTCGCCGTGCCTATACCGTACTTCTCTAAGGCAGCGTATAATCGCTCCTTGCCTAGACGGAGTCCTAAATCCATAAACACACTATTGCAACTGTTGCAGACTCCCTCCAGCAGGGTTTGGCTGCCGTGACCAGTGGTCTTCCAGCACTTTATCTTCTGCCCGTCCACAATCCGGAAGCCGGGGTCGTAAAATTTTTCATCCAGCGAGGTTACGCCGTTCTCCAAAGCCGCTGCCAGGGTAAACAATTTAAAGGTACTGCCTGGCTCATAGACATCGGTTATCATAGTATTTTTGCTTAGGCTCATCAGGTTGGAAACATCCTCCCGTGGAGGGTTGTTGAGGTCAAAGCCCGGGCTGGATGCCATTGCTACAATCTCGCCGTTCTGCGGGTTCATAATTATAGCAGTTGTCGACTTCGCCTGCTGCTCCACCTGAGCGGTCTGGACTATGCCCTCCAGAATCCGCTGGATGCCCAGGTCTATGGTCAACTGAATCTGGCAGCCTTCCACCCCGGGAATATAACTGGTGGTAGCATTGCTCAGTTCCAGCCCGGTGATATCGCTCTCGGTGTAGCTCGTTCCGTCGATGCCCTTTAAAAAGTTATTGTAGTATGCCTCCAGCCCGGACTGCCCTATATTGTCGGTGGTGCAGAAACCGAGCACATTGCAGAGCAGTTCATCATAGAGGTATTGCCGTGTGCTGGTTTCGCTGAGGTAGATTCCGCCCAGGTTGTAACTCAGCAGCATATGTGCCTCGGCATAGTCCACCTGCTGGGCAATAAGCCTCTCCGAAACACTGCGGTCCTTTGCCTTAGCCAGGGTCTTCTCATAGTCCACCCCCAGCACCTCGCTCAGCACCCGTGCCACTTCCTCAGCATCAACCACATTACTGCCCCGGACATACACATTATAACTTGTATAACTGGTTGCTAGTATGTCGCCCCGAGTGTCTACGATATCGCCCCGCAGCCCACTCAGAGAGAGGTCACGCGTCCACTGGGAAACAGCACGCATCTGCAACTTCTCCCCCTGGTATATCTGAACAACAAAAAGTTTGCCAAACAGCGCCAAAAAAAGAAAGGCTACTGTGCCAACTACGGCAAGTAACCTCTTTTGTAGCGAAAAGTTAGAGTATTCAGTTTTTCTGTGCATTGTTATCTCCCAAACAATTTTGCAAAGAAATTACACAACTGGTCCCAGAAACTAGTCGGTGCCTGATAGGTCGGGCTGACTTTACCCGGAGATAAATCTACTTCCACGCCGCCACTGCCCGGAGTCATGCCCTCGGTGATAGCGGTTTCGGTGATACCACTTTCGCTCATCTGCTGTTCATAGGCAGAAAGTGCGCTCTGTAGTTCCTCCTGCTGTTGGGCTATCTCCAGTTGGGTCTGGTGGGAACTGTCTATCAGGCTGGATATGTTCACCATATTGAAGGTGAATAGTACCGCAAACAGTACAGCGCAACAGGTGCCGGTTATCCACCATAGCCGCTTTCGCCGGGTTGATACAGGCTTGGCTTTTTCAGCCGGGGCTTGCTTAATTTCCAGCGTTGGAGTCGGCTGGTCGGGTGCCGCTACAATATCATTAAAGTGAGGTCGTTTTTGCAGCGTGGTCAGAGCATCCTTATCGCCATAGAAAGGATTGAGGTCGTCATATGCCTGGTCCGATATGGATGTAGTCTTTTGCAGTTGTTTGGCGTCCAGAGTTTCATAGACCTTGTTGAGTTTATCGGTCTTGTGATTGTTCTCGAACAGAGCGTTCTGTGCCTGCTTGGTAAAAATGTCCGGCTGTTTGGCAGCCTTTTCTTTTTCCACCTTTTCATCCACCAGGTCGAAAAGTGAACCGCTGTACTTTGACGGGTCTACAATAGTGCGTGAGGGAATGATTTTCTTTGCCATATATCTATATTCTCCTCCTGTCCTTAATATGTTAAACTCTTTCGGCAATACGCAATTTAGCAGAGCGACTTCTGGAATTGGATGCCAACTCCTCCGCTGAGGGCTCAAACGGTTTTTTGTTAATCAAAACTAACTCGTGTTTGTGTCCGCAGGTGCATATAGGCATTTCCGGCGGACAAATACAGTCTTTGGCAAGTTGAGCAAGTTCGGTTTTAACTATTCTATCTTCTATTGAGTGAAAAGTCAACACAACGAGCCTGCCTTTTGGATTTAAACTTCGGGCAAGACTGGTTATGGTTTTTTCCAGACTGGAAAGTTCGCCATTGGTCGCTATTCGCAGCGCTTGAAAGGTCTTTTTAGCACTGTGTCCAGCGCCGAACCGACGGCGGGCAGGCACACTGTGGTCAATTATGTCCACCAGTTCAAAGGTGGTGGTAATAGGCTTTATCTCCCGGGCTTTCACTATGTTGCGCACAATGCTGGAGGCAAATTCCTCCTCGCCGAACTGATACAATATTTTGAGGAGTTCTTCCGCCTTCCAGTTGTTTATAATCTCAGCAGCGGTCAGCGGCTGTGTCTGATCCATGCGCATATCCAGTGGGCCGTCCTTCATATAGGAAAAGCCACGCTCCCCGGTGTCCAACTGGTGGGAGGATACACCTAAGTCCAGCAAAATTCCATCCCAACCTGCAATGTTGAGTTGGGTCTGAATTGCTTTGAATTCCTTAAAATCGGAGTGGAAAAGTTGAACGGTGCTAAACTCGCTGAGTTTTTCAGTTGCTGCAGCAAGCGCCTGTTTGTCCTTGTCCAGACAGATTAGCCGACCGGTGGTAAGCCTTTTGGCAATCTCGCTGCTATGCCCTGCTCCGCCAACAGTGCAGTCCAAATAGAAACCATCGGGCTTGATTCTCAGCCCGTCTATGCACTCCTTGAGCATTACAGATTGGTGTTTAAATTCCACTTGTCTTCACCTTTTCTATCTCTACCAGTTTACAATTCACCTGGTCGCAAGCGGTCATAACATAGCGCACACCTTTGATACTGGCATCCATCTTAATTCGGCAGTTCTTGCCGTGTAAATGGCCATATACCACACAGGGCACCCCGAACTTTTCAAACAACTTCATAGCCTCGTTTTCCAGCATCCTAGAGTTGAAGGGCGGAAAATGTACCATCGCTATGACAAAGTCCTCCGGTTGGCGCATCTTTTCCATAGCCTGCAGGCTGAGTTCCAAACGGATTAACTCCCGCTTATAGATTTTTTCGTCCTCTTCACTCTTGTGCCCAGCAAGTTCGGGTGATGTCCAGCCCCGAGTACCGCAGACCAGCACATTATCAAAGCGCAGACAGTCATTCTGCACTGCAAACATATTCTCCGGCAGAGCGTTGCGGACAGCAGAGATACTCTTCCACCAGTAGTCGTGATTGCCCCGCAGGATGACTTTTTTGCCCGGCAATTTAGCAATCTCCTGGAGATCAGGCAGCGCCTCTTCCATATACATTCCCCAACTGATATCACCTGGAATCAGCACCAAATCATCCTCAGTTACCCGTGCACGCCAGTCCTGGGAAATCCGCTCAAAGTGGTCCTCCCAGCCCGGACCGAAAATATCCATAGGTTTTTTCACCACGGTACTGAGATGCAAATCACTGATTACAAAAACTTTCATATCTCTATTCTGCCATTTTTACGCCGAAATTGCAAGTATTTTTTCTTTTTTTGAAAAAATAGCCTGTTTTTTATCTTTTTCACTGTTTTTTAGGCTATTTTTTTGTAATTTGTGAATGAGGGGCTTTTTTATTTAACAAATTTTTTAGAAAGTGTTATAATGAATCCGAGGTAAAATATGAAGACAATATATTTCAAAAAGGTAAATGAAAAAGCGGTGATACCCACCTATGCTCATCCTGGTGATGCAGGTATGGATTTGTACAGTGTGGAAGATGTCACCATAGCCGCGGGGGCTTTTGGTCTAGTCAGGACAGGGCTCTGTATGGAGTTGGCGCCAAAAACTGAGGCTCAGATTCGCAGCCGCAGCGGACTGGCACTCAAAAACGGCGTGTTTGTATTAAACTCTCCGGGCACCATTGATGAGGGCTATCGTGGCGAATTGGGAGTTATCCTGGCTAATCTGGGCAAGTCCGATTTTCAGGTGCATACCGGCGACCGTATCGCACAGATGGTAATTGCCGACCTGTGCATATGTACCCCTGTTGAAAAAAAGGAAGATCTATCTGACACCGCCCGTGGCAAGGGCGGCTTTGGCAGTTCCGGAGTGAATTAGCGAAAAGCGGTTCTTTGACCTCTTAGTCCGATTTGCACTGGATATAAATTGAAAGGCAATGCTGACTTACTTGCCCACATCCTGGAATAAAATGAAAACAGCCCGGCATAGACCGGACTGTTTTTTGTGGAGTATTTTTTCACTTAAAGAACAGTGTTGTTGACTGTTGGCACTGGTTGTGCCGATGGGAAGAGCGGCAGTTCAAAGAATCCTGCACATACATCTTGCGAAAAGTCTTGGCAAGGTGGTATGTGGCAGTAACCATAACTTGGAACAAGCACTTCGGTTTCGGCAACGACTTTAATTATCAGCATTACACATGCATCCAGCGATATATCAGTATCTGAAATAAAGCTTGCTTGTGGAACCACAACGCTTGCCACTGGCTCAATCTGATAAGGAATGATTGATGGTTGTGGAACGAACAGAATAACATCCTGGTTCATCGTTATGTATCCCTGTGCCGTACCTTGCACGCCATATGCATCTGTGTATACAACATCGATTGGGATGTTGGCAGTTACACTTACTCGTGCGAAGTTAGGACGGTCATCAAAGCGGGTGACAGTTACATTACTGAGCGTAACTTTTTCCGTTGTTGACGATTGTCCCGACACAAAAGTGAGCGGTGCGGTTGGGTTTGCCGGACTGAAATTTGTCAGCGTAACAACAACATCTTCTAGATGCTCTTGCTTTAAACACGCATCAAAAACCTTCTTAGCCTGCAGACAAACCTTCTCGCATAGACACTTAAGCGGATTTCCAACGATTGGACCTGGCATATTCTCTGTCCTTATTCCTGAAAAGAAAGACATAGAAACACCTCCATAAAATTTGACCCGTACACTATATCATATGCACGGTGTGAAAAAAAGGACACAGTGGAAAACGCTGGCTAAGAAAGTCAGCATATTGCGGTGAAAAGTAGCGAGGTTCACCGGCGTTCAGGGCTTTGCAGCGCCCGAGGGGCGCTGGTACTCGCTGTGTGCCCGGGGGCGGCGACCCTAAGCGCCGTTTCCTCTAAATAACACAAACCGCCGCCCCCGGACACACAGCGATGCGAGGTCTGTGACCTCGCCAAAGCCCTGACCCTTTCTCCCCACCCAGCCCAACACAAAGAAGGGTCTGCCTGCTCTGCCCCACTCAACAAAAAGGCTCTCACCCCTTTGAAAAAACATTCTCTAATCAACTGCTATCTCGCTTTGCCTGCACTGCCCAACACCTTAGTCTTCGCCGCTACAAACTCCGCCACCTTTAACTTAGCGTACTCCAGATACTTACGAGGATTGAACTCATTTGGATTGTTGGCGAAAAACTCCCGCAGTGCGGCAGTGTAGCAGAGCCTGAGGTCGGTATCACAGTTGACCTTGCAAACCCCCGACTTACAGGCTCTTTTTAGCAGTTCGTCCGGCAGTCCCTGAGCATCATGCACATTGCCGCCATAGCGGTTAATGGTATTTACAAACTCCAGCGGCACGCTGGAGGCGCCGTGCAACACAATAGGGGTTTTCGGCAGAAGTTTTTCTATATCCTTCAGCAAATCAAAACGCAGCATTGGCTCACCCTTGAATTTAAAGGCGCCATGGCTGGTTCCAATTGCTACAGCCAGACTGTCCACCCCGGTTCGCTCCACAAATTCCAGCGCCTGCTCCGGGTTTGTGTAGTGATTTTTATCCGCTGAAACTTCGTCCTCCACACCTGCCAGCACACCCAGTTCACCCTCTACTGACACCCCACGACGGTGTGCATATGAACATACTTTCTTGGTCAACTCCACATTTTCCTCAAAGGGCAGAAAACTGCCGTCAATCATAACCGAACTGAAACCAACATCCACACACTCTTTTATGGTTTGCCAATCCTTGCCGTGGTCGAGGTGAAGTGCGATAGGGATATTAGAGGTCTCGGTCGCTGCCTGCACCACTTTTATCACATAAGGCAGTGTGACATATTTCATTGCGCTGCTGCTAAGCGCCAGAATTACCGGCGACTTTTTCTGCTGGCAGCCATCCACTATTGCACGCATAATCTCCACACTGGTGAAATTAAAAGCCCCCACGCCATACTTGCCTTTCTTTGCCTGAAGCAGTAAAGCCTGCTCATTACTTAATCCCTTGATAATCATTTTTATCTCCTTAAAGATAAGTATAGCAAAAAAGTTCACCAAAAATCAAACAAAAGTAAAATACTTGATGAATTTGTTTGGTGTTTGTAGGCGTTTATTATATAATTAGTTTAATTGGATAAAAATAATAGAGAGGTACCGTTTATGCTGACTTTCTTAATCAAAGCCAATGTGGCGGATGACAAACTGATAGAACGCCATCTTGAGATGATAAAAAAAGTGTCGCAGATAGAGGCGAATTTTGAGGTTATCTTTTTGGCACGGGAGAACTTTCCGAACCTAAATCTGCTGAAGTTGACCGCCAGCCAGGTGCGTGAGCACAATCTGGTCATATGTGCAAAGAACAGCAGCGACAACGAAATGACTGAACTTGGGCTGAAAATTGCAGATTCTAACGATGTGCTTATCTGCACTCAGGACACCAACCCCGACCTTATATATAATATACTCGAAAAGCGCAAAGAAGGCAAAAAAATAGTGTCGGTAAAGCGGAAATCCAACCGTTTTGTGCAGTTCTTTCGGGGGCTGGGCAATTTGGCGTATAACCTCGGACTGGCTATGATAGGAAAAGCACGGGACAACTTTAGCGAGGTGTCGGTGCAATATCTGGACGGAAGGGTGGTAAATTCGCTCAATATGAACCCCGGAAAGACACGGGAGTTACGTATCTCCAACACCTATAAACAACTGGACACCGCGGTGGTGGAGGCTGAACATATCTATCAGAGCGAGGAAAAAAAGCCGTATAAAGAAAGGGTTATGTTCAGCACCGGCTGGGTGACGGCAATATACTTGCTTGCATTTCTGGCAATGGCGGTCGTCTATCCGCTCTTCAACAACTTCATCTACAGTTGGTGGATAGCGGTTGCCCTGGTGGTCTGGATACTGTTCGGAATTGCCTTTATGGTCTACTTTGCCAAACTGTTGTTTAAACAGCGGTCGGGACAACCGGTGCTCTTGAGCGCCGACGGACAGCCGATCTTTAGAATTATTCAAATTGTAGAATTTGGCGACAAGATAAGATTTCCTCGGGATTTGAAGTCGATCACCGCCCCTATTATAAAAAAAGAAGATGTCAAGGTTATAAAGCCGAAACCGGTAAAGACTCCTCCCGTTAAGGAAACTCAGGCAACAACCACAGGCAGGCAGATGCTGCGAAAGGCAATCGTTAAAAAGGGCGCCGGCGAAAAAGAGGGAACAAAGCCAAAATCCTCTCAAAATCTAAAGAAAACCGCTGTCGAAAAGGTAGGGAATTCACCAAAAGCACTGCCGAAAAAACAATCCGGAACCGGGGACTATAAAAAAGTTCCAGAACCGGCTAAAAAAGCCACACCAAAGACTAAGACAAAAAATTAAAGGAGCAATTAATGTTAGACCAGCGCTTGAAAAAACTAGCAAAGAGTTTAGTAACCTACTCCACCTCCATACAAAAGGGGGATCGGTGCCTGGTTACTGCAATCGACACCCCACACGAGTTCGTGGCAGAGATTATAGACAATATCTGGGCGGCGGGCGGTATTCCGCATGTACGGACATCCAGTTCACTGCTCTCCTCCCACCTCGCCCCACATTATAGCAAGGAGATAATCGAAGAGAACACAGCCCTCAATATTCCGCTCTGGGAAAATCTTAGGGCATCCATTTTGATTGACGGCAGCGACAATGTCTTTGATGACAAAAATATTCCGCCTGAAGTTCTTCAACTTATGGCTACTATTTCGGGGAAAAAGCGACATGAAATATACGACAGGAACAATGTTAAATGGGCGCTTTTGAACTACCCAAACGCTACCAGCGCATACAACGCCCGGATGAGCACCGAGGAATTTGAAGACTTCTATCTGGATGTCTGCACTGTAGACTATGCCAAGATGAAAGAGGCGATGACTCCGCTCTGTGAACTTATTGAGAGTACAGACAAGGTGCGCCTGCTGGGCAAAGACACCAATTTAACCTTCTCGATAAAGGGACAGAAAGCCTGCAAGTGCGCCGGACAATACAACATACCCGACGGCGAAGTCTTCACCAGCCCACTCCGTACCAGTGTAAACGGCACCGTCACTTTCAATGTACCATTGTCTATTGCAGGCGATATTTTCGAGAACATAAAACTCACAGTTAAAGAGGGCAAGATTGTGCAGTCTGACTGCAATAATCCCGAGGCGTTCAGGAAACTTCTGGACACCGATGCGGGCGCCCGTTACTTCGGCGAATTTGCCTTTGGGGTAAATCCGATGATAAATCAGCCGATGAAAGATACTCTGTTCGACGAAAAAATCAGCGGCTCTTTCCATATGGCTTTTGGGCAGTCTTTGCTTGAGGCTCCCAACGGCAATGAGTCTGGTATGCATGTGGATATGATTCAGATTCAGACCCCGGAGTATGGCGGTGGCGAAATCTGGTTCGACAATGTACTGATTCGCAAGGACGGGCTCTTTGTGCCGGACAGGCTCAAAGTGCTGAATCCGGAAAATTTAAAATAATAAAAAGGAAGTAAAAAATGAGTAAAATTAGGATTGGAATCAATGGTTTTGGGCGTATTGGGAGACTGGTTGCCCGTTTAGCAGTTAGGAGCAGCGACATTGAACTGGTCGCTGTCAACGACCCCTTTATGGATGCCGAATATGGCGCCTATATGTTCAAGTATGACACCCCGCACGGCACTTTTGACGGCAAGGTTGCCGGCAAGGGCAATGTTCTCACTATTGATGGATTGCTGGTGCCATTCTTCTCTGAAAGAGAGCCTGCCCAGATTCCATGGGGCAAGTGTGAGGCAGATATAGTCATTGAAGCGAGCGGAAAGTTCACCAGTTTTGAAACTGCCAGCGAGCACCTCAAAGGCGGTGCAAAAAAAGTTTTGGTCACCGCTCCGGGTAAAGAAATGCCCACCATTGTGGTTGGCGTAAACAACAAGGCGCTTAAAAAAGATATGCAGATAGTGTCTAATGCCAGTTGTACCACCAACTGTCTGGCGCCACTGGTAAAAGTTCTGGATGACAACTTTGGCGTGGAGGAAGGGCTTATGTCCACCATCCACTCGGTCACCGCTACTCAACTTACTGTGGACGGGCCGAGCAAAAAGGATTGGCGTGGCGGCCGTGCTGCTTTCAGCAATATCATCCCCTCCAGCACTGGCGCTGCAAAACTCATAGGGGTGATTATCCCTCACCTGTCAGGCAAGTTGACGGGTATGTCTTTCCGTGTGCCTACTATAAATGTGTCCGCTGTGGATCTGACCGTTCGGCTGAAAAAAGCGACCAGTTATGAGAAGATTTGCCAGGCGATGCAAAAAGCGAGCAAGGGAGAACTCAAAGGAATTATGGGCTACACCGAGGAATCGGTGGTTTCCAGTGACTTCAACGGAGATTCTCACTCCTGCGTGTTTGATGCAAGTGCCGGCATTATGTTGAACGAGAATTTTGTAAAAGTGGTTGCGTGGTACGATAACGAATGGGGCTACTCCAACCGTGTTCTCGACCTCGCCCGACTGATGAAAAAATAAGAGGTGAGCCTATGCGTTGCCCAAACTGTGGAGCACGAATAAAAAGAGGCAGCAGCGGCTGTACAAAATGCAACACTAACCTCAAGCAGATTAGTAATGCTTCAAACAAGAAAGTTAGCCAAGTTAGAAAGGAATATCAACCTGAGTTGGTGGTCTACTCCACCGTTTTTCCTGAGGACTTATCCTGGAAAAACACCTTGCTCTGGTGTATCTTTTTTGGTTGGATGGGTGCACACTGTTATTATGTAAAACGCTACATAAAAGGCATAATTATGTCGGTTATGTTCTCCTTTTTCCTGTTTTGTGGTATGATTATGTTTATGGTCTGGCAGGTGGGCAGTGCCGGTTTCCTCAATCCGATTGCCGACATACTTGTCAAATCCGACCTCTATTCAATACCCTCGGTAATCGGCATTATTGCGGTAATAATGTGGATATTTGATATTATAAAACTCGCAACCCGGAACTTTAAGGTGCCGGTGGTGCTCTCGGAGAAATAGAATGAAAAAAACAGTTGTGGTGGGAATGAGCGGCGGTGTGGACAGTTCGGTCACGGCGCTTTTACTCAAGCAGCAGGGCTATAATGTCATCGGCCTTTTTATGAAGAACTGGGAAGAAAAGGACCTCAACGGAGTGTGCACCAGCGGACAGGACTACGACGATGTGGCGGCAGTTTGCACCAAACTAGAAATTCCGTACTACTCGGTCAACTTCTCCAAGGAATATTTCCAAAGGGTGTTCACCTATTTTTTGAATAGTTACCGAGCCGGGCGCACTCCGAACCCCGATGTGCTCTGCAACCGTGAAATCAAATTTGACCTTTTTATAAAAAAAGCAAAGACTCTGGGCGCTGATTTTATAGCAACCGGGCACTATGCCCGAAGTTTCACCAAAGACGGCAAGACCTACCTCCAAAAAGCGGTGGACAAAAACAAAGACCAGAGTTATTTTTTGAACCAACTCAGTCAATCACAACTGAAAGATGCTATCTTTCCGCTGGGCGAACTCAGAAAGACTGAGGTTCGTGAAATCGCCCGCACTCACAATCTGCCAACTGCTAACAAGAAGGATAGCACCGGCATATGTTTTATCGGCGAGCGCAATTTTAAGCAGTTTTTATCCAACTACCTGCCCTTTCAGTCCGGCGATATCAGAACACTGGACGACAAAGTCCTGGGAACCCACAGCGGGCTTATGTTTTACACCCTGGGGCAACGCCGGGGGCTGGGCATAGGCGGACAGGCAGGCGGCACCGGCGAACGCTGGTTTGTAATTAAAAAGGATTTGAAGAACAATGTGCTGTATGTCGAACAGGGAGAAGACGACCAACTGCTCTCCACCTCGCTGACCGCTACCGGCTTCAACTGGATTCCTGAAAAACCAACTGCTCCCTTTGAGTGCCTTGCCAAGTTTCGGTACCGTCAGCCCGATCAGCCAGTCCGGGTCACCCCTACCGACACCGGCGCCAGGATAGACTTCCTCCAGCCGCAACGGGCGGTGACTGAGGGGCAGTATGTCGTGCTGTACGACCGGGAAGAACTCTGTCTGGGCGGCGGCGAAATTATCAGCACCACTCCTAAGTTGTGAGCGGGGGCGTGTAACCTTTTGCGGGTCGGATAATATTGTATGTACACCTCTCAATTATGAAAGGTGCTCCATAACTTTTTTGCTGGTCGGACAGTGTTCTATATGCCATCGCTAAACTGCGAAAGGTTTCTCTATAGATTGCCGTTGTCTAAAAAAGATTTTGACTTTTTCAATAGAAAAAAGTGGTGAGCCTTTCAGTTACAGTATGAATAAAACAAAAAAGAGGGTTGCCCTCTTTTTTTACACTTCAAACCTGCTTTCTATGCTCTCCAACTTCTTTTGCACTTTCCAAGAGGGCAACCCTCTTTTTACACTCTCCAACCTGTTTTTATACTTCCAACCGGCTTTTTTACACTCTCCAACCTGTTTTTTGCACTCTCTAGCACGCTTTTTGCACTCTCCAACTTCTTCTGCACTCTCTAATCTGCTTTCTACAGCCTAAACAATCCGGCACAATCCAGTTTGTGGTATCTTCACAAACCGGACTTTGGGACTTAACTCCGAAAAAACAAACCCACCCCTACTTTTATAAAGTTGGGTTTTCTCTTGCACTCAGACAGGCAATGGCTACACTGTTATTAGGAGTTAATAATGTTTTTAATCTCGTTGAGTTGTTCCAGATTCAGAAGTTCAATCTTGTGCCTTGCATCTGCATAGGCAAGTTTGATGATTTCCGGATAGTTCCCCGCCTGTACTTTTTTGACCATAATATCCGCCAGATTCAGGAGTTCTTCTTTGGTTTTAAACTCAATTGAAACGATGATTTTCTCCAGCACATTATAACTGGCTTCAATCACCTTTGGGTCGTTTTTTGTTAAATTTTTCATATTTTTATCTCCTTTTTATATTTAAATCTGCATTTTTTCTCAGCAAGGTCTTGGCTGATTGGCAATTTCTTTCTCGGCCTCTTCACTGACTGGGCGTATTTTTTCTTTTATGAAAATCTCATTTAAATCTCTGGTTCCATAACGCTTAAAAATTCCGGAAAAGGTTTCATCCACGCTCTTGTACTCATATGTACCCATATCGCTGCCTGCCTCAACCACTATAAAGGATGCTAACTCCAGTGAGTCTTTTATAAGTTCTCTTGCTGCCTTATACTCCGGCATTTGCTTTGATTCATCAAGCGCTTTCTGAATATCCTTGCTCTTTGCTAGGTCTACAAACTTAGGTATAATTTTTGAAACGGTATCCAGACTTCGCTTAATTCCGCAAACTTTCTCTCCCTGCTTTTTCAGCCGAGATTCGCTTTGTTCAGCATTTTCAAGTTCCTTGAGTATGGACAATTCTCTTACATATTTAGTGCTAAGACTTTTGTGTTCTCGCTGAATAAGAGATTCAATCCTATTGCAACTTTTATCCCATATCTTCATACAATCAGGCTCACGGTTCGAAATTCGCTCAGTAAAATTTTTAGAATATTCATCCCACGGGATAGCCCTTGTTTTAAACTCAATAACCCCCTTGCGAGCATCCTCTGCTTCCTTCGCTTTCGCCTCGGCAGCCGCCTTTATCAATAAAAACCTTGACAGCCCAACAAATTCAGGGTCTTTTTTATTTTCAACTTTCTCCGCAGCCCCCACCGAACAAGGCTTAATTTCTTCTTTCTCTTGCGGTTGTTCCGCAATGTTCACCAAAAAAGGATCTCTCTCCTCTTTGGCTTTTGTCTTTTTCATAGCCTCCTCTCTCTCCGCCACTTGAGTAGCGGTGAGTCTCGGATATTTTTTCTTGGCGAACATAACCTCGTCCATAGTGCGGTAATTTTTTAGAGAAGGGAGTCCGGTCGCCTGGGCATAATCATCTGGTGTGAAGTGTGCGTTGTAAGCCATAAAGTTGACACTTATGTCCACAATTCCGGACATTAAAGATACCGCCCAATCGTTATCAGCGCTGAAACTGGACAGCGTGTTGGCAACTTCCTGCCTAAAAACATTGTGCAGTCCCTGCGCAACTTCGTTTTTTTCCACAAAAATATAGACTATCTCGCTTGCGATATAGGCTGCGGTTGCAGCAGTTAATTTATTCAGGTCTGACTTTTTAATTTCATCAGGGTCGGGCATACCAAAACCCTCTCCGCTTCTCAATACCCTTGATATATCATCCTGATACGGCACCATTGCGTGATAACTCACCTCTTTGAGGATAGCATATAACTGGGTAGCGTTGTCTGTTTCCCTTAAATCCCGTCCATAGTGAATTTCTGAGATGTTTCGGACACTCCTCAGCATCTTATTGCCGTGCCTGCGGTATCCGTTGGCGAACCATTCTGACAACTTTTTTATGCGGCCTTTGGTCTTTACTTTAACCTGTGAGGCATCCATCGCCTTGTCCAGCACAATGCTGACTCCCAGTACCTTTTGCATCTTTTCAACTGCTCTTTTAAAAACGGCATCATATGCCACTATATCAACTGTTTTTTTCTCGCCGTCCTTTGTTTTCACCATAAAAGGAGGATAGAGGGGCATTCCGTTGGTGTTTATAACCGGCTTAGCCAGCGGTACAAACTCCGCTTCGCCAGCGGCCAGCAACTTGCTGTCCATTTCAGTATCGCCGGCAGATGCTACTAGCCACTCGGCGGTGAGCATATCGACAAACTCGGAGATTTTCGTATGTCCGTCCACTTTGGCGAGTTCTGCCCATCGCTCCTCATTCTTATATACTTTGGAGTTATCTTTTCCGGTGTCACTGGCGGATTCCAGAATACGGGCAGTGGTCTGGATATCCCATTCCTTGCCCAGCAGGGTGTTGGCGCTGTGTCCGCCACTTGCCATAAGATTAAGTGCCTGTTTCACACCGGGTCTGAGTCCGGCAAGCATCCGCCCGGATTCCTCTAACTTGCCCGGGGAATATATAGGGAAAATAGCGTTGCCGGCGGCATCGTCTTTTTTGTTTGCTGCAAAATCTTCGCCATAATCGGTCTGAAGCACTATGTCGGTCAGGTTGGTGACATACATACCAGCCCTGCCCTGTTTAAGAGTAATTCCACGGCTGAAAAGAATAGGTTCAAACCAAAATTTATCCAAATATTTCTTTGCCATACCGAACCTCCTTTAAAACTACATTAATTTTACCATACTTTGCCGTCAAAAGCAATACCCTTTCGCAAAAAAAAGAATGCAGGTGTTCTGCACTCTTTTGGGTGTGATTAGACAGTTTTTGTCCGATTTAGTTATATTTTTGCCAACTTTTTAATGGCATTGTTAGCCTCCACCATAAACATAGTTCGGGAATAGGCACTTGAAATAAAGAAACACTGACCCCGACCGGCGGTTACAATGGCGTCCTGCTCATCGGAGTTGATTTCACCAGCGTTTCGGTACAAGTTTACCAGGTCGTTTATATCGTTTGGAGCAAGTGAGAAAATCATAGAATACTGACTGGCGTTGATTACCGCACTTGCCTGCCGTTCAATATCGGCCGAGCCGACAAAGTCCTTAATGTTCTGGGTAATTACTATCTGCATACCCTCATACTTACGGATACGCTTTGCCATCTGCGCCATAAATTCAAGCGCTATCGGGAATTTCGGAGTTATAAATAAGTGGGCTTCATCCACCGTTACAATAATCTTACGGGAGGTCTCATAGCGTAGGTTGAAATCCCGGTTCTTGAGTATTTCGTTGTCCAGGTATTTAAACACCAGCAGCATCTGTGCGTTTGCAATAGTGGTGTTTCGGTTTACCATAAGCGAACGGAAGTTGAAACACACAAAGTTTTCAGCAGTAACAATGGAGGTCGGACCGTTCCACAGGTTACTGTTGCGGCCGCCTCTGGCAAACTTCTGCACATAGTTGAGCAGAATCTGCAGATTGCGTTTGTGATATTCATCCTTTTCCTTGTCCAGTTTTTCGTTTACCAGAGCATAGAGGTCATCAAATACCGGATAATCCTCCGGTTTGAGGCTGGCGAGGTTGGTGTTGCCGCCAATCTTCTTGCGTTTATAGACCTCAGCCACCAGGGTGTTCAGCACCTCAAAAGCGTCACTACCCATACCGTCAAAGATAGTACGGAAGAACTCCTCAAGGAACTGCAGGTGCATAGAATAACTGTCTCCTTCGGTGCCCTCGTCGGCGCCCAGCGTTGTCATAATATGGAAAGGGTTCAGAATTCCGTGCTGGCTGGAGCCCACATCTATAACTTTACCGGACAGGTTGCGTGCCAGGTCGGTATACTCATCCTCCGGGTCGAGTATGAAGATACGAGCATTGTCTGCGGCAAGGTTTGCCAGCAGCACTTTCACGGCATAGGATTTACCACTTCCGGACTTTCCTATAACCATTAGGTTAGAGTTTACCCGCTCATTGTTCCGTTTAAAGAAGTCCACAAAGACAGGGTAGGCATTGTAGCCCACATAGAAGCCGCCGGTGTCCTGCAAACTGTTGGAGATAAAGGGGAACATAGCGGCGATTGAGGAGGTATGGATGCCCCGTTCGTGGCTCTTCGCCTTATCTATACGGGACACATTGCTGCTGATAAAACCCTCAACCTGGCGTCCGAACATTTCACTGTATTTAAAGCCATACTGCTTTAAAATACCTCTAACTTCTTTTTTAACGCCCTCTTCCGCCATTATGTGTATGTTTACATTAAACAAATCCTCGTTGCCGATTTTAAGGTCGGATATAAGTTCAGTCAGCGTTTCCAACTGAGTGCTTAACTCCACTTGCTTACTGGATTTGAATACTGAGCGCTGCCGGCTCTCAAGTTCAGCGATAGCCCGGTCGAGTTGTTTTTCTGCCTTGTCTTTCTGAATCATTCGCATATTGACCACTACCTTGCAGGAATCCAACTGAAAGAAAGGCCATGCCCAAGCATTCCCCACATTGAGCGGATAGTCTGTTATGGAGAAACTTCGGTATTCCTGTTTATTGATAACCGTTCGTCCTGCCTTAAACTCAATGGAGTCCGGGGTTGCCCAGCGAGAATATTCCCGCATAGGGATTATAGCCAGTTCGCCTTCGTCGAAGTCCTTGCCATAGTTGGAGCGGATGAAGACCGCCAAATCCTGGTCTCGTAGACGCTCCGCCACCATAGGTACCACACCACGCATAAAGGTAGCAATCATACTCTCAGCGGTTATGGACAGACTCTCACGGTCTGAATCGTATACCACCAAATAAAAGTGGTCTTTGAAAACTCGTTCACTGTCGCTGAAATCTCTCAGCCGCTGCATACGGGATTCAAATATCAGCGAGCGAGCCTCTGCCTCCGCTTTGGTCATCTGGCGGTCGGTAACCCGTTCCAGTACAGCATCATACTTGCGGTCCTCAGCGTATATGTATTCATCCATAGGCATAGGCACAGTGGTTTTAACAATACTAACTGTCTGCTGTAGGGTAACTAACCGGAGGGCGTTGGCAAAGGTGCGGATGACCGCCTCCTGCTTGTCTGGGTTGAGCAGTCCGAACTCAATCGGACGAACTTCCAGCACCACGGCATAGTAGTTCTCAAAGTCGATAAAGCCGTCCCGTACATTGTTGTATGGGGTTAGCGTTTTAATATCGGAGTTGCGAGCCTTAGGATATTTGGAATATTTCTTGCGGTATGCAAAGAATTTAATGAGCAATAACAGAGTGGTATAAAGCGGCAGACCGTCGGCAAGGCGCAGGAATAGCGAAAGAACTATAGCAGCCCATGCAGAACCCAGATAGATTTTGGTCATAGTATCGCCAAAACCCTCAGTGAAGATTATTAGCATCAGCACCCCGATGCCTATAGCAGCCAAAATAACATCACCCAAAGTGATGCCTTTGTAGAACTCTAATTTAACCTTTGTTCTGCGTGGAATATATTTCATTGAATTCCCCTAACTTAGTTTAACTAAAGTATAATATAATAATTCATTTTTTCAAAACAAATTGAGGGGTATATCGAAAGTTTTTGCCAACCCTGTTTTGATAATGGATAAGGCGGGAAAAAATCACAGAGCAAAAGCGAGGCAATTTCGGTGCAAAAATCTTTTTAAATAAAGTTCGGGCTCCATTCTCAAAAATTGAGTTTTGTGGTGAACTCTCTGGAATCTGCAGATTCCCGGCAAAAGGCGGTTTTATTAAATTGAGTCTATCAAAAGTTGAAGTTGCCCGACGGTTAAGGGTAAAAACAAAAAAGAGCACCGAAGTACTCTTTTTGCTTTTTAAATCCGGTCAGTTAATCTTTAAGGCTTCCATTTCTTAGAGATGTCTGCAAGGTTAGTGGCTGCCGCTTTAATTTCGCTGCTTGCCCTATTTACTGAGGATTCGGTATCTCTTAACGCTTGCGACATAGTTGATATATTCATCGCCAGCGCTGACAGTTGACCTCTCAGAACAGAGGTGTCCACTGTCACATTGATTGGTCCTGTAGGAGCGGCTGCTCCGCCAGCACCGCCAGTTGTTCCAGCACCTGTGCCACTAGTTCCGCTGCCCATGTTGTTTATATTAAGACCACTTTGAAGTGCATTTAAAATTTCCTGAAGTTTATCTGCCATAGCCTTATCTTTGTCACTGCTTGCTTTGGCAATTGCCGCTGCCTGTCCTTCCTGAGCCTCTCCGGCATCTTTAGCCTCCTTGGCGTCCTTACTCAATTTAGCCTGACTCTGAATGTCGCTCACTCCTTTAACTGAGCCGAAAATCGGAATAGCACCAGATCCGCCCTCACCTTTTTCGTAGGCTTCACTCACTCCTTTGAAAGTACCGTAACGGGTGGTATCTTTACCCAATGAACCCATAAACCTATCCCAGATTTTTCCAGTTCCACCACCACCCTGACCTCCGGTGTAAGTCTTAATATCTTTGCCCAAAGTGCCTAGTGTTATGGCATCTTTACGCTTATCTTTTCTCTCCTGGTTTTTCTGGTCGACAACTTTATCAGCAATAACTCCACTAAACGACCTATCCTCACCGGTGGTGTTCAATGTGCCATGCTCCTTGAAATCATCCAGCAAGGCTTTCTTCGTTTTGTCATCCATAGAGTCAATCATACTTGCATCGTAACCAGCATTTAGTAATAGTCCTCTATCGCTAGACTTCTTACCACGGTCGCTCCAGCCTTTGCGTTTTACTTTTCCCTCATCGTCAACTAAATATCCTTTGCTAGCAATAGCCTTCCTTGGCGCAGCCCGGAGTGTATCAACTGCACCGGCTCCGCTGTCCCAAGCCCGACCAAGTATGTTTTTCTCGCCTTCTTCAGCACCGAGGCTTCCAAGAGCGGCGCCTCCTTTTCGTGCAAGCCCTGAAGCGGTATTAAGCCCGGCTTTCCCCACACGCCACGCCATCTGACCGGTGGCAGCGACTCCTCCTCCTATACGGCCTGCCATCTGTAGCGCATCACCTTTAACTTTCTCTCCCTTAGACAGGGAATCTTCGGTGCCGATAAGACTTGATATAAGTGAACTGAATTCTTTGACAGAAACCAAACCCACTACCAGGAACAACATCTGAACAACGCTATTATACATAGCGTACATTGCATTATCGTTCGGGAATATATGAACACCTTGGAGCACGGTAAGCACCAGGAACATTAAGTTTAAACCTATTATAGGGCCGTACATCGCCCCGACTTTTTTGATAAATTCGTCACGCCATTTCTTATACTTTGCGCCGTCATCAATAGGCATAAAGGCAATTAATGGCGGTGCCGCCACAAACAGGATGACCAACTCATAGATTCGTTGCATTACACCAAATACTATAGTTAAAAGCAGAGAAACTGCCATAAGTCCGCCGGCATAACCTATCAGATAGTTGTACCCCAACAGCAAGTCGTAATAGTAATAAACCATACCAAAGTTCTGAATACTGTAGTTCTGGCTGTTTATGCTAGCCTTGCCAAAATAGGTTTGGTAGCCCTTCATATATGACTTACCACCTATGTACAGGTTGTGGTCGCCCGGTGTTGCAGAATTAGTGCGGAAAGCGGTATCAATAGCGGCGGCAACCTGTGCCTGGGTGGCTACATTCGGGTCAAGCCCGAACTGCCCTGCCACTTCACGGGCAAAATCGGCATCCTGCCTGGCTCTGTTGCCCTGGTAACAGGCTGCTGAGAATACCACTCCGCTGATAGAGGTTGCTCCGCTAGCGGTGGCGGTATCCAGACTGCGCAGAAAGACATTGGCGATGAATATTCCCATTATACTAACAATCGGCACAGCAGCGAAGTAGAAAATTGCCTTGATAGCCCGTCCGATGATAGGGCCTTTTGGATTGGCGCCCTTTTCGGTAAACTCACTGCGGATAATCGCCACAAAAGTAGTTACGAACAGCAACATAATTGCTACCACCAACACCGCCCAAAAAACGCTCATAACCTCCTGGCTCTGTATCAGTGACATAACCAGGTCGCCCGATTGCTGCTGCCCGTTATAGTAGTAGAGGTCCAAACCGGCAAGTTTTCTGAATATGCCTTGAATGGCATCCATAAAGATAAACAATCCCAACTGGAGAGAATAGAGCAAAAAGCATATCGGCGTTATGATGTAGCCCATTAAAGTGTCGGCAAGCCAGCCGAGCTTTTCGTTCAGCCAAGCGGTAATTCCCAATCCAAGTTGTGCGAATCCGGCAAGAACCATGTTCCCTCCATAACTTTAAAATGTTACTTATTAACCTCTATTCTACCAAAAGAAAGTCATAATGTAAACTTATTTTGCCGAATTATAGCAATTTTATGAAAAATTTACAACATAATCGCTTATTTAATCGTTCTGTTTTTTAATAAATTGCCAGAAAGAGTTTTTGGGCGGTTTGGTTGCGCTGTTGCCGGTGGTGTTCTCCCCGACCGCCCGCCTCTCAATCGGCAAGGTTTTTGTCAGCAGAAATATGGCTTAAAACATTGATTTCTCATCAAAAAGCAAAAAAAGCGAATTTATCCTGTAAATTCGCTTTAAAAAACACCGATTTATTACATTTTTCTCATTTGCAGAACTTCACAGATAAATTAGCGCTCAAAAACTAGTGATTTATTATCTGCCGGGCGAAATCTTCTGCGTGCTTAGTTCTCTCCCAAAAACATTGTATTATCTTCACCCGCCTGTTTTTATTCTCCCAGTTCGCCCCACAAAGAGCCGTTGACCAGAAATTTGAAGTTGTACTGCTGACCTTCTACCGGCTGGTCTATCTCAAAGAGCAGTTCAAAGGACTCAAGCACACCGGCGTATGCCAGCATCTCAGTACCCTCGCTGACTAGAGTTTTGTCATACATATTACCCAGTTCAATGTTGTCCACTTTGTTGGTGTGGTATCCCCTATCTTCCAGGTCGAGCGTGCCGTCATAGCCTGCAATTCCTGCCCGGACAATGCCCAGTTGTATGGCATCCATAATCAAATCCATCTCCACCATAATGGAGTTGCGTTTGGCGGTCTTATCAAAGAGGTCTTCCAAGGTAATCCTACGGTAAGCCTCTTCAAACTCGTCACCTGTAAGATCCATTGTTTCGCTGTAGAGCCCCTCTTGTATATTCATCCAGTCGGAACTCTTTGTGTGGTCGAGCCCCATAAAACAGACCGGCACCACAAAAGACCCAGCGGCGGTGTTGACTTTTATATACACCGTCAGCCCGAAACTGGTTTCAGCATCAAAATCGATTGATAGCATATCAAATTGATAATTCTCTTTCGGAACAAAGAGTGCGCTCTGCCACTGGGCATAGTCCATATTGCTCAGCCGGCGTACAGTGTCCGAGGTTGCCTCAATTCCCGGGGTAAAGAAGTCTGCAGCAGCGATATCGGTAACTTCCAGCCTCCAGGTCTGTGGGAAGAGCGGAGTTTCGCTCGGCTCATTGGTCAATACAGTGAGTTCATCGGCGATATTTCCGGCTACTTCACTGTAGTTGCGGACAAACCATGTGCCGGTGGTGATTGTGGCATCTCGCTGTCCATTTTCATTGGCATCAAAGAACGGTTCGCTTATATTGGTATCCCGAACGCCGTTTTCGTTGTAGTCAGTAAAGGTTTCATAATCATAGACCCCATTTCCGTTTGCGTCGGTGTATGGCTCAGCAAGCCCGGTCTCCCGAACGCCGTTTTGGTTGTAGTCGGTAAAAGTCTCCCCCTCATCCCATTCGCCGTTGTCGTTCGAGTCTTCAAAGGGTTCATCCAGTGTTGGGTCGTAGACATCGTTGCCGTTCCAGTCGATGAAACTTTCCGCTGGGATGATTGGCTCGTTCAGCAAGGCATCGTACTTATTATCGCCGTTCCAGTCAATAAAGGGTTCGGAAAAGGTCTTGTTACCGGAATTGTAGTTCGTTGTACTTACACCGATCATTCTTTCCAAAATAAATTGTGAGATTGCACCTTTATATATGGCACCCAGTTGAGCAGCATTCTCTGTGGTATCGGTCAAAACCAGCCCCAGGCGGTCGTAATTGTTAGCAAAGTCCAACAGTATAGACCCAGCATAGTCGGCGTTGTATTCATTATAGGTCATTGCACTAACCCCGGCATCCAACTGCATCAGACATATCTGCACATATGTGAGAGCGTTGTTCAAATATGCTTGCATGTACTCTTGTTCACTCAGGGAAAGATAGTCGTTTTCCAAACGGACAATCCAGGCAAAACCGCCGCTCTGCTGTTCATTATAGATTGGCTGTACTAAAAAATTTCCCTCAGTATCTTTAATATATTCGCCCTCAGTATTTTTGGCAAACTGCCAGCCTGTCACACTACGCTGTATGGCAAACTGATTGGTATCAAAAATCCAACTGTTGCGGATATCCGGAGTGGAAAGTGGCACTGTTATAGAGTAGTCGCCGCCTGAGGTGGTATAGGTTATATCGCC
The DNA here is from genome assembly GCA_964367965.1 of uncultured Christensenella sp. Lineage (GTDB taxonomy): Bacteria > Bacillota > Clostridia > Christensenellales > UBA1242 > UBA7584. The sequence goes on along the minus strand of CAYIZA010000001.1, from coordinate 16 downwards.
GCCCTCCGGAGCCTCC